>CAZQNY010000008.1:0-54090 GCA_964594665.1 uncultured Bacteroidales bacterium
ATTGGAAATTCTTAAATGGTTTAATCCTTAATGGTTCCTGAAAGATGAGATTGCTTCATCATTATTTAATTCCGCTTTGCTGCATTTTTTATTGCAACGCAGAGCAGCGCGATGTTTTCGCTGAGTTCCGCTGAGTTTTTTTTTGATGTTCGCAATGCTCACATCTGGGTGCTGGCTGCGGCGAGGTTCACGGTGGCTTTTTGTCGCGGGGCTGCCACCCCCGGGTTATGCATACTTGGCTGCTAAAGCGTTGGGATGAATAATTAACATAAAAAAACTGCCTCTTGATATCGAGGCAGCTTAAATGGGATTTATAATATGATTAGCTAATCATTAGCAACAATCGAATTTTATCCCCTGTGCAAGAGGTAGCGTATCACCATAGTTTATGGTATTCGTTTGCCGGCGCATATATGCCTTCCATGCATCGGAACCTGACTCACGACCGCCTCCGGTTTCCTTCTCCCCACCAAAAGCACCACCAATCTCTGCTCCTGAGGTGCCAAGGTTTACGTTGGCAATGCCACAGTCCGAGCCTTGCGCCGAGAGAAATAGCTCCGTCTCGCGGATGTTGTTAGAGAATATTGCCGATGACAGTCCCTGCGGTACATCATTGTGTAGCTCAATGGCGTGGTTAATATCCCGCGCTTTGATGAGATACAATAACGGACCAAAAGTCTCTTCCTGAACAATCTCAAAGTGGTTTTCAGCCTCTGCCAGCGCCGGAACCATATAACAGCCTGATTCATAACCTTCACCTTCCAGCTTCTGTCCCCCGAAAAGGATTTTGCCACCCTGCTCTTTTACCTTTTCAATTGCCGCCCGAACATCCTCAATGGCTTTTGTATCAATCATCGGCCCAACTAGCGTATCCTCCTTAACAGCATTTCCGATATGATGTGATACCTTTTCGTATGCATTGACAATCATTCTCTTAACATCATCATAAATATCCTCTGTTATGATTACCCGACGCGTAGAGGTGCATCGCTGTCCTGTTGTTCCAACGGCACCAAATACGATCGATGGAATGGCCATATTAAGGTCGGAATGTTTTGTGACAATAACGGCATTGTTACCGCCAAGCTCCAGAATTGTTTTACCCAGGCGTTCGGCTACAATACGCCCTACTCTGATACCCATACGTGTAGATCCTGTGGCACTAATCAGCGGCACACGGCGATCTTCTAGGAAATTATCGCCAATATGCTTCGAACTACCGGCAACAAGGTTGAGAACTCCCTCGGGGATGTTATTGTCGGCGAGTACTTTTGCCATAATTTTATGCACAGCAATTGCTGATACCGGAACCTTTGAAGAGGGCTTCCAAACAACAACATCACCTGCGATAAGCGCAAGCATGGCATTCCATGCCCATACCGCTACAGGAAAGTTATACGCAGAAATTACGCCAACAATTCCCAGCGGATGATACTGGTCAAACATACGATGGTTCTCGCGCTCTGAGTGCGTTGTCATACCGTACATCATTCTCGACTGCCCCACGGCAAAGTCACAAATATCAATCATCTCCTGTACCTCTCCAAGGCCTTCCTGATATATTTTACCCATCTCCCAGGAAACAAGTTTGCCCAGATGTTCTTTGTGTTCTCGGAGTGCTACGCCCATCTGACGTACAATCTCTCCGCGTTGCGGCGCAGGCACTTTGCTCCATGTTTTGAATGCCTCTTGTGCTGTTTGGATAACCTTCTCGTAATCCTCTTTTGTTGCCTGTTGAACACTGGCAATAGTATCTCCTGTGTTGGGCGATTTTGAGACCAGCAGCTCACCCTTTGTGTCAAGCCATTTTGTGCCTGTACATGCCCCTTTGTTTATGGGCTCTATTCCTAAAATTCCTAATGTTTTATTCATCGTTTTTATTTATTCATATATGGATATCTGTATTCTGTTGCAGGTACAAAGGTCTCTTTGATTGTTCGCGGACTGATCCAGCGAACAAGGTTGAATTCACCTCCTGCTTTGTCATTAGTCCCTGATGCGCGTGATCCACCAAAAGGCTGCATTCCTACAATAGCTCCTGTGGGTTTGTCATTGATGTAGAAATTACCCGCTGAATAACGTAAACGCTGGCAAATATTCGATGCCGCAACGCGGTCGCGGGAGAATATGGCGCCCGTTAAACCAAATGGTGATGTGGTATCGCATAACTCAACTGCCGTATCCAGATCTTTGTCCTGATATACATATATTGTAAGTACCGGACCAAAAATTTCCTCTTCCATGGTCTTGAAATGAGGATTCGAGGTCTGAATAATGGTGGGACGGATGAAATATCCCTCCGACTTGTCGTATTCCCCTCCGGCAATAATGGTGGCCTCCGGCGATGCCTTTGCATAATCAATGTACGAACTGATATTGTCAAACGATTTTTCATCAATTACGGCATTCATGAAATTTTGCGGATCCATGACATCACCCATCTTAATATCATTGGCCATTTCTGTCATTTGTTCCCTGATTTGTGGCCATAATGAATCAGGGATATACATCCTTGATGCAGCCGAACATTTCTGACCCTGATATTCAAAGGCTCCACGAATTGCATTAACTGACGTTTCCCTGACATCTGCAGAGGGATGCACGAAAATAAAATCTTTGCCTCCTGTTTCTCCGATCAAACGCGGATATGACTTATAGTTGGGTAAGTTCTGCGCCACCTGGCCCCACAAACTGTTGAATGTATTGTTTGAACCGGTGAAATGAATCCCTGCAAGGTCACGACTACTGATGACATTCCCGCCAATCAGTGAGCCCTGGCCGGGAAGAAAGTTTATTACCCCGGCAGGAACGCCTGCCTCCATGAAAATCTTCATTAAATAGTAATTGGATAATAGTGCTGTTGTTGCAGGTTTCCATACCGTGGTATTGCCCATCATTACCGGCGCCATATTCAGGTTCGAGGCTATGGAGGTAAAGTTAAACGGACTAACTGCAAATACAACACCTTCCAGCGCCCGGTATTCCATCCTGTTGAGCTGATTGAAATCCGACTTGGGCTGGGATTCATAGATCTTGCCGGCAAAGGATGCATTGTACTTCAGGAAATCAATGGTTTCACAAACCGCATCAATCTCGGCCTGATAAATGTTCTTGCTCTGACCCAGCATGGTTGCAGCATTTAATACATGACGATATTTCGTGCTGATTAACTCTGCTGCCTTCAATAGTATGGACGCCCTGATTGTCCAGGTAAGATCCGACCATGTTTTATGCGCCGCTTTGGCAGCTTCTATGGCCATTTTTACCTCTTTTTCTCCGGCTTTGTGGTAGGTCGCTAACACATGCTTGTGATTGTGAGGCATGGTAACACTGCCTGTCTGGGTTGTCCTTACTTCCTTACCCCCGATAATAAGAGGTATCTCAATGGGATTTTCTGCCTGACGATGTAGCTCAGCATCCAGCTTTATCCTTTCCGGTGAGCCTTCGAGATATTCCAGTACCGGCTCGTTCGACGGTATTGGAAAGTTATAGATAGCATTATTCATAATGTGTACTTTTTGTGTTTTATATAACCGAGTTGCAAAAATATGCAATACGGTGCGAAATTAGTAAAAGGGACGAAATTTCAAACACGAAAAACACAAAATTGTTCTTTTAATGCCTTAACAACATGATGGAACCTGTTAGACGCCCGTAGAAGGTTTTGTCTCCGCAGTTTTTGCAATCTGCAATAATTCGGTAAATATATACACCCGCAGGGCAAGGCTCTCCATTGTATGTGCCGTCCCAACCAATGCCGGGGAGAGGAGACTCAAATATTTTTACTCCTGTGCGGTTATAGATAAGTAATTTGTATTCGTTGAATCCGGCGTCAGGAATAGCAGGTCGAAAAAGGTCGTTCAGCCCGTCGCCATCAGGGGTAAAGGCGTTGGGACAATAAAAATCAGTCAGGCTTACATGAACGGTGTCCCGGTTATAACATCCGAAGTTGTTTGTAACCTCTACAATATACTGTCCGCTGTCAGACACAGTAATACTGCTGGTTTGTGCTCCGGTGTTCCATCGGTATGAAATGAAATCCTGCCCGGGATCCAGCACTGTTTCTGATCCTTTCAACAGGCTGAAGTCTTCTCCCATATCAGGGTCAGGCAGTGGATGGATGATTATATCACGGGTTATCTTGTGCAGTATGCCATGATAATAGATTGCTATATTGATATTAAAGGTATCGGCTGTTTGAAAGATATGCCAGGGGTAATATTCAGGAGAAAAGCGACTTACAGCACCACTGTCCTGAAAATCCCACAGCAGGGAGTCGATAAATGCCTGATTTGTAAGCGTAAACCATGTGGTATCGCCAAGGCAGCTTTCGTTATAAGTTATCACAGGAGTTCTGACATGATTGGCAAGGACATTGGGTAGCCCGGCCTTGCATTTATGCCCGCCAAGGGAAAGGTAGCTCTCACTGAAATTGCACTCAGGGGCAAGTCGGTTGGGCGTTTGTATGGCTCCCAATGAATCACCGTCGTAACGTGCTACGTAAATGATCCCATCAGGAGCAAGCTGGAGTGCGGTTGCCCGGTATGGGTAATCTGCCGACGAAGGTACCGGCGCCACAATACGCAAATCCTGGTTGCTTAGAAGATTGAACTGAAAAAGATACGATGCATTACTGCCCCCCGTAAGAAAATATGTACTGGCATATAGCCGGGTTCCGTCAGGAGAAAACTCAACACTATAGGCACCCTTATACAGCTGCCGCGAAGTACGGGCATTACTGATACTCCCTGTCTCATCATCAAAATCATACAATTCAAAAACCTCTTTATCGTAATATCCCGTTGCCAGAAGTGTGCCGTCAGGACTTGCCTTTACAGCTCCCACCGGAAGGTCGATCATACTGTTGTAGGTTTGTATTACTCCTGTAGCACTGATTACCGGGGTGGTTGACAAGCCCTCTGCTGTCAGCAGGTAAACATGCCACTTATCGGTGTTGTATTCCCTTGAGATAATCCAGTAATCTTCACCATTTGCATGGGGTACCGCAGTGAGTTTTTCTGTGCTTTCGGCAAATACAGAAACATTTTTCGATAATACAGAATACTGATTTTCAAATACAGATATTTTTGAATAACAAAGTCCGTGAGTGCCAAAAGGAGGATTCCGGTCCTGTGTAAATAAATAATAAAGCCCCGGCGTGTCGGGAGCGGCAATGAAAAGTGCGTTCTGTGTTGCGTTGTTACTTCCGTAGAGCCCATCACCGTTCTCTATGATCTCATGGTCGCGGTTCCAGATGCTCTCCCCATTGGTGTAGAGAATTAAATCTCCGTTTGAATCGCACAATATAGCCGTTCCGTTTTCACTGTACATGGCAGTGTTGTCGTTTAGCAGAGTTGGCGGAGATGTGTTGAAAGTAATGCCTGCATGATCGCCAAAAAACCATACATTGGCTTCCTGCGACCACAGGCATTGCCATGAATATACGAACATAATGACCAGAAAGCTGATAACCTGCCTGCTGCATCCCGGAATCTTCGTTTTTCTGCTTTCTCCGGTCATTATTAGCTCTTATTCATATTCATATAATAACTGATAATGATGGCGGATGCCTCTTTCCGGCATACTTATAAGAACCTCTGAAAAGGTAACATTTCCCTGATCATTGTAATGCCTCTCCACTCTGTTAACCAGATTGTCTGAAACATCGAAAACTTCATGAAGTGATACCTGATTTTTGTCGTTATAAGTAACTCTGGTGCGGTTATTCTTTACCGTTGATTCTTCATGGATCTCTTCAGGCATACCGTTGCTGCCATATGTATAGGTGTTTCTCTCCACAATCTTTCCATCTTCATTAAAAAGAATCTCGCGGTATAATTGTCCGTTTTCATTATATTCAAATTCCAGGGTCTCCCTTTCTCCTTCCAGCGTAAGCTGTTCCTTTTTTATTAATCTGTTTTGGTCGTCCCATTCGTTGATCTCTTCTGATTCCACTTCGCCGTCTTCATCAAAAACAGCATGTTTCACGATATTTCCATTGCTGTAAGTTATCTCTTCATAACCGCCGGCTTCACCATCGTCATCAATGGTTTTTCGCCCTGTTATATTTCCGTTTTCGTCGTAAGCCACAGTGGTGATATCGCAGGATCCGTCAATATAATACTGAATCTCTTTTATAACATTTCCGTTTTCATCGTATTCCCACGATTTGTTTTCAATAAGCTCTTCCTGATCGTAAATCTGCTCTTTTACAATTTGCCCTGCCGCATTAAATTCTCTAACGGTTTTTTGCTCAACGCTTCCATCAGGATTGCACTCCTTCTTAATTATCTCATTACCCTTCTCATCGGTTTCAATATATTCACGAAGGTATTTATGGGTATCCTGCTCAATCATAAATTCTTCGTCGCTGATGTTTTGCCTGTAGATTTTTGTAATCATGATATCATTTTTATTGATGTAACAAAGAAAACGCTTAACCGTCATGTATTAATGTGTAAATTTACACGAAAAATAGAATAATGCACAAAACCCTTCTTGCAATGAAAAAAGTTTCTTTATTAATCATGTTATTTTCACTTGTCATGATGATCTCGTGTACGCCTCAAAAAGAGAGGCCTGATTACCCGCAAACCCGTAAAGGAGATGTTGTGGATGAATATTTTGGAACAACAGTAGCTGATCCCTATCGCTGGCTGGAAGACGATATGTCGGATGAAACAGCAAAATGGGTGGAAGCCCAGAATGAGGTTACCTTTGGTTACCTTCGCTCTATTCCTTTCCGTGATGCAGTAAAAGATCGCCTGAAGGAAATATGGGATTATCCAAAGGTTGGCGCGCCGTGGAAATCTGGCGGCAGATGGTTCCTGATGAAAAATTCAGGGCTCCAGAATCAGTATGTTCTCTATTTACTTAAAGATTATAACGATCGTGATGGTGAGCTGCTGCTCGACCCCAATACCCTCTCTGACGATGGTACCATTGCCCTGGCAGGATTGCGCGTGTCTGAAGATGGTAAATATCTGGCCTATAGTATCTCCCGCGGTGGCTCCGACTGGAATGAAATCTTTGTTATGGATATCGAATCCCGCGAAATGCTCGCCGACCATATCAACTGGATTAAGTTCTCCGGGATTCAGTGGTATAAAAATGGCTTCTTCTACAGCCGCTACCCTCAGCCTGAAGATGGTGATGCCCTCAAAGGTGTTAACGAAAACAATATGGTCTATTATCATGCCATAGGTACTGATCAGGATAAGGATGTTCTTGTTTATAAAGATCCTATGCACCCGCTCTGGGGCTTTGGCGTCGATCTTACAGAAGACAATGAATATATGTTCCTCTATAAAACCGAATCTACCTCCGGAAATGCGCTGGCTTATCGTAAAATGAACGGACTTAAAGGTAAATTTACCGACCTTGTGACCTCCTTTGATGATGATTTTAGCGTTCTCGACATTATTAATGGTAAATTTTATGCCCTTACGAACCATAATGCTCCCAATTATCGCCTTATCGCTATTGATCCTAAGAATCCTGATGAAGATAAATGGACCGATGTAATCCCTGAAAAAGATGTTGTCCTTAGGGGTGTGCAGCTTACCGGTGGCAAAATGTTCGCATCCTATATGAAAGATGCTCACAGTAAAATAGAAGTTTATAACTATGACGGTTCTTATCTCTATGATGTAGAGGCAGGAATAGGTTCTATCAGTGGCTTTGGTGGCAAAAAAGAAGATAATATTACCTTCTATAGCTATACCTCATTTACCACTCCTTCAATTATTTATAAATATAATGTTGAAGAAAATACTTCAGAAGAATTTGATCGCTCAAAGATAAAGTTTGACTCCGATTCGTACGAAACAAAACAGGTTTTCTATACCAGTAAAGACGGTACTAAAGTGCCAATGTTTATTACCCATAAAAAAGGCCTGAAAATGAACGGTAACAATCCTACCTTGCTTTATGGTTATGGTGGATTTAATATCAGCCAAACTCCCGGGTTCCGTATTACCATTATCCCTCTGCTCGAGAATGGAGGAATCTTTGCCGTTGCCAACCTGCGTGGTGGTGGCGAATATGGTGAAGAGTGGCATAAAGCCGGTACTTTGATGCAAAAGCAAAATGTATTTGATGATTTTATCGCTGCTGCTGAATATCTGATTGATGAAAAATATACCTCTTCAGATAAACTGGCCATAAAAGGTGGTTCCAATGGCGGTCTGCTGGTGGGTGCTGTTACCAACCAACGCCCCGACCTGTTTGCTGTGGCTCTCCCCGCTGTTGGCGTTATGGATATGCTCCGCTACCATAAATTTACGATTGGCAGATACTGGGCTACTGATTATGGTACCTCGGAAGATAATGAAGCAATGTTTAACTACCTGCTCGGATATTCTCCTCTGCATACCATTAAAGCTGATACCGAATATCCGGCTGTGCTCGTGACAACTGCCGATCACGACGACCGTGTTGTTCCGGCTCACTCATTTAAATATATCGCCACACTGCAGGATACCTACAAAGGTGCTAACCCGGTGATGATTCGTATTGAAACAAAGGCTGGTCATGGTGCAGGGAAACCTACTGAAAAAATTATTGATGAATATGCAGATGAGTATGCATTTATTTTTGACAATATGGGGATAATGCCCTATTAAAATAGTATGATTTATATTGCTGAGGGAGTCTCTTCGGAGGTTCCCTTTTTTTATTATAAAAAACAAGAATTCAGCTTTTGGTTGAAACCCTTTATTTGTTATTTTTGTCTATATTGCTATAGTAGTTATTGATTTTTTTAAATTTTCTTTATGAAACTAACCCGCCCCATTGCAATTAGCTGTCTGTTTTTCTTTATGATTTCTTCCCTGGTAGCTCAGGATACTATTCAGGTTCAAACGTTTACTTTTGATTCTATTACTACCCGCCGTGGGGTGTGGGATTTTCCTGATAATGATCAGACCTATCGCCGTATTCTTATGTATTACACCCTGAAGTGTGATCCGGCAACAACTCACGATCAGTATAATTGCGGGGAATGGGATTATCTTACCTATACAAAAATTTACGAACATACCGGTGTTTACGACTCTACATTGTATTTCCATCCAAATATTACGCGTATCAATGGCCAGGGCATCGATTCTGTGGCATTGACTACTGAGCCTACTTATGTTCAATACAGGAAACAGCATATTACAACCTCATTTCCTGATACGCTTTCCTATGAACAGTGGTCGAGTGGAGAAACTACCGAAGAAACATCAATGTTTTTCAATACTTTAGCAGAAAATGGTCGCAGCAGAATATTGTACACAGCATCACAATTGCAAAGTATGGGCCTCACTGAGGGCGATCTCAATGGTATGAAATTTCTTGTCACTGATGGTGAAGGTGATATTAATAACCTGCTTGTACGTGCCACCCTCACAGAAAGCACTGAGGTTACAACACGTTCCCTGCCGGCAGTTTCAGATACCCTGTTTTTTAATGAAATGACCTCCATCGCTCCGGGTTGGATGGATATTCCTTTTTCTCATCCTTTCTATTGGGATGGGACTTCGTCGATTCTTTTTGATCTGGCTTTTGAAAACCAAACCCCCAACAGTGGTTTTACTATTGCGGCACACAGTGATGGGAATGACCATGCCATAGTAACAGAGCGACCAAATTATGTGCTTGATTTTGACGGCGTAAGTGATTTTGTTAAAATGGACTCTTCTCATTTTATCAATGATAACTTCACGATGGAATATTGGGTGTATAAACGAAATAATAATCACTGGAGCCGTGTTTTTGACCTGGGTAACGGCCCCGGAAAGCAGAATATCCTGATGTCGTTAACTACTGCCACCAACGGAAAACAAACAATCGCTGTGTATAACGACGGGCTGAACGAGTCGTTTGAAATTTCTGAACCCCTGCCATTGAACCAGTGGACCCATGTGGCCATCCGTCTGACCTTCGGCCGTGTGGCATGGGTGTACTACAATGGCGAGCTGGTTATGTATGGTCCTTTGCAGATCCCGCAGGATATCAACCGTACAGAGAATTTCCTGGGGCGCAGCAACTGGCCCAATGACTCTTACGCTGATATGATGCTCGACGATTTCCGGTTCTATAATATTACCCTTGAGCAGGATGATATTATTGAGGATATGTACACCGATATCAGCGACCCGGCCGCTGAAGCTGGGCTGGTGCTATATTACGATTTTACACCGAATTCAAACGGATATGTACGTGACCTCTCCGTAAATCAGACTCATGGAAATGTTTATGGGAAAGCTGGTTTTGTACAACAAAATGGAGGAAGTATTATCAAAGGGTTTATTCCCTGGTCATTTGTGCCAAAAGTTGTTTTCTATCGCCTCGAATCCTCTGCTATTGAGAATATTAACAACTGGATAACCTATACAAAAGAAAATACACCTTCTGAATTTGTACTTTATGACGATCCTGATGATCCGCTTATCCCAACAGATACAACACTCTTTTATGAGGCCGGATATCAGTATATTTATAACCCAGATGGATCAATCTATGATTCGGTGGAATTTGCCCGGGAGTTTGATTATATCCTGGAGGAACGTCCTTACTATGGTGAGCCTTTTGAAATTATCAACGATTGGGAAATTGGTCGTTTTATTACCCCTTATGGCATTAACCTCGACCTTGGCCCTGATGGTTTTACCTGGATCTATGACGTTACCGATTATGCTTCCATGCTTAAGGGAGCAGTGGATATCTCTGCCGGCAACCAGCAGGAGCTTCTTGATTTGCGTTTCGAAATGATCGAAGGTACTCCGGCCAGAGATGTTTTGCGTATCGACAGACCCTGGGGACGAACACGCTCCAGAAAATACAGCGCGCTGGATGAGAATACGGCCATTCAGGCACAGGATGTTGCTCTTTTGGAACAAACCATGGAAGTGAAACTCAAAACCCGACTTACCGGTCACGGACATAACAGTAACACCGGCAACTACCCACATTGCTGCGAGTGGAAGGATAACACCCACTATATCCTTAATAGCGTGGATACTGTGGCAGCATGGAGCATTTGGCAGGCAACAGAATGCCCCGAAAATCCTGTCTATCCTCAGGGCGGAACATGGCCCGGCGAACGTGAAGGTTGGTGCCCGGGTGATATGGTTGACGATATTGAATGGGAGCTGACTCCTTATATTCAAAATCAATCCGTTAACATCGATTATGAAATTACTGATGTGCCTGAAAATAACCAGGGTATGGGTAATGGAAATTATGTTATGGGCTTTCATCTGGTGGAATACGGTGCTACAAAATGCCTTAATGATGCAGAAGTTTTTGATGTTATTGCGCCCAATAATTTCCGGTATTACTCTCGCCTGAATCCGGTGTGCGCTGACCCACAGGTTGTAATCCGGAATAATGGGTCACTGCCGTTGACAAGTCTGCAGATCCACTATGGTGTTAAAGGTGGTGAACAGCAAACCTACCACTGGTCTGGAATGATAGATCCGCATCAGAAAGCCAAAATCTCCCTGCCGCTCTGGGGCGACTCCTTCTGGTTTGGCGATGATTCCAACACGTTTCAGGTCTCTGTATCTCAACCCAATGGCGCTGAAGATGAATATGCAGATAATAATTCTTTTGAAACACACTATACAATGCCTGATATCTATGATGAGACGATTGTGTTGAAACTTAAGATGAATAAACAGGCCTATCGCTATAGCCTGCTGATTACCAGTATTCTTGGTGATACCGTATATTGCCGTCACCAGATGGCCAACGATAGTATTTACCTGGATACCCTGAATTTCCCAAAAGGATGCTATAGCCTTCGCCTGCTGGATATTGAAAATATGGGGCTGTCTTACTGGGCCTATGCAGCACAGGGAACAGGGTATATGCGCTTTTTTGACACAGAAGGCTCCCAAATAAAGAATTTCCAGTCGGAGTTTGGCCGTAGCATTAATTACTCGTTTATTATTGGCAATCTGACATACATCGAAGAGCCCGGAATAGAAGCTATGGTAAAGGTATATCCTGTGCCGGCTTACGATAAAGTCACTATTGAGCTCGATCAGATTGAAGGCGTTTTCCCCTGTAAAATCTTCCGTCAGGATGGTGCCTTGATTTATGAAAAGGATATTTACTCTTCCGGCAAAAGCACGCATACCATCGATGTTTCAGATTTCCCCGCGGGAATCTATCTGCTGACAGGCAAAAACGATCGTTTTAATCTTTCAAGGAAATTGATTATCAGGCATTAAATATTAACGCAAAGGTACAAAGGTGCAGAAACGTACTTTTGTTAACTGTATGTTTTTACCCCCTTACTGTCCTTGTGGGAAATCCCGGGTCTCTTCCAGATAGGCTGAAAAGACGTTGTTCCCGTTTTCCTTTGCCATTAATTGGGCATCCTGATTGGTGATAATCGTTCCGCCGGTGTTATAAAAATTCCACTCATGGGGCTGACGGAACCAGTTATTGATTTCCATAAGGAGGTTAATAACAACCTCTTCATGGTCATCAAGCTCAAAGCTTAAGGTATTTATTGTTACAGGGAACTGATTGTGAACGTAGGTTACCTCATCGGCGCCAAGCCCCTGGGAGGGATGAATCTGGCCAATGCCAAGATAGAATTCATATTCCTGCTCATTGACACCCGGAGTGTTGGCATAGCGCCCGGTCATTCGCAGGTAATTATATCCGCCACCAAGCTCTTCAGAGCTTTCCATTAACACCTCCGGTGGGGTTAAAAATAATCCTGCTTCATTCTGATCTTCCTCAATGCCAAAGGTAAAGCTCATAGACTTGTATACCCCTGTGGGTATGCTGTCGGGGAATGCCCACAGCATGGTTTCCGGCTCACTGATATCTACATAATGAATGTTTAAATCTTCATCCGGAATATATACGGAACCATCGGAGCGTGTAAATTGAATATCAGAAATGAAATATTTTAGTTCGCTGACAGAATAGTAATTTCCCGCAGCATTGACATACTTTAAGGTGTCTGTCTCCAGTGTATTACCTCCCACTTCATGAGTGAAGTTCACTGAAATATGACCATAGTTGTTATCTTCAGTGGTACACGAAACTCCCACCATTGTGATAACAGCGATGATAAACAGTAAAATATTTTTCATACAACAGGGTTTTTAAACCTCTCTTTATCACTGCAAAGATAAACATTTTTTAACATTCCATCTTTTTTTCAAAAATACCTCTACCTTCAGGGAAAGCGTATCTTTGCATCCCAAATATAAATATTATGAAATTAAGAGTTGGTGATACCGTGAAATTTCTTAACCAGACAGGTGGGGGAAAAGTGACAAAAGTTCTCTCTCCTGATATGGTTAATGTGATGATAGAAGATGGTTTTGAGATCCCTACCATGGTAAAGGATCTTGTGAAAATAGATAATGATTCACCTTTGGGGCGCTATTTTGGCGAAAGCTATGATGTGGATGACGTGCCTGTTGTTGCTCCACGTCCCAAAAAACAGGCTTCTGAAGCACAGGCCCCGGAGCCGCAAACGCCGCAACCTCAGCAGATGAACCCGCACGCGGTTATTAATGATACACGCAAACGCGCCATTCCTTACCGCTCCGGTGATAACACTTTCCGCAAAGGTGTTTATCTTGCTTTTGTTCCGGAAGATCAGCAATACCTCGTTACCGGAAACCTTAATGTTTACATTGTTAACCATACCGAATCAGAGATCCTTTACAGCCTGTTCCTTAAAAGTGACGGCCCCGGATATAACGGGCAGGATTACAATACCCTCGACCCTGCATCGCTGATACACCTTGATAATATTACCCGTGATGAACTGAATAAATGGTCGTCCGGAATTGTTCAGGTGCTGTTTCATGCTGAAAAACAGGATGCTGTGTTATCGCCTTTAACGGCTGAATTCCGCGTTCAGGGCGTTCGTCTTTATAAAGAAGATAATTATAAAGAAACCTTTTTCTTCGGGCAGAAAGCTTTTGTCTATCTGCTGGGTGAGATCGCCCATCAACAGGCAGTAACAATTCGCAAAAAAGAACTTCCATCAAAACAAGAAAAGAAAGAGGTTGTTAAGGCTAAGCCTCAGGTTGATAAATCGTTGATAGAGAATCATAAGATTGATACGGATATCGCTGAGGTCGACCTTCATATTTCCGCTTTGCGCAGTGACTACGGAGATCTGAAAAATGCCGAAATTCTTCGGTTTCAGATGGATTATTTCCAGCGCTCACTGGATAATGCCATTGCAAAAGCCTATCGGAAGGTGGTATTTATTCATGGAATTGGCAACGGTGTCCTCAGGGATGCAATCATTGATTTTCTGAAAAGGAATTATCCTGATATGGAATACCGCAATGCATCCTTTAACAAATATGGGTATGGCGCCCTGGAGGTTGTTGTTTCGTAATGGTTGATGGCAGAGACAAGGCATTGTTGATGTTAGAGACAAGGCATTGCCTTGTCTCTGCCATTAATCAAAATATATTTTTTTGTATTCCGTGCCTTTTCGCCGTATTTTTGCATCTGAAACCGGTTATCCTGTCGCGCTAATGTATGTTGGTGAGGAAAGTCGGGGCACTACAGAGCACCATACTTCCTAACGGGAAGGGCCCGGAGATTCCGGGTACAGCCAGTGCCACAGAAAATAACCGCCCCTCCGGGGGTAAGGGTGAAAATGTGAGGTAAGAGCTCACGTCGTAGTATGGCGACATGCTGCGAGGGTAAACCTTATGGAGTGAAAGGCCATGTATACCGGGTTGCCGCATTGCGGATAAAGGCTGCTCGCCTGATTCCCGGGGGGTGGGCCGTTGGAGGTTGCGGGTGACTGCAATCCAAGATAAATGACAGGACTCGACAGAACCCCGCTTATCGACCGGTTTCTTTTTTTTCTGGGATCTCTTTTCTGATCCCTTTTTTTATACGATACCGCCTTTTTATTCGTTCTTATCTAAACAATCTGATGTTGATAAATTTTTATCATACCCAAAAGAAAAGCTGAAATCATTCGTAATTTAGTACCTCTATCATTGTCTGAATATGCGTATTATGAAAAAAATATTATTCCTGTGCCTTGTAATCGCTCTTTTAACAAGTAGCGCCGTATGGGCACAAAAAACAGTCGCTTACAACGAACCTGAAGCCTCTTTTAATGATGCCAGGGAACTCTTTCTTAATGAAAAATATAGTGCCGCAATGGCTCTGTTCCAGGATGTGCTGGAATACGACCAGAACCAATCAGCATTGACTGCTGAAGCTGAATTCTATCGGGCAATATGCGCCGCCAGGCTGTTTAATAATAATGCCGAAGAACTACTGGGGACATTTGTCGATAATAACTCCGAAAACAGCCTCGCCTCCAATGCATGGTTTGAACTCGCTCGTGTGCAATACCATAAACGCGCTTACAGGGATGCTCTTAAGGCTTTTGAAAATGTTGACTTTTTCGGTCTTAAAAAAGATAAAATTGCTGAATATTACTTCAAAACAGGCTATTGCTACCTGAAAACCAATAACCTGAAAAAAGCAAAAGCGGCATTTTATGAAATAAAAGATACCGAAAACCTCTACCAGGGCCCGGCAAACTATTATTACGCCCATATTAGCTTTGAAGAAGGTAATTACGAAACTGCACTCAGAAGTTTTACCTCCCTGCTCGATGATCCTGACTTTGGTGCCATCGCTCCTCATTATCTTATCAGAATATATTTCTCTCAACAAAAATATGAGCAGGTTATCGATCTGGTATCAGAACTGAATCCTGATACAAACGATAAAAAAGCGCAGGAAATATTTCGCCTTGTGGGGGAATCCTATTATCACCTGGGTGACTATGAAGAGGCGCTGCCATGGTTGAAGAAGTTTACAACAAAGCCCGATCGTACCAGCTGGTATCGTTTAGGGTACTCTTATTATCAAACCGGTGATTATGAGGATGCTATACCTTGTTTTGAAAAAGTTACCACTCCTGCTGACTCGCTGGCGCAGAATGCTTTATATCACCTTGGCGATTGTTACATCCGCACTGATCAAAAGAAATTTGCCGGTACCGCCTTTAAAGCTGCATATGCAATAGAAGGAAATCAGAAACTGCGGGAAGATGCCCTTTTTAATTATGCCAAATTGTCGTACGAACTGGCATACGATCCCTATAATGAAGCTATTAAGGCGATGCAGGATTATCTGGCTGACTATCCGGATTCACCCAGAAGCGATGAAGCCTATTCCTACCTGGTAAACCTCTTCCTTGTAACCCATAATTACGATGAAGCCCTTATTTCGCTGGAGAAAATTGACCAGAAAAGTGTGCCTATGAAAGAGGCCTATCAGCAGATTACCTATAGCCGCGCCATTGAGCTCTTTAAGGAAACACGCTATGAAGAAGCCATTGAATTTTTTAAAAAATCGTTACTCTATCCACAGGATTCAAAAATTGCCGCCACCGCCCTGTTCTGGGAAGCGGAAGCCGATTTCCGTATGGGTAATTATAACGATGCCCTCACGAAATTCAGGACATTCCAGGTTACTCCGGGAACCTACAACCTTGACCTCTATCCTAAGGCAACCTATAATATCGCATATTGCTATTTTAAAGCAAAGGATTATAACCAGGCTCTTACCGCTTTTCGAAAGTATACCTCCAGCTCGCGCACGACAGACCAGATGCTTAAAGCCGATGCTTTTGTGCGCTCCGGAGACTGTTTCTTTGTTCAAAAACGCTATGAAGAGGCTATCGCAGCATATAATACAGCCATTGAAATGGAGGCCCGCGATAAGGATTATGCACTGTACCAGAAAGCAATTTCACTTGGCGCTCAGGGTAACTTTGCCGGGAAAGCATGGATCCTGAAATCCCTTGTTAAGCTGCCCGAAAAATCCCCGCTGCGTGATGATGCAATCTTTGAACTCGCAACAACCTACGTTATCATGAATGAAACCGATAACGCACTGACTTACTTCCAAATGCTTTATACCGATTACCCACGTTCGAGTTACACGATAACAGCATTGCAAAAAACAGGGCTTATCTATTATAATCAGAATAAGAATGAAGAAGCTATTGCAGTATTGAAACAGGTTGCCGAATCATATCCGCAATCTCCGGAAGCTAAAGAAGCACTGGCAAGCCTGCGGAATATTTATGTTGATATGGGCAGGGTTGATGAGTATTTTAATTATGCCAAAAATATTAGCTATGGCGATATCAGCTATGCCGAGCAGGATTCACTTTCCTATATCTCTGTGGAGAATAAATATATGGATGGCGATTGCGCTTTTGCTGTCAATGGTTTTCGTTCATATCTTGAAAAATATCCCGATGGTGCTTTTGTTATTAATGCTAATTACTATAAAGCAGATTGTGAATACCGAAGCAGTAATATTGCTGATGCCCTGGAAAGCTATGAAGCTGTGGCAAATGCCCCGCGAAGCAGGTTTACTGAAAATGCACTTGTAAAGGCGGCGTCCATTCGTTTTGCTCAGGAAGAGTATGAGAATGCTATCATACATTATGATAACCTTCTGGAAGTGGCCGAATTTCCGGAGAACCTCCTTACTGCAAAAACAGGACTTATGCGCTCCTATGCTGCCCTGGGGAATTATGAACCAGCCATTGAAGCAGCACTTAATGTAATTGCAGAAAAACAAGCCGGCGAACGTCTTGTCACCGAGGCTCATATGACTATCGCACGCGCTGCTTATGCCCTTAATGACCTCAATAACGCTCTTGCAGAATACAACATAGTTGTTGAACAGGATCGCGGCGACATGGGTGCAGAAGCCAAATATTTTGTCTGCCTTATCGCATTTAAAAATGGGGATATTGATAAAGCGGAAGAGGAGGTCTTTTCCCTTATCGAGAATTTCAGCTCCAGCGATTATTGGTTTGCAAGGGCTTTTATTCTGCTCTCAGATATCTATGTGGAAAGAGAAAACCTTTTCCAGGCACGACAGACATTACAAAGTATCATCGATAATTATGAAGGTGAAGATCTTGTGGCTGAAGCACAACAAAAACTCAATGCAATTAATGATCTTGAACAACAGACACTGGAGAACGCTGATCCTGATACTCTCGGGCTTCAGGCTCCTGAACCTGCTGAAAGCGACACCTTAACCGATGAATTTTAATAAACAGAAAGCACTTTATTATGAAAAATATTCAGCAAATAAGTAAAATGTTTTTAAAACCATCAGCATACCTTTTTCTGGCGGTGATGTTTTGCGCTCCTTTTCTGGCTTTCGCGCAGGAACCCGACCCCTATGCTGAAGAAGTAACGATTATTGCTCCCTATCAGCCTTCCGTGGAAGATGCCAATAAGCTCAACTTTGACCCTCAGTTTGAATCGCCTCAAATTGAAAAACCTGTTATGTCGTACGGTATTCAGTCGTTTGAAATCCCTACTACCTATACTCCCGGGTCGCTGAGCCCGGCATCCATTACCGGCGAACCCATCAATAAACTTTATCGGAATTTTATTAAAGCCGGTATCGGAAATTACTGGACTCCGCTGCTGGAACTCTATGCCGGCTCACTGCGTCATAAGAAAAATGTTTTCTCTGTTGGGGTGCAACACCTTTCATCCAATGGCGCCATAAAAGATTATGGTCCTTCACAGTATAGCCATAACGGAATTACTCTCAATGCCTCCGGAATACAAAAAAAACATACACTCTCCGCTTTCCTTGGTTATCAGCGTGATGTGTTTCATAATTATGGCTTTGCCCCTGATGATTATTCTTTTACCATTGATAAAGATTCCCTGAAGCAACGTTATCAAACCGTTTCAACAGGCTTTATGATTAAAAACAATGCCTCTAAAAAACAAAAGGGAGACTACTACCTGGGAGTGAATTATGATTTGTGGAACAGCCGCTATGACCTTACCGAACATCGTATGAACCTGCTTACAGGGTATCGTTACAGCTTCGATTTATCAAAGTCGCTCGATCGTGAAGAAGCCGGAATTGATATAAATACTTCCTGGTATAATGAGCGCTACGACACAGTAAGTAATATCGCCATTGTTGGTGTTTATCCCTATGTGGTTCTGGGACTGAAAGAGTACGAACTGAAAATTGGTGCGCGAATGCATCAGCTGGTCGCTTCTGACCCCGTATTTTATTTCAGCCCTGATCTGGAGCTTACCATTAATGTTATTCCTGATGCCATGAAAATTTTTGCAGGAGTAACAGGTGGTATCGAGCAAAATTCTCTTGCCTCTCTTTCAGCCAAGAATCCCTTTATTGCTCCCACGGCAAGGCCATCTCTTTCAACAACATCCTATAAAGCCTTTGGGGGTGTGAATGGTAAAATCGGCAGTAATATGGATCTTATAATTAAGGTTGATGCCGGCGCAGTGGATAATATGCCTTTCTTCGTGAATGTGCCCTGGAATTATGATACCATTACTATGACCGATAATGCTTTTGATATGGTTTATGATGATGTGACTTACTTTCATGTGCATTCGTCCTTTGGGTACCGCTTTAGTGATGTATTGAACGGACGACTCTATGGCGATTATCAGGTGTATTCCATGACCGGCCTGGATCATCCTTTCCATATTCCCGAACTGACTGCAGGGCTTGATCTGAATTATAATTATAAAAATAAAATCCGTGCTCATGTAAATGTGCTTTTCTGTGGTGAGCAATACAGCGCCTCGTATGATTCGTCTACGGATATATTAACTACCAAAGGTTACGAAATCGATCCCTATCTGGATTTAAGCCTGGGAGCAAAATATCGTTTTTCCGATCCATTAACGTTTTTCCTTGATGCCAATAACCTGTTGAATAACCATTATGAATACCGCTACGGTTTTCCTTCACAGGGAATCAATATAATGCTCGGTGCAACCTATGCCTTTTAGTCTGATTTACAGGGTTATATGAGCCTTGTTTTTTCTGTTGATTAAACGTTGATAAAAACCTTTTTTTCCGGTGCTGCAGCTTTTGGTGGTACCGGATTTTTTTACTACATTTGTATGTTTTGTTATAGAAGTGTAATATATTGATTATGAGTGAGATAGAAAACAACGTGCAGGGTAGTCAGCAGTATAACGCGAATAAT
This sequence comes from uncultured Bacteroidales bacterium, assembly GCA_964594665.1. Lineage (GTDB taxonomy): Bacteria > Bacteroidota > Bacteroidia > Bacteroidales > BM520 > BM520. Next base: position 20,039 of record CAZQNY010000008.1, read on the forward strand.
ATTCAGGTACTCGAAGGCCTTGAGGCAGTAAGGAAAAGACCTGCAATGTATATTGGTGATGTTAGTCAGAAAGGATTGCATCATCTGGTGTATGAAGTAGTGGATAATTCAATTGATGAAGCCCTCGCCGGTCACTGCGATCGCATCGAGGTTACGATCCATGAAGATAACTCCGTTTCGGTACTCGATAATGGTCGTGGAATCCCTGTTGATTACCATGAAAAGGAGAAACGTTCAGCCTTGGAAGTAGTGATGACGGTACTCCACGCCGGGGGTAAGTTTGATAAAGGTTCCTATAAGGTTTCCGGGGGTCTGCATGGTGTAGGTGTATCCTGTGTGAATGCCCTCTCTGATAAACTGAATGTTACTGTCTACCGCCAGGGGAAAATCTATGAACAGGAATACTCCCGCGGAATCCCGCAATATACGGTTCGTGAAGCCGGAACAACAGAGAAATCCGGTACATTGGTTCGTTTTCATCCCGATCAGGATATTTTTAATGTATCAGAATATAAATATGAAATACTGGCAAACAGGCTCCGGGAACTTGCTTACCTGAATAAAGGCATTACCCTTACAATTATTGACCTGCGTGCCACTGATGAGAATGGTGAGCATCCTTCTGATTCTTTCCATTCTGAAAATGGTCTTGCCGATTTTATTACTTATCTTGATGCTACACGTGAACGTTTAATGCCCGATCCTATTAGCATTGAAGGTGAAAAGAATGATGTACCGATTGAAATATCAATGCAGTATAATACTTCTTTTGCTGAAAATATCCATAGCTACGTTAATAATATCAATACCATTGAAGGAGGTACGCACCTCTCCGGATTCCGGCGTGCGCTAACCCGTACACTAAAATCCTATGCCGATAAATCCGGAATGCTGGCAAAACTTAAGTTTGATATTAATGGTGATGATTTCCGCGAAGGACTTACAGCGATTATCTCTGTGAAGGTTGCTGAACCACAGTTTGAAGGACAGACGAAGACCAAGCTTGGGAACTCCGATGTTATGGGTGCCGTGGATCAGATGGTTAGTGAAATGCTAGGCCATTTCCTCGAAGAGCATCCTAAAGAGGCCAAAACAATTGTTAATAAGGTTATCCTTGCCGCTACAGCGCGTCATGCAGCACGCAAAGCCCGCGAGCTCGTGCAGCGTAAAAATGTGCTCACTGGTTCCGGACTGCCCGGCAAACTCTCCGACTGCTCGGAACGAAACCCGGAGCTTTGTGAGATATACCTCGTGGAGGGTGATTCCGCAGGTGGTACTGCCAAGCAGGGCCGCGACAGAACATTCCAGGCTATTCTTCCGCTAAGAGGTAAAATCCTCAACGTGGAAAAAGCCATGCAACATAAGATCTTTGAAAACGAGGAGATAAAGAATATGTTTACTGCCCTCGGAGTAAGTATCGGTACCGAGGACGATTCCAAAGCCCTTAATCTGGAAAAATTACGCTATCATAAGGTTGTGATTATGACCGATGCCGATGTCGATGGTTCTCACATCGCTACACTGATCCTTACTTTCTTCTTCCGTTATATGAAAGAAATGATTGAAAAAGGGTATGTGTATATCGCTACTCCACCACTTTATTTGATACGAAAAGGTAAAGATGAACGCTACTGCTGGTCGGAAGAAGAACGCGAAGCCCTGGTTAGAGAATTTAATGCCAATGGTTCAGAAAAGGGTATTCACATACAACGGTATAAGGGTCTTGGTGAGATGAATGCCGAGCAGCTCTGGAATACCACCATGGATCCAGAACACCGTACACTGCGGCAGGTGACCATTGATAACGCCACTGAAGCCGACCGTATCTTCTCCATGCTTATGGGTGATGAAGTGCCTCCACGCCGTGAATTTATCGAGAAAAATGCCAAATACGCCAATATTGACGTGTAAGGTATTGATATAGAAAGATCTGACAGGGTTTATGGCTCAACAAATTCATAAACCCTGAGGTTTTCCGTTTCCAGTAGCACTCTGCTGATGCTGCTGACACGCTTATTCACCTCCGGGTCGGTTGTGGTTAGCACCAGGTATTCTGCACCCTGCTGCCGGAAATTATCCAGGTTCATAACCGTGATATCAGCGTTGGTCCGTAAAATCCAACCCATCCGGTTGAGGTAGTATAATCCTCCGTTGGTACACAGATCAGGAGCAACAACAACCTTTGCATCCTCAGGGATATCAAGATTATTTATCGCATCAATGTTATTGTTTATCAATAAACCAGCTGATGAGTAGTCGTTCATCGTTTCACTGATCCTGTCCTCCAGCTTCATGCGCGAATAGTTGATGCCTGCAATAACAATGATACCCATAACAACTTTTACAACCATATGAACGATGCGATGCTGAACCAGATTTCCGAGCGTTTTTATTCCATTAATCAGAAAAAATATAAAACCAGGAACAAGGGCAAGAAAATAGTAGTCGTGGTATTTTAGCTGTTCATAAAAAAGAAGGGTGTAGATAATTACACCAAAACCCATGATCAGCGTTATGAATCCTAATCGTTTTTCTGTTTTATTCAGCGCAATAACCTGAAAAATGATAATTGCATACAGAAAATGAAATGAAGAGTGGGCGAAGTATTTACTGTACCAGTAATGTGTAATGTGATTCCAGGTGATGCTTATTTCTTCTCCTGTCATCTTCCATAAAGGAACTGCCTGCCGTAAAAATTCATTTGAATGATATTCCGCATTATAATAACGTATATAAACAATCCAGGACAATACAATAAGAAATACTCCGGCCAGCGATAGCAGCAGCATCTTTGCAGTTTGTTTTGGTATTGGGCTTTTCTTTGAAAAAAGGATACCGGCAAATGAGAAACAAAACATTGCTATCGGTGCAATAAGAAATGTGACTTTTATTAATCCGCTGAGTGTGAATAGTATGAATCCTGCCAATAAGAATGACCTATGGGGCTTTAGATAATAACGTGCTGTATAGTATAATCCGGCAAGGACAAGACCCAGCGCAGCATTATCAGGTAGAAAATTAAATGAATAATAGTTGAAAACGGTTGATGTAAAAAGGAATAATGCTATAAGAATGGCATAGACGGTGTCTTTTAATATTAACCGGCTTAACCGATATACCGAATAGGCTCCCCAGTAAATAATGATGAGATTTAGTATCCGCAGGATAACTTCGTGCTTCCCTAAAACAGTATAGAGCAGCGCTGTGATATAGTAAAGAATCGGGAATTCACTGGCAGCACGAGCCTCTTCACTGGAAAGGTTAAACAGTTGTGGATGAAAAAAATCAAAACCGTTGTTGAAGTATTGTGCTGCAAAGGATAAACTGTCTGTTTTACGCCAGAAATGCATGCCCTGAGGCCCGGCGAAAAATAATTTATCCAACCCAAGAAAGAAAAATAACAGCGTAAAAACTGCCAGCGCAATAACAGCCGGTAACCATTTTTTTCCTTTTGATATCATTTGTGTGTTTTTTCTGATGCAAATGTATAATTATTACCTGTGAATCGTAAGATGTGTTTTTGTACTTCTTGGTTTTGATTTTTAATGAAGTGAAAAACAGGATGTTGTGTGTTTTGTTGATGTAGGATCATAATTTTTTTTGCTTTTGGAGGGTATCATTTTCGCCCTTTTGGTATAAAGAGATACCAAATCGTGTGATGATGAGATATGTGGTGTTGATAAATTTGGTAATCGTGTTTTCCTTTTTTGCCGGAGCACAGGAATTTTCGCTACCGGATTCCCGGTCGCATGGGGCCGGAGGATGTGTGGCAGTGGGGAATGGGCTGGAGTCCTGTTTTGGAAATCCTGCTGTTCCGGCAAAAGCGGAAAATCATTTTTTGAGCTTTAATGCTGCAAATGATTTCCTCCTGCCTGAAGCGAACAGTTTTTCACTTAGCGGAACAATGGCTTTGCATTCCTGCTCAATTACCTGCGGGTTTGGATATTGTGGGATTTCCTGTTTTAATCAATCCATAGCATCCATTTCCATAGCAAAGCAACTTTTTAAATCTCTTAAAGCCGGGGTTCGGTTACATTACCATAATACCTACCGGGGTAATACGTACGACCGTATTCATAATACCGGTGCTGATATTGGTTTAATTCTGAAAATTAACGATAAATCAGAATGGGCAGTAGTGGTGTTTAATCCCTATACAATGTCATTAAGTGGCCGCAGGGTTGTAACTGAAATTTCAGGTGTGGTCTCCGGGGTTTTATATCGTGCCGGTCCTAATACTGTTGTAATTGTTGAGGCTGAAAAATATACCCTGCGCCCACTGAATATGAAGGTGGCACTGGAATGGGATTTTGGCGCCCGGCTAACCCTTCGCTGTGGCGCTCAGCTGGCAACGCAGATTATGTCCTTGGGCTGTAGCTTTAATGTAGGTGGTGTACGAATAACAATGGGCGTTTCCAACGCATTGATCTCAGGATCCCATTTTTCTGTAGGTGCGTTTCATGAATTTATGTCAAAATGAGGGTTGTTCTGGTAATATCGGTTTTGATGGTTTTGCAAACGCTGGCTATTGCCCAGGTCGTGGATCAGGAGCGCTATTTTGAGATGTTATCAGACTCCGGTGCCGATGAGCAAGTTGTGGAAAGTGCCATGGAACAGCTGAATAACGGGAGCTTTGCAGGTGTGAACCTTAATACTGCCGATGAAAACCAACTGCAACAAATGCTGATGCTCGATTTTGAACAGGCCCTGGCCTTAATCAGCTACCGCGAGTTATGGCCTCCATTATTGTCCGTTAATGAACTGTTTCTTATTGATGGCTGGGACAGCAGTACGGTATTACGGGTCGCTCCATTTGTGATTACCCCCTGGGTGGTTCCTGATGATTCCCTCTCCAAAGACGATCTTTTGCGCTTCGCTGACCACGACCTGCTGCTTCGTTTTTCAGGAAGCACGGCAAAGGATACGGCAAACCCCTATGACGGAAGCAGGCAAAAGGTACTGTTTAAGTATTCATATAATGCTGACGACCGGGTTTTTGCCGGTTTTGTGGCAGAAAAGGATCCCGGAGAGCCCGTGCGTTTCGACAGCGTACACAAGGGATTTGATTATTACGCCGGTTATGTGTTGTATAAAGGTCAGAAGTGCATTGATCAATTCATCGCCGGGGATTATAACCTGCAGTTTGGACAGGGGCTTACGTTTTGGTCTGGTTTTGCCCTTTCGTCAGGTGTGGAAATGACCTCCGGAAGAAGAATCGCCATGGATATACGCCGACATTCGGGAACAGAGGAAAACGATTTCCTCAGAGGTGCGGCGATGACAATAAAACATAAGCGTTTGAAAGCCACAGTATTTGGGTCTGCACACCAGAGGGATGCAAATTTTCTTGTTTATGACTCCATTGCAGATGAAGCCATGTATTCGGGTTTTAAATCCGGTGGATATCATCGCAATACTGCTGAAATTGAGGAGAAGAACAATTTGATGGAATACCTGGCTGGTGGAAATGTCTCTTTATCCCTTCCCTCTATGCGTATTGGCATTACTTCCTGTTACCAAAAGATAAAAGGGCGTTTTGAGGAAAAATCAGGTACCACCGATTGGTATAAGTATAGTGGTAGTGATAATTTGTGTGCAGGTATTGATTTTGTGGCTACGATCAGAAAAATGCTTTTTTATGGCGAAGGATCTATGAGTATTAATGGCTCAAAGGCATTTGTCGTTGGGGGCGATATAATTCCTGATACCCGCTTGCATTATTCCTTTAATGTGCGCTATGCAGATGCGGATTTTCAAAACCTGCACAGTAGTATCTTCAGGCTTTCGTCCGGATTAAACCAGACAGGGCTTTATCAGTCGGTGTATTTATACCTTAACAGAAGTATTTCCTGTTCCGGATATCTGGATTTTTCAAGGCGCCGGGCAATGAAAACCGGTTGTCATAAGCCCATATCCGAAACCATTGGTGCCGCGAGGGTAAATGGTACCTTTGGAAGGGATTTAAAAGTTTATTTCCAGATTGCTTATAAAAGCAGCGATGATGACGCAGGAGCAGAAAATTCTGTTTCGTGGAGGTTTTACCGGCAGGAGTCTCTTGGCAGCAGATTGCATGTGGAGCATAATATTTCGCGGTGTTGCCGCATTCAGCAGCGTATGGCCTGGTCAAAAGTGATTGCCGAAAATCATGCTACCGGATTTTTATACTACCTGGATTTCCGGCTGCATAATTTACGCTATCCTGTAACATTGTCCATGCGTTATACCTATTTTGAAACCGATGACTTTAGTTCCAGAATTTACAGCTATGAATCGAATGTGCTCTATAGCTTCAGTGTGCCGGCATACTATGGAAAAGGATCCTCCTGTTATCTGTATTTTGCCTGGAAACCAATACGAAAGCTCACGTTATACGGTCGTGTATCAACAACGCTGAATCAACAGGCTTATGTGGATGATATTCAGGAAAAAAGGTTTCGTCCGGCGTATTCGTTACAGTTCAGGCTTTCGTTATAATAAAAAAGGCATCCACTCCCTGCCGAAGTGAATGCCAATGCAAATGATTTCTTACAAAGAATACCTGTTACTTTTCAAGGTCATCGAGGTTTTCCATGCCTTCAATCTGCATGGTTTGCCCGATTTTCGCAATGGTGCTAAGGTCTATAATGCCGGTAAAGCTCATCAGAACAACATCGTCAGGGTCAACAACAAGCATCAGAAATTCGGTTATGGTTCCATCTTTTTCCTGGTTGGCAAGAAACTGGATATCCGAATCCCCGTCTTTTACCGTCATTAGGGTGAGATAGTTTGTTGGAATGTTGTTGTTGATGTCCTTTTTAAAACGAAGACATAAGTCATTTCCTGCATCTTCACAGGTAAGGATACGCAATCCGTTAAGCTGCTGCATGGCTTTTTGCGCCTCCTGGAATTCCTGTTGCGTGTTGCCGTCAAATTCAATGTTGCTGTTAGCCAGCAACTGGAACATTTCCGGTCCGATATTGACCGTTGTGAAGCCGTCTTTTCCGGAGTATTTGTCGAATACTCCGTCGAGAGCGCTTTGTGCTGCAACCATAAGTGGGAGCACTGCTGCAATTAATAAAATAATTTTTTTCATGATATAAAGCTTTAATTGTAAAAAGGTTACTTATCCGATGAGGGGCTTTCTGATGCTTTTCGAAAAGCCCTGAATGTATCATTGAAATAGTGGATTTTTTCCATGGGTTCTGTTGCCTGTGTCGCAGCACTTAAATGTTGAAGTGAAGCGGTACCTTTTTCCATGTTTTTGTTGACCTGACCAAATGCTTCGGTAATAATTTGCATGGCAACAACGGGATCGTCGACAGTACTTTTAAAGGAGGGCCGCACCATTTGCTGAAAACCGATTAAAAGGACGAAGGCAGCAGCAATACCGGTAGTGACATAGGTTCGGATATTAAAAATCCGGTTTTTTCTGGCTTTATTTTCTTCTTCCAAAAGTCTTCCCTCAAGCCTGGTATCAAAGTCGGTTGATAATTCCAGGTTTTTATAGCCTTCAAGGGGGAGGAAAAAATCCTTAAACGGGAGCAAATCTTCAGGAATTAAAGAAGTATTGGCGAAATATTCTTTAATCCTTTGCTCTTCCTGAAGGGATGTTTCTCCTTCAAAATATTTATCAATAAGCGATGGAATCCTGTCCGTATTCATATGCTTCTATTTTTTGCAATTTGCTGCGCAGTGTTTTTCTTGCTCTGGAAAGCACCACGCGGATATTGTTATAGTTAATACCCGTTAATTCTTCAATTTCCCTTAATTCCAGCCCCTGGACATCACGCATGTGAAATACCGTTTGCTGTTGTTCGGGTAATTCAGTTATAATTTGTGCCAGAACACTCATCAGGTCATTTTCTTCCGATTTTTTTGCCGGTGAAATGCCTCCTGAGCGTGCTACAACTTTGTCAAGGCCTACTTCCGATCTGCGTTTAGCTTTTAGCTGATCGAGGCAGTAGTTTTTTGTCATTGTTACCGACAGCGCTTCAATGCTGCGGTATTTTTTCAACGACGAACGCATTTTCCAAAGTTTAACGAAGATTTCCTGAACTGCATCTTCGGCGTCATCGGTATCTTTCAGATAGCCAAATGCCAGACGAAACAGCCTGCCCTTTAGGGGGAGCACTTCATTATTAAACTTTCTTTGATCCATTCAATGTTGCAGACGAGATGAATTTATCGTTGTTACACTGCAAGGTAGAAAAAGATTTTTACTTTTGATGCTGCTATGGAAAAAGTACACATCTGCTATACCGACGACCATTTCGTGGTGGTTAATAAACCTTCCGGAATACTGGTACACAAAACCAATATGGACATTAACGAGAAGGTTACGCTGATGCAGATTCTGGAGGAGCAACTGGGTCGTCGGGTGTATCCGGTACACCGGTTGGATAAAGGCACTTCAGGGACGAATATTTTCTCTTTCGATAGTGAAACATCCGATTATTTTCGACGTGCTTTTATTGAAAAGCATATTGAGAAGACCTATTATGCCATATGCCGTGGCTGGCTGGAGGAAGAAGTGCTGGTGGATCATCCGGTATATACCAGTACACTGATAAACAAGGCGGAAGCAATTACAAGAATTACGCCCATCGCCACAACCGAGATTGATGTTGCTGTGGGGCCGTATGAGAAATCGCGCTATACATTGGTTAAAGCGAGCCCGCAAACCGGGCGCTGGCACCAGATCCGTCAGCATTGCAGCCATTTGCGTCATCCCATAATTAAAGATGGCCGCCATGGTGACTACCGCCATAACCGTATGTTTCAGGAACGTTATAATATACATACTGTTTTATTACATGCCGGAACAATTTGTTTTGAACATCCTAATAAGCTTGTAACTGTTTGTGCATCAGCTAAGTTGCCTCAATTTTGGTTACCTGTTCTGGAGGCCTTTGGATGGATGCATCATTCTGAAATACAGGGTTTTATTTAGGGTATTATTCCTCTTCCTTTTCATTTGTTTAACCCGCAAATTTGGTTATTTTTGCATCTTAACGAAAAAAATGTAAAACAAAATCCATAACAATTCAATACTAATTTAAACTCAGTATTATGCTCAAAAATCATCCAAAAGGATTATTCGTAGCGCTTTTTGCCAATATGGGTGAGCGTTTCGGATACTACACGATGTTGGCTATCTTCGTTCTGTTCCTGCAGGCGAAGTACGGTTTTGCATACGAAACCGCAGCCCAGTATTTTGGGATCTTCCTGGCATTTGTTTATTTTATGCCTCTTATTGGTGGTATCATCGCTGATAAGGTCCTGGGGTATGGTAAAACAATTAGCCTCGGTATGATCGTCATGTTTGTCGGTTATTTGCTTATCGCAATGCCGTCATCATGGTCTGTCGAAACACCACGCAACGGTCTGCCACTTGTAATTGGTGGTCTGGCAGTGATTTCCCTTGGTACAGGTCTCTTTAAAGGTAACCTCCAGGCACTTGTTGGTAACCTCTACGATGCCGATCCCAAGTTCGACAAGTACCGTTCACTAGGTTTTAATATCTTTTACATGGGTATTAACGTAGGTGCGATGTTTGCTCCAACAGCTGCTCAGGCGGTTAGTAACTTTATGCTTAAAGGTTCTAACCTAACCTATAGCGGTGCTATTCCCAAACTTGCTCATAATTTCCTCGACGGAACTATTACTCCTGCTGAAACTACTGAGTTGACAAGACTCGCCAGTGAGCAGTCTGCTTTTACAGGTAACCTCACAGAGTTTTCCAACTATTATATTAACGAACTTTCAAATGCTTATCATTGGGCGTTTGGTGTTGCCTGTATTTCTCTTGTTGCTTCTATGCTTATCTTCTGGGGCCTCCGTAAGTATTACAAAGCTGCCGATATGACTGAAAAACAGAAAGCTGCCAGTGAAGAGCATAAGGATAAGGTAATCACACTTACTCCCCAGGAAACAAAACAACGTATGGTTTCTTTGGGTCTTGTTATGTTTGTAGTGATTTTCTTCTGGATGGCCTTCCATCAGAATGGCGCTGCCATGACAGCCTTTGCACGTGATTATACGCAGGATACTGTTAGTAAAGGAACCAATATCTGGTTTGACCTCTTCGGACTTTTACCAATTGCACTCTCTGTACTTGGCCTTGTTCTTTTCTTTATGAAGAAGAATGCCCGTGCACTGCGTATTGGTGGTCTGGTGATGTTTGCTGCTTTTGGAGTGATCGCATACTTCCGTATAGCCGGTTATGACGCTGTAAACCCATTTACTCCACAAATGTTCCAGCATTTTAACCCATTCTTTATCGTTGCAATTACTCCTGTAGTTGTTGGTCTGTTTAGCTGGATGGCCAGGAAAGGTATTGAACCTTCCGATCCTAAGAAGATTGGTATTGGTATGATTATTACCGCCATTGGTTTTACTGTACTCGTTGTTGGCTCTTTAAGTCTGGCAGGTATGGCTCCCGGAGATATTGGTGAAACACGCGTTGATTCTGCATTCGCAGTAAGCCCGTATTGGCTGATCAGCACTTATTTCATCCTCACTATTGCGGAACTTTTCCTGAGTCCTATTGGTCTTTCATTCGTTTCTAAAGTTGCACCACCCAAGTACAAAGGTTTGATGCAGGGTGCATGGCTTGCCGCTACCGCTGTAGGTAACTACGGTGTTGCTCTCGTTGGTATTCTTTGGAACAAGCTTCAGCTGTGGCAGTTCTGGGGATTACTGGTAGTATTCTGTATCCTTGCTGCTATGTTTATCTTCAGTATCCTTAAGCGTCTTGAGAATGCTACAAAAGCATCTGCATAAAGAATAATTTTAGTTCAATATATATCCCGCCAGGCATTACGTCAGGCGGGATTTTTTTTATTTACCTTTGCGGGATGATATACTCCTGGGGGCATAGCAGACGTTTCAACGCATATTCAGAGTACTTCCGCCGTACCTTTGGTCAAAGGGTTCAAAAACTCTCCATCGATGCCGGGTTCTCATGCCCGAACAGAGATGGTACCGTAGGTGTGGGAGGATGCACTTATTGTAATTCCGAAGCTTTTAACCCTTCTTATTGTCAGCCGAATAAAAGTGTTACACAGCAACTCAATGAAGGTATTGAGTTCCATAGTAAAAGATACCGCAGAACCGATCAGTATCTGGCCTATTTTCAGCCCTATTCCAACACTCATGCTCCTCTGGAACATTTGCAAAAGCTTTATGAAGAGGCATTGCAAACTCCCGGCGTCGTTGGCCTGGTGATCGGTACCCGCCCCGACTGTGTGGATGAGCACAAACTCGATTATCTGGCTAAGCTGTCGCAGCAGTATTATGTGATTGTAGAGTATGGTATCGAATCGTGTTATGATAAAACGTTGGAACGTATAAACCGTGGACACTCTTTTGCTGATACTGTCTGGGCATTGGAAGAAACTTCCAAAAGGGGTATAAAAACCGGCGGGCATATGATTTTTGGGTTACCGGGAGAGTCGCCTGAAATGATGATGGCCGAAGCAAAGATTCTTTCCGGATTGCCGTTAAATACCGTGAAATTTCACCAGCTGCAGATTGTGAAAGAGACTATCATGGCCACTGAATTTAAAGAGCACCCTGAGGATTTTAAGCTTTTTGAACTGGAGGAGTATCTGCAGCATATGGTTGATTTTCTGGCTTATCTTCGGCCGGATATTGTTATTGAACGCGTTGCAGGGGAAGTGCCGCCATCATTTTTACTTGAACCGCCACGATGGAAAATGCGCTATGATCAGGTGCTGCAAAAGCTGGAAAAGCTTATGGAAGAACAAGATCTCTGGCAGGGAATGAATTATCTTAAAGAGTAATACAATGGGATTATATATTAAATCGAATGATCTTTTTTCAAAACAAGAACTATCCATCCCTGAAGGGCCTGTGGTTGTGGGAGTGGAAGTGGAAAATGAAATGAATATGGGAGCCATGATACGTCTGGCGTGTAACTTTGGGAGTACTAAAGTGCTTTTTGCTTTTAAAGAAATCCCTGGTTTGAATATCGCAAAGATAAACCGCACTGCCCATAGTAGTCAGAAGAGTATTGAGTGGACTGCCTGCAATTATGATAAGCTTGTGGAATTGAAAAAGGAGATGCCATTGATAGCTGTGGAGACCGCCAAACATGCAACAGATCTTACACAGACTGAACTTCCGGAAAAGTGTGCTATTCTGGTAGGAGGGGAGTCGTGGGGCATGCCGGAAGAGGTGCTTGAGCTGTGTGATCAGGCGGTATATATCCCCATGCCGGGCAGCAACAAATCCATGAATGTGTCGCATGCCCTTGGCACCGGGTTATATGAATGGTTCCGCCAGCAGCATTTGAAAATCAGCTGATCGGGTTATCCTACGAAGAAGTCAAAAACATTCCCCAATTTACTGCTGTCAGTTGCATAAAATTCAGTGTAACTGCATCGTTTGCAGGTAACGGTTGTATATTTTTTGTTCTGAACGTTGAAAAGCTTTGCGGCGTAGCTTCCTGCAGCTCTGATCTCGCCTATTGTAGCCTGTGTATGATGACACTTTGGGCATTTATATTTCATCAGTTTTTCCATCTTGTACTTGTTTTTTTTCAGGCTTATAACGGCCGAATTCCTTCAGCGCCCTGGCCAGAATCCATTCTATCTGCCCGTTGGTGCTTCGGAATTCGTCCGCGGCCCATTTCTCCAGCGCATTCATCATGGCCGGATTGATTCGTAATGCAAATGATTTTTTTTTCGTCATAATAGTTATTGATGCAATGTGCCTGTGTTAATTACAGGACTGGCATCCTTGTCAGAGCAAAGTACTACCATCAGGTTACTGACCATACTGGCTTTTTTCTCGTCATCAAATTCAATAATTTCTTTTTCTGAAAGTTGTGCAAGTGCCATTTCAACCATGCTTACAGCCCCTTCCACAATTTTTTCACGGGCAGCAACAATTGCTGTGGCCTGCTGACGGCGCAGCATGGCACTGGCAATTTCCGATGCATAGGCAAGGTAGGAGATTCTTGCTTCCATAACATTGATTCCTGCAATGGCCAGACGTTCAACGAGTTCCTCCTCAAGAACATGATTTACCTCTTCACCCCCGCCACGAAGTGTAATCTCGGCCTGTGCGTCATCAAAATTATCATAGGGGTAATGCCCGGCTAATTTTCTTATTGCTGCCTCACTCTGTATGTGTACAAACATCTCGTAGTCGTCAACATCAAAGGCAGCCTTGTAGGTGTCTTCAACCCGCCAAACCAACACAATGCCGATCATGATTGGGTTCCCTACCTTGTCGTTAACTTTGATGGGCTCGCTGTTGATGTTGCGCGCACGTAAAGAGATTTTTGTTTTTGTATAAAATGGATTTACCCAATAAAAACCATTTTTTCGTACGGTACCCTTGTAGCTTCCGAATAGCACCAATACTGCGGATTCATTGGGATTAACAACAAGGAACCCGATTAAAACCAATATTCCTAAAACTTGCAACAGTATTGACGGAACCAGGTTCCACCAAACTTCCGGTCCTGTAACCTCGAAATAGATTGGGCCTCCAAGTAATAGGAGTACCAGCAATAGCCCAATATAACCTGACATCGGGACTTTTGATTTTTCGTTTGATTTCATCGCTTTTATTTTTATTTGTTAGGCGTTAAAGTGATATCAATTTGATATCATAAAAATATGAAAATTTGACGACAGTAAGCCTGTTTAGTTACAAAAAAATGCTGCATAATTTTTAATTATCTGTAAATGAGCTTGTTGTGATTGTATTTTTTTGTTGTATTTTTGAAATTCAGAAAAGAAAAGTGATGAAGAAGTATACGGATGTGTTTTTTGATCTTGACAGGACCTTATGGGATTTTGATACCAACTCAAGGGCTTCTGTGGATGATCTTATTGATAAGTATGACCTTTTAAGCAAGGGTATTCCTTCGAAAGATGAGTTTTTTCAGGTCTACACAGCGATTAATAACATTTTGTGGGAACGGTACAGGAAAGGGAGTATTGCCAAAGCAGAATTAAAAGTGCTGAGGTATGAAAAGGTATTGCGGCATTTTGGGATATTTAACCATGAGATGGCAGAAATATTTGGCCGGGAGTATCTGGAGATTTTGGTAACGAAAAAGAATGTTTTTCCCGGGACGCATAAGATATTGGAGTATTTAAAGCCCAAATATCGCATGCACATTATTACCAACGGATTTGAAGAGGTTCAGGATAAGAAGATGAATACTGCCGGATTAACAGATTTTTTTGAGGTTGTTATTACTTCAGAGGCAGCCGGGGTTCGCAAGCCAAACCCGGGGATTTTTGAATTTGCGCTGGCAAAAACAAATGCAAATGTTGAGTCATCAATTATGATTGGTGATGACTTGCCGGTAGATATTCTTGGAGCGAAGGACTTTGGTATGGACCAGATATATTTTAATCCCGGGAAAAAGAAGCATTCGGAAGCGATAACCTATGAAGTTGCACAATTATCTGATATTGCCTCAATCCTTTAGTCGATCCATGCGAGTACACTCTGCCCTGCGGTGACCTTATCATTAATCTTCACATTGACAGTAACATCTGTAGGGAGGAATATATCAACGCGCGATCCTAATTTTATAAGTCCCAGCTCATCGCCCTGTTTTACTATGTCGCCGATATTTACCCTCTGGTAAATTCTGCGTGCAACAATACCGGCTATCTGCCGGATTAAAATGCTGCATTTTTCGTTTCTTAGTACGGTAGATGTCATTTCATTTAATTCCGAAGATTTGGGATTAAAAGCAGGATAATTTTTTCCGGGATGGTTTTTTGTATAGATGATTTCTCCATCCGCAGGTATTGTGTTTACATGGACGTCGTATATGCTCATAAACACTGAAATGACGATCCTCTCTTCCATGAAATACTCTTTTTCATCCACTTTTTCGATTGCAACAACTTTTCCGTCCGCAGCACTTACGATGGCATTGGGGTCGATAAATGGTTGTCGTTCCGGGTACCTGAAGAACATGGAAAAGAGAAGTATGAGTATTCCGACAAAAATCCATATAAAATAGAGTAAGGTTTCACCAAATGCAAACGCTGTGGTACTCAATGAGGCAAGCAGAATGAGAAACAGTGAAAATGTAAACAGTGTTGATTTACCTTTGGGATGTATTTTCATGACAGGAGATTTAAGAAAACAAAAATAAGTGGTGCCGCCATCAGCATACTGTCGAATCGGTCGAGCATACCACCGTGGCCGGGGAGAATATTCCCTGAGTCTTTAATGCCAAGCATTCTTTTCAGGGCCGATTCAAGCAGGTCGCCGAAGATGCTGCCAACAGCCGTGATGGATCCCATGCCAAGCCAGAATACTATCCCGGGGTCAGGGAAAATCCGCCATGCGGCAAGAGCCAGAATCAGAACGCATGCGATGCCTCCAATCGTTCCTTCAAGGGTTTTATTGGGTGATATTAACGGGCTCAAGGGAGTTTTACCTATGGCTTTTCCAATAAAATAGGCAAACATATCGTTGGCCCAGATAAAACAAAAAAATGCCACAGGAAGCACGCTGGATACAAAACCCATTGCGTCGCTTTTTTGAAAGAAAGATGAAATCAGAGCAAAGGGCAGGGAAATAATAAACGAACATATTAGTATAGCCACGTAACTTTTTATGTGATCCTCCTTTTGGAAAAGTAATATTACTATTGCCGATAGCCCGGGCAGTGCCAATAAAAGCCAGAGAACCTTGCTGCCGGCAACATTATATTCAGTGGCTGAAAAAAGTAAATAGGTAATGGCTGAAATAAGAACCGTGGTATAGGAAGATAGAGGATGCTTTGTGAGTTTGTTTATTTTCAGAAATTCGTAAACAGCCAATAATGCCGTGATAAAAAAGAATGCTGTTGCAATTTTTGATCCTGAAAACAAAACACTTACCAGGACGACACCAAAAACAGCTCCGGTAAGGGTTCTTTTACCCGGCTTTTTCATTTTCTTCAAATTTCATGATAATCTGGCGTGCCTGAAGCACATCATTTTGCCGGACGTACAACTCAATATCACCAAAATGATATGCTGAATCCTGTTTATTGATAAAAACGCTTTTAATATCCTTATCTAAAAGCAGGTTTTGCAGAATATCAATATGCACAGGGTTTCCTGATTTATAAACGATAATCCATGATTCTTCCATATCACAAAGATAATGATTTTAGGACGAAAAAAATGGCACAGGATGTAATGATATGTTATTTAATATCAATAAAGAAAACCTGTAATTCTTTCACACCTGTTGGAGAAGGGATATTCTGCAGTGCCGGAGTTTTCAGTGAAGCGGTTCCATTTATTGCTGTAATAAAAGAAGGCATTGCGCCTTTATATTTGTCAGAAATAAATTTCATGGCAACATGAATATCATCAAATACCTGATTTGATAGTCCAAAAACGATCTGTTTTTGTGCCATTGCGAGTGCTTTTACCGAAAGTGGTTGCTCGTCGGAGAGCACTATTGTTCCCTGCCTTGCAGCCAGTGCTTCACAGGAGGTTATATAAATAAACTCCTCCTGGTCGGGTATTTCGTCAGTATATGGAATATTTGTGGCCTGAAGGATTTCCTGAACCCTTTTTTCATGGCAAACCACATTTTTCCAATTGTCCTGTGTGGAAACCAGAAATACGGTTTCGATAAATTCCTCTTCGGAGCTGCAATAGATGAGCTTTGCTCCGGAAGAGGCAAGGTTCTCGGCAAATGTAATTTCTTTTTCATCATCCATAGCAGGAAAAACGGTGCCGTGCAGATCAGTACCGGAGTGCGGATTATACACTCGTGTCATCAGGGCATTCCTGACCTCTTTAAGAACCCGCTCTTTTATAAGGTTTTCTTCCATTGCTATATGCGTACTATTTAGATTCCTCTTCTGAGCTATTGTCTTTAGCTTCAGGTAATTTTTCTATGTTATCAGGTTGATCAATTTCTGCTGATTTGAAAGCTGATGAATCGGGAAGGTCTTTCATTCCTTCCCGCTCTCCAAAGATATTTTTAACATCATCGCTGAATATCACCTCATTAGCTAAAAGTAAATCGCCGAGAGCTGTTACTTTTTCTTTATTTTCAATGATAATATCTTTGGCACGCTGATAGGCTTTTTCTACCAGTTTACTTACTTCCTGGTCAATGGTTTCAGCAGTTTTTTCACTGAAAGGTTTATTGAAAGAGTATTCCTGCTGGCCAGTGGAGTCATAATAGCTAACATTTCCGATTTTATCATTAAGGCCATAATAGCTAACCATTGCAAAGGCTTGTTTGGTGGCTCTTTCAAGGTCGTTAAGGGCACCGGTAGAGATTTTTCCAAAGTGGACTTCTTCACTGGCACGTCCCCCGAGCAGGGATGTCATTTCATCAAACATTTGTTCGGTAGTAGTAATTTGTCGTTCTTCGGGAAGATACCAGGCAGCGCCAAGGGCTTTTCCGCGGGGGATAATGGTTACCTTCACCAGAGGGTGAGCATATTTTAACAGCCAGCTTACGGAAGCATGGCCAGCTTCGTGATATGCGATAGCCTTTTTTTCTTCCGGGCTGATGATTTTGTTTTTTTTCTCCAGTCCACCAATGATTCGGTCTACAGCATCCATGAAATCCTGTCGGTCAATTTTTTTCTTTCCTTTACGTGCGCATATCAGGGCGGCTTCATTACACACATTGGCAATGTCAGCCCCTGAGAATCCCGGAGTTTGTTTGGCAAGGAAATCCTTATTCACTAAATTTTCATTAATTTTCAGTGGTTTCATATGCACATCAAAGATTGCTGCTCTTTCGTTAAGGTCGGGGAGTTCCACATGGATTTGGCGGTCGAACCGACCTGCGCGCATAAGAGCCCGGTCGAGGACATCGGCGCGGTTTGTTGCGGCAAGGATGATAACACCCTGGTTGGTGCCAAAGCCGTCCATTTCAGTAAGTAGTTGATTAAGAGTATTCTCTCTTTCATCGTTGGCGCCGGTCATGGCATTTTTGCCTCTTGCCCGGCCGATGGCATCAATTTCATCAATAAACACAATGGCAGGGGCTTTTTCCTTGGCCTGTTTGAACAGGTCACGGACACGGGATGCGCCCACACCGACAAACATTTCCACAAAGTCGGAGCCCGAGAGGGAAAAGAAAGGTACTTTAGCTTCTCCGGCGACGGCTTTTGCCAGCAAAGTTTTGCCAGTCCCGGGAGGGCCAACAAGCAGCGCTCCTTTGGGGATTTTTCCACCAAGGCTGGTATAGCGATCGGGGTTTTTCAGGAAGTCCACAATCTCCATGATTTCGATCTTGGCTTCCTCCAAACCCGCAACATCTTTAAAAGTTGTTTTTACGTTGGTATCTTTATCAAAGAGCTGCGCTTTGGATTTGCCGATGTTGAAAATCTGACCACCAGCGCCACCACCGGCATTGCGGGTCATCATGCGCATGATCAGAAGCCAGGCGCCAATAAGGATGACAATGGGAAGAATAAAGCCCAATGTTTCGCCGGCCCAGTTTCGCCGGTTTACATTGCGGATATATACTGGTTCGGCAATAGATTCCTGTACCGCTTCAACATTTTCATAGAATTTATCCACACTACCGATCGTATATTTGAAGTGGGCGTCGGTACCTTGCATCAATCCTTTAGGGATATCCGGATAGCGATCCAGTTTATCACTTTTAATATAGATTTCTGCAAACTCTTTATTTACAAGAATAATTTTATCAATATCCTGGTTCTGGAGCATTTCTTTCATCTGCCCCCAGGTAACTTCTTCACCACCGGTTTCAAATCCCAGAAAGCTGTAACCCAGAAATACTACCAGCAGTGCTATATAGATCCAGTAGAATTTAGGTTTTTTATTGTTCCCGTTTTTATTTTGCTTGGGGGAACTATTTCCAAAAGGTTGGTTTTTATTGTCTGCCATATTGTCAATTCATCTTCAGTTGTTAATTTTTTTCTGTCAGTGGAGTGATGTCTGCATCAGCCCATAGGTCTTCAAGTTTGTAGAATTCACGTTTTTCCGGTTGGAAAACATGAACAACAATATTACCATAATCTAAAAGTATCCATTCAGCATTTTGCATTCCTTCCATGTGCCATGGTTTTTCTTTGCACTGTGAATTGACAATTTTTATTACAGAATCAGCAATGGCTGCGGTGTGTGTGGATGATGTTCCGTTACAGAGTATAAAGTACTCAAAAGCAGTGTTTTGTATTTTTGAGAAATGCATTGAAACTGCCTGAATACCCTTCAGATCCAGAATGCCTTCCACTATTGCATCATGAAGTTTTTCTGTTTCGCTTTTTTTGCTAAATTCTGTCATTAAATATTACCTTTATAATTTATGGCAAAGGTACGAAAAACAATTATTTCCCTTTAATTGTTTAGTAAAGTAAGAAATCCGATCGAAGGGATATCAATTACTGTACCATTAACGTTTTTTAATTAAAAACCTGTATATGAATACCGAGACCAACATTAAGAAGTTTAAGATCCTTGATTCAACGAACCACTATGCATTGGCATTATTACGTGAGAGACGCCCGCAGGAGGGTACTGTGATTGTTGCCGAGGAACAAACTGCCGGTAAAGGACTTGACAAAAATACCTGGGAAAGTGAGCCGGGTAAAAATCTTACATTCAGTATGATTATATACCCTGATTTTCTGGATCCAACGCGTCAGTTCTATCTCAATGTTGTCACCTCTCTTGCTGTGAGAGATGCCATTTGTGATAGGCTGCCGGAATGCGATATACGTATCAAATGGCCTAATGATATCTATTATAAGAATAAGAAAATCAGTGGCATATTGATAAACAACCAGGTTTCCGGCAACCAGCTTCAGTCATCAATTGTTGGTATTGGGATTAATATTAATCAGGAAAAATTTCTTTCTGATGCCCCCAATCCTGTATCGGTAAAAATGATAACCGGTGACGACCATGATCCGGCAGACTACCTGCAAAGGTTCCGTGTTGCTTTTGATTCCTATTACAAAATGCTGGCGCTGGGAGAGTATGATCAGTTAATGAAAACCTATCTTCAATATATGTACATGTTTGATCAGGAACAAACCTATACTATCATGGGCTATAAGGAAAACGGTCGTATTGTGGGGGTAGACGAATATGGCAGGCTCCTTATCCAGACTGACAAGGACTTAATTCCGTGTCAGATGAAAGAGGTGATGTTTCCTCTTGTGTAGGGATTTCGGGACCTTTATTGTTCCATAAATTCTTTTAGTTTCTCTGCCAGTGTGTCAACAAAAGTCTGCAGGGGCTTTGAAGCCATCATTTTTAAAAAGGCATTCAATTCTGCATTCAGACGAATGGATACCTGTGAGCCTGATTGTGATATCTGTTGAATTGTAATCAGAAGGCTAAAAGTAACACCACTAGCATTCTGGGGTATCATTTCTACCTGCTGAACGGGAATGTTGTTGCCCATCATCAGGTGAAAAGCAGGCATATTTTCCACCGTAAAAGAGCAGGTATCCTTTGTTGACTCATATCCTGACACTCTGTCTTCAGGGATCAGGTTTTTAAAGTTGTTGAAATCTGCCAGAAAATAATAAATAGCTTCTGCAGGTCGTTCAATATTGGTAACAGGTGATTTGAATTCAGCCATAGATTTATTTTCTCCAGTTTGCCGGGTCTTTGCGCCATTCCATGAGTGATTCCAGATCTTCGTTTCTCACGTAATTATCACTTATAGCTTTATTGATTGCTGTAGGATAATCTGTTAGGGTGTAAAGTTTACATCCTGCTGTTTCGAAGTTATCAAGCGCTTTTTGCAGTCCGTAGGTAAATATGGCTACCATGCCTTTGACGTTCAGCCCTGCTGCCTTAAGTGCATCAACTGCTGCCAGTGATGAACCGCCTGTAGATACAAGATCTTCCACAACCACCACCGACTGGCCTTCCTGAAAGGAGCCTTCGATTTTGTTTTGCAGGCCATGATCTTTATTCGATGAACGGACATAGATGAATGGCAGCCCCATTTCCTGCGCAACCAAAGCACCCTGCGCAATGGCACCTGTTGCTACACCGGCAATAACATCCACATCGCCATACATATCCTGAATGATCCGAACAAGATTTTGACGGATGTATGTTCTTATCTGCGGGTGCGACAGTGTTTTTCTGTTATCGCAGTAGATTGGCGATTTTATTCCTGATGCCCAGGTAAAAGGATTGGCATTATCAAGCTTTATTGCTTTTATTTGCAATAAGTTTTCCGCTACGCGGCTGGCAATATCTTCATTATAAATCATGGCACAAATGTATAAAGTTTTTTTTGATCAAAAGCAGATAATTATCACCGATGATAAAGCTTTGTTATCTCAAAACGAAGCCCCTGTTCATTTATTTCAATCGAAAGAAAATCTTAATACTACTATTCGGGAGTTTATTAATGGTGACAAGCGAAGTGCATTAATGGTCTTTGGAGATTGTGCGTATGATATACTTAATGTTTGCAAATCGTTGTTCGAATATCGTATTGCAGCCGGCGGAATAGTAAGGAATGAAAACGGCCATATCCTTATGATCAAACGTAAAGGTCTGTGGGATCTTCCCAAAGGCCATATGGATGCAGGTGAAACCGTTTTGCAAACAGCGATACGTGAAACCCGTGAAGAGACCGGTATTTCATTGCTTAATGCCGGAGGCCATTTTGATGATACACATCACCTTTATTTTATCGGTGATAAACTGGTACTGAAAAAGTCAGTTTGGTTTTTAATGGATTCTTTCTCAACTGAAGTATTGAAACCCCAGACTGAAGAGCATATAACAGAAACGAAATGGGCAGACCCCGTGGATCTGCCGCACCTCTTTAAAAACACCTATTTAAGCATAGCGGAGCTATTAACTTCTTATTTAAAGAAACAAAATTTGATGTAATCTTTGCTTCTGAAACCCTGATGTTTTAATGTCTTGTTTGGTTGCGTTGTGAAAATATTTTTTTTCAAGCAACTTATAAGATGTGTTATACATCAATTTTGTAAAACGGTATGCTTATGCCCCTGATGAGGAGAATAATCTATTTTTTTATTGTGTTGATAATGTGTGGCTTTTTGGGTTGCAGCGAGGAGAAACATTATGATGCGGTATTTTGTGATACACCTGAAAATTTCTCAATTTTAAATACATCATATAACGACTATAACAGTAATATAGGCCCCGGAAGAAGAGTTCAGATTACCTTTAGCTCCGACCGCAATGGGGGTGATAATTATGATTTTGTTGTTAAGCGCATTGATATGGAGTACCTTACCGCTGAAGGTGAATTGTATATGCAGTTGGTGACATATGATTCAGAAACGGTTATGATACCTATTGTTAATGCGGTGAATACTTCTGCAAATGAATTTGGTCCCCATTCCATTACTGATGGTGAGGATCTTTGGTTTTTTTATGCGAATGATGCCAACGGAGACCTGGATATTAAATATGTTGTGTGCGAAGATGAGAATTATGAGCAGTCGTATTACACTGATCAGTCCATCTCAGAGGTGAAGATGCTTGAAAGGATTAACACGGAGAACAACGAAGCATACCCGTGTTTACATAACAATGATTTATATTTTTGCTCCGATGCGAATGGTGATTATGATATCGTATATGCGCATATAGATGAGCAGTTTGGTGAATGGTTGCTTGAAGAGGATAGTACTGTAATAGAGATCCCTGAAGGTGTAAACAGTGAATGGGATGATAAATGTCCTTTCATATTGGGTGAGATGATGGTATTTGCCAGTGACAGAGAGGGCGGATATGGCGGTTTTGATTTATATTATTGCCTTTTGGGTGAAGACGGTTTATGGAGTGAGCCGGTTAATTTTGGATCGGACATAAACAGCAGTGCCGATGAATATCGTCCGGTAGTGGCAGCTTTTGATGACTTTGAAAATGATCTGATGGTTTTTAGTTCCAACAGGGAAGGAGGTCAGGGGGGCTTTGACCTTTACTACGTAGGTATATCAAAAATGATTAACTTGCAACGTTAATAAACCATCTGGTATTGAATGAAATAAATGAAATACTAAAAGGCTGCCGCAAGGGGAAGGACGCATCACGGAAGGCATTATATGACCTTTACAGTGAGGATATGTATGCGGTATGCTGTTATTATACCGGTAGCAGGAATGAGGCAGATGATGTGTTTCAGGATGGCTTTGTGCGCATATTCGAAAAGATACATCAGTATAAGGGTGATGGTCCTTTAGGTGCCTGGATGCGGCGGATATTTGTTAATTGTGCCCTTGAGAAATACCGTAAGGAAGCAAAAGTAACTCTGTATGCTGAGTTTAGTGATGCAATGACAGGATATGAATATGAAGATACGGATGAAAAGATAAATGAAAAGACGCTCATGGGGTTTGTTGCAGAACTGCCTCCGCGCTACCGAATGGTATTTAATCTTTTTGCCATTGAAGGTTATTCTCATCGGGAAATAGCTTCTATGATGGAGATTTCTGAGGGCACATCAAAGTCAAACCTTGCACGAGCAAGGGTTATATTACAGCGAAAGTTATTAAATAACGGATTTATACAACACAGGAAGGTTTCTTCAGTATGACACACACACATAACACGGATCATATGTTTCGCGAGGCAGCAGGACGCTATCGTGAAAAGCCGCCGGGAGAGGCATGGAATGCCATTAGTGGAGCAGTGAATTCCCGGTCACGGAAAGGACTCTTTATAGCTGTTGCTTCTGTGGCAGCAGTTGTAATTCTGCTGCTGGGCTTTGCTATAGGCTATTTTGCCGGAACAATGAAAGAAGTAACTCCCGCTTTTACTGCTGTTACAGAAATGCCTGCAGTAAATGATATGCAACCTGTAACTAATGAAATTGAAAATTATAATATTGTTTTAACGGAATCGGTTGAGGTTTTTGATGAGGAAACTATTGCAGCTGAACAAACGAAAGAAATAATAAAGCCCTCCTCCTCACAGGAGTCCGATATTCCGCAGCAGATGATTGAAAGTGTGGATGAAATCGCCACTACAATGGAGGATGTTGATAAGGAGTATCCTGTTGAGCCTGTTGATAAGTCTATTGCATCTTATGTTGCTGGATTTGAAGAGGCGGATGATATGGAATTATCCCGGGTTGAAAAAGATGCAATGCTGCAGCAAATGATGACCGCTACAACAAACGACATGACCTCCTCAGTATTATATGCCGACAAAGGCAGTCAGCATAATCCTCAGCCTGCGAATACCATAGCCCGTGATCGTTCGGGTTGGTCTGTTGGTGGTGATATTGCTGCGGCCTATGCCTATCGTTCCATTCAGCAACAGGAGTTGGTTTACAAGGATCGGTCACCCATCGCGGATGAATCGGCAGTGCCCTCATGGAATGCAGGGGTATATGCATCGAAGACTATTGCCGGTGCATTACATGTAAAAACCGGTGTTACCTATGCTTCCTACGGGCAGGGCTCACAGAATTTGTATGCTTATGCTGATGGTAAATCTTTTCGTGTAAACAGCAGCTCAGGAAATATCAGTACAGGTTTGTCAGAAGAGTATGATGCGTCGAAACCTTTGTCAAATACCAGTATTTATAATGCTCCGGAGTATATTCTTCTGGATAATAGTGAGGTATTGGCAGATGTATCACTTTCGGATCCTGATTTACAGGTGATTCAGCGTTTTGATTATATGGAGATACCGTTGATATTTCAACTATCAGGTACAAGCACGAAAGGGATTAGTATAACTGCTGAAGGTGGTTTGTATGCAGGAATTTTAACTTCCAACCGTGCCTATCTGGCAACAATGGAAGAGTCGTATTTAATAGGAAAGACGGAAAATTTGCGACCATTTTCTTTTGGTGGCATTGCATCTGCCGGAGCCAGGTATTCTTTTTCGCCTTCGTTGTCTGCTGAAATTATGCCGGAAATACGGTACGCTTTTATGTCAATTAGCAAGGCTTCAGATATTAATTATCATCCCTATCAGTTTGGTTTTGGTGTTGGAGTGACGTATCATTTTTAATATCATTACTAAAAATACCATACTTTTGTGGTATGGAACGTATTGCAATTTTCCCGGGGTCTTTCGATCCAATCACTTTAGGTCATGAAAGTATTGTGCGAAGAGCACTGCCTCTATTTGATAAAGTTATTGTTGCTATAGGTGTGAATGCCGATAAAAAGAGCTTTTTTAGGCTTGATGAGCGCTTAACATGGATCAAGGATTTATTTATTGATGAGCCTGCCGTAGAGGTTGTTGAATATGAAGGGCTTACGGTTGATCTGTGTCGTAAGTACGGAGCATCCTATATCCTACGGGGGCTTAGAACATCGGCTGATTTTGAATTTGAGCGAATGGTTGGCCAGATAAACCGTAAGATGGATCCTGATATTGAAACTATATATCTGCTTACATTACCTGAATATACTACACTCAATAGTTCTGTCGTTAGAGAAGTGCATAAATATGGTGGAGATATTTCGCAGTTTGTGCCTTCTACGGTTCAACCTTCAAAAGTCCTGCCTAAAAAGTAATCTATGGATTATCGTCGTCTGTTTTTATTCCTTGTATCAGTAATTCTGTGTGGAGGTGCCATGTCACAAACTACCCTAAAAGGTGTGGTGAAAAATACGGATACAGGTTCTGTTGGATTGTATGTGTTTGATGATTTTATTACGAATACCTTAGTAAAGGTAGATGAATGTGAAATTGCTAAAGACGGATCCTTTGAGTTGCAAACAGATTTTTCCGATGTGCGCTATGCCAAACTGGAAACAGGGCCCTATAGTGCAGGTATATACCTGGAGCCTGATGTTTTTTACTATCTTGATGTTGAGTATGATGCTGTTGATTCATTTTTAAATCCTAATTTACTTGATACACCGCTTTATTATACGATACGAAATGAAGTTTTTGATGGGTTGAATACCAAAATTGCATCTTTTAATGCCATGTATGACGATTTCGTTATCAATAACAGTGCAACATTATTTCGTGATCGTACGGGGAAGTTGTTGCGGAAATTCAAAGAGGATGTTGAGTTGCGTTTTGAGGGATATGAGAACAACTATTTCGATACATATAAAAGATATCGGATTGCCGGAATAGAGCTGCAAACGCGCGCCCTTTCCAGAGCGGAATTACATATGCAATACCTTTCGGGACGGCCATTGTACCATCACGATGAAGCGATGAGTTATTTTAATCTTTATTATGATGGGTATCCTGAGACTTCGGGTTTTGTTGTGTCGCGTAATGATTTGCAATATGTTATAAATGGTCTGGGTAGTTATCCTGCTCTTCTGGATACACTGGGCAAAGATACTTTACTTCGCAACGAAGCCATGCGCGAACTGGTGATGATTAAGCTGCTGAAGTCGTGCCTTTTCAGTATGGATTACGATTATGAACAGGTTCTTGGGATATTGCAGTATATTGCTGATAGCAGTAAATTCAAACAACATCGTCATATAGCGGGAAATATTCTTTCTCAGGAGCTACGCCTTACCTGGGGTGCTTCTGCCCCGGAGAAGGCCATAAACGAAGAATCTTTTCTTCATGAAAGTGATAAATACACTTTGCTATGTTTTTTTCAGAGCTGGAATGGCGCTTGTCAGGCGGAGAATGAGCTTATAAAGACCTTGCAGGAGCAATATTCCGACCATATGGATGTGACCATGGTTTGTTGTGATACTTCTGAGGATACCTGGAAAGAATGGTATGAGCAAAACAGAGCGACATTCCGGAATGCATATTGGTGTGCCAACGACCGGAACCTCACGGATGCCTATAATGTTAAAGCCTTTCCATTGTATGTAATTTTTACTCCGGACCTGAAAATTATTCGCTGGGATTTGAAACGTCCTTCTGAAGGCATGGATGCATTTTTAGAGCGGCTCTTTGCAGAATAATTATCTGAAAAAAGAGAAGTTTACCAGGCCATATACACGATGTTCTGTAAAATGCGGGTGTTCCTCATAGGAATGATGCGGTGAGTGTTCCAGAATAAACAATCCATCTTCAGCGAGCAGATTATTATTGAAAATGATATCCGGTAATTGCTCAGCTTCTTTCAACTGATATGGCGGATCTGCAAAAATAAGGTTGTATTTCTTTTCTGATTTTTGAAGAAATGAGAAGGCGTTAGCTTTTATAACTTTAACCCCTTCCAGGTTCAGGTCACTGACAGTGGTTTTAATAAATTTCACACAATGGAAATTGTTGTCGACACTGGTAAGCGACTGGCAGCCGCGCGATGCAAACTCGAAGGTTATATTTCCTGTGCCGGAAAAAAGGTCAAGGATGTTAGCTGTTTCAAAATCAATGCTGTGTTGCAGAATATTAAAGAGGCCTTCTTTGGCTCTGTCAGTGGTTGGTCGCGACGGGAGGTTGGAAGGAGCATTAATTCGCCTGCTTTTAAGTGTACCGCTTATTATTCGCACGTAAGGAGATGTTGAAGGTTATAAAACTGGTGATTTTCAATGCCTGAAAAATACGGAGATTGATTTTTATCTCCATCCCCGGTAAAAACAATATTGCGAATATATCGCGAGGTTTTATTTATTATTGGTGAAGCGGAGGCAATATTTCCCAGCATATGGACAGGCTGTTTATCCGGATCGAGCGAAAGGTTTTTCATTGCATAGAGTAAAAAATAGAGAAAATCCTCAATGGTTTTGAATTGAAAGCTATTGCAATATTGAAGTTTGTTGTTTGAGAAGATGATAAGATCGAAGTGCGCTTTGTTGATCTGAACAAAGACCGATGTCTCTGATGATACGTTTTCGTTGGTGGCCAGAGAGGTTAACAGCGTTGAGATTTGTGAATATATTGTTGCTTCCGGCAGCTGGTTAGTAACGAAGTTTTTTATTGTTTTTGAAAGCGGGTGAAGAACAACAGCATTACATGCAGGGACTTTATCTGCGAGGATTATTTGCTCAGGGCTTTTCGAGAGGTTGTATTTGAAGAAAAGTTCTCTTTTACTGGTGTCATAAAGTTCATTGGGTACAATAATATAACCCGGGAAATCAAATAGGATCCTGATATTCTGAAAAAAATCAGGGGATATTCCGGTCTCTTTAAGAAGGATGCCTATTGTATTAATCCAGGTTTTTTCGTTGTTAATATTTTGAAGCTCAAAGGTTTCAATTTTTGCGAATGAATTTTGTTGATTATCTTTAATGATATAATAAAAGCCATCCGTACTGATACGGATGGCCAAAGAATGATTTATCTTATTATTCGATTGATAACCTTTATTAGTAAGGCTGAAGCCATTATTAATAATACCAGCGTTCATAGGAAGAGCATTACTCCCAGTTACCGTCGGTAGAGGCTTCAATAAGTGAACCTACCTTAAGCCCCGGGAAGAGGTTGTTGGTTTCCTGCTTGTCGTTAAGGTTAAGGATCATTTGTTCGTCGAGCCCGTCAAGGAATATGAGGTTTGTCACCCGAACTTCAAATACAGGAACCTGGACGTTACTTCTTTCGATGAAGTCGGCCTGCATTTCAAATTCTTTACCGTTGGTTTTCGGGACAAAACGGATGTTTTCTGCTTTAAATCCTGCTCTGTGTTTGTACAATGAGTCGATTACCGGAACGAAGCCGATAGTATCGAGGATACTACGAGAGAATGTTGTATCATTAGGATCCGGGATCATTTTAACTACAGGGATTTCATTGTTTTTGATAAAATCAATGAGTGTATCAAAATCACCGGCATAAGCACGATTTTGTGATTTAAAGACAATTTGTGCTGAACGGATATCTTTCAGTCTTTCAACTACGAGTTCCGTGCGGAATTTCTTTTCCTGATCAAAGCGGACAGGCTTCATAATGCTGTCATAAACAAGATAAGCAAGAGCTACAATAACAATTGCTAGAAGGATTTGAAGTACTCTTTTCATGGCTGCTATTTTTCTGTATGCAAAGCTATAATATTTTTTTAAAATATGGTGTTAAAAGGTGTATTAATCATAAATCAACTTTTGAATTTTTATAAATTCATTTGTCCAAAAAGGGGAATGGTTTCAAGGAATCGGCTTGTTTTCTTGTGGTAGTCTATTTCAGCGACAAAAGTATCGATACCATTAGAGACAATAAAATAGGGAACATTAAGCACCAGGTTATATCTGAAGATTTGATCAAAAGTTGCTTGTGTAATCTTTACTTCAGGGGCTTTACATTCCACGATCATCAGGGGTTTCGTTTTAGTTCCATAAATAACAAGATCGGCCCGATAGGTTTTTGAATTAAACCTGAAGGCTTTTTCTACTGCAATAAGGCTTGCCGGTACATTCTGGTAGTTAATAAGAAGATTTATAATGTGTTGCCTGACCCATTCTTCGGGAGTAAGGAGGATCCATTTTTTTCTTACCGGGTCGAAAATCTGATTTTTCTCATTAATTTCTCTATGACGGCATATCAATGAAGGTAAATTTAGTACCGGGTATGATTCCATTTGCCAAAGATAGTTAAAAAACATGTTACTGGTATGCGGCAAATTTTCAGTAACTTTGTGGTCATTTGATAAAAATCTGCAATATGATAAATAAAAAAGAAATAATCACCGATTGGCTACCCCGCTATACGGGAACAATGCCCGGAGAATTTGGTGAATATGTATTGTTAACCAATTTTAGCCGTTACCTGGAGGATTTTGCAGCAATGCATAATGTAGAGATAATGGGTCAGGATAAGGCTATGCCCAGCGCTACAGCGGGCGATATTACCATGATAAACTTTGGTATGGGCAGCCCCAATGCGGCAACTGTTATGGATCTTCTGGGCGCAATAGAAGTTAAAGCGGCATTATTCTTAGGTAAATGTGGTGGTATAAAGAGAAAAAATGAGCTGGGAGATCTTATTCTTCCAATCGCTGCCATAAGAGGCGAAGGTACTTCCAATGATTATTTTCCTCCGGAAGTTCCGGCGTTACCGGCCTTTAGCCTTCAGAAAGCCATTTCTACCACTATACGGGATTATAATCGTGATTATTGGACAGGGACCGTTTATACTACCAACAGGCGTGTTTGGGAGCATGATGAAGATTTCAAGGAATATCTACGCGAAATAAGGGCTATGGCCGTTGATATGGAGACAGCAACGCTTTTCAGTGTGGGTTTCCATAATGAAATTCCTACTGGAGCCTTGCTACTGGTTTCCGATCAACCTATGATCGCTTCAGGTGTAAAAACCTCCAAATCGGATAAAAAGGTTTCTGAATTATTTGTGAATGAACACATTCAAATTGGCGTTGATTCATTAAAGCAGTTAATCAATAACGGGCAGACGGTGAAGCACCTTCGTTTCGAAATGTAAGATATCGTTGTATGGATTTTGATCAGATCATTACTTCGCTGGAAAGGAAAGAATACGCACCTGTGTATTTTCTTAGCGGGGAGCAAACGTATTATATAGATGAAATAACCAGCCAGATAGAAGGTAGCGTTCTGGATGAAGCCGAACGGGATTTTAACCAGACCATAGTTTATGGGCGTGATGTCAACTCAAGCACTATTGTTAGTTACGCCAAACGTTTTCCGATGATGTCTCAATATCAGGTTGTTATTGTAAAAGAAGCGCAGGATGTTAAGGATATCGCATTGATGGAGTCCTATATAAAGGCTCCTTTACAGAGTACTATACTGGTATTATGTTATAAATATAAGAATCTTGATAAGCGTACAAGCCTGGCAAAAGCGATAAAGAAGCATGGTGTATTTTTCGAATCCCCGGCAGTAAGGGATTATCAGGTGCCGACCTGGATTTCAGGATATTTACAAAAGAATGGTTACTCAGCAGGTCCGCGGGAATGTGCTTTGCTTGCCGATCACCTGGGGAATAACCTTAGCAAGGTGGTAAATGAGTTGAAAAAATTATTTATCAATATCCCTAAAGGAACAGTAATTACACCTGATCATATTGAAGAGAATATTGGTATTTCGAAGGAGTACAATGTTTTTGAATATCAAACCGCCTTAAGTTTTAAAGATCGTGCCAAGGCAACAAGGATATCGAATTTTTTTGCTGCCAATGAGAAAGAGCATCCCATGCCAATGATCACAGCGGTATTATTTTCATATTTTTTAAAAATAGGATTATACCATGAGTTAAAGGATAAATCCAAACACAGCGTTGCGAAGGCTTTGCATGTAAATCCTTTTTTTGTAAAGGATTATGAACGAGCAGCATCGTTTTACTCAAAGCGAGCAGTTGCCCGCACCATTGGTATTTTACATGAATACGACATACGCAGCAAAGGGATGGGCAATGCGGGTACTTCAGGGAGTGAGCTGATCCGGGAGATGACATACCGTATTCTTGCTCAGCATTAGTTTTTGTAAAGCTTATCAATAGCTTTACGGTATTTTTTTTCAATAACCTTTCTTCTTAATTTCAGTGTTGGCGTCAGATACCCTGACTCGGGAGTCCAGGGTTTGGAAGTGATAATAAACTTTTTCACTCTGGCCCAGTGATCAAACCCTTCGGAGTACTCCAGAATATCACGGGCAAATCGTTGAATTACAGAAGGGTTTTCGATCAACTCATCTGTTGATTTGAAATCTATCCCTTTGTGTTCTGCCCACGATTTCAGGTGTTCAAAGTTAGGAGTAATTATAGCGCCGGGGAAGGGTCGTTTTTCACCAAAAATCATAATATGCTCGATAAAGGCCGATTCCCTGATTTTGTTTTCCATTGACTGCGGTGCAACATATTTTCCACCGGAGGTTTTAAAGATTTCTTTTTTTCGATCTTTTATTTTCAAGTACTTTTTATGGACGATTTCACCTGTGTCACCGGTATGAAAATACCCGTTCTTGTCAATAACTTCCTCCGTTTTTTCCGGGTTATTGTAATAACCCATCATAAGGTTGGGTCCTTTCACAAGGATTTCGCCATCAACAGCGATTTTCACACTAACACCTTTTAAAATGGGGCCGACAGTACCCTCTTTAACACCATCGTATTCAAAGGTAGAGACAGCAACAACTGGAGATGTTTCAGTGAGTCCATATCCGGTAAGGACACGAAACCCGAAAGCGGTAAAGCTTTTATGGAGTTTTGGATGCAGTGCAGCTCCACCGCTGATGATCACTTTCAGTTCGCCGCCCATTTTTTTTCTAATGGGATAATATACCAGCTGATCGGCAATGCTGTGACGGATCCGGTATAGCAGGCTGTTTTTTTTGTCAAGTTTATAGTTTGAAGCAATATTCAATGCCCAGTAGTAAAGGAGTCGGTTTATCCACTTCAATTCATGTCCATACGCATGAATTTTAACATAGAATTTTTCCAGAATACGAGGGACAACACAAATCATATTGGGTTTGAGAAGCAGCAAGTCGTCGGCAATAGAATCAATACCTCTTCCATAGTGAATAATGATACCCAGGTATTGATACATATAGTTGAGCATTCGTTCATAAACATGGCACAGAGGCAGGAAGCTCAATGCATGTTTTACCAGGTCGAGTTGCATGAGTTCAGAAACCGCAATAAAGTTGCTGACAAAATTGCGGTGTGAAAGCATAACGCCTTTTGGGTTTCCTGTTGTTCCGCTGGTATAAATGATGGAAGCTATATCGTGTGTTGAGATATTCTCTTTTATGGTCTGGATGTTGAAGTTTTCTGTTTGATCAATATCTGTAAGGAGTGTAGTCCATTGGCGGTACCCCTTTATTTTTTCGATAGTATAAATTTTGACAAAATCGGGGAGGTGTCCTATGGACCGTTTCATGCGGCGCAGCGCATTTTCATCTTCAATGATAAGCGCTTTTATGTTTGCATCATTAAAAATAAATGAGCTGTTATCGAACCCTGAAGTAGGATATACAGGCACCTGGATAACTCCGAGCGAGAGCATAGCCATATCAAAATAGTTCCATTCTGGCCTGTTACCAATGATGGTGGCGATGGTATCGCCTTTCCTAAACCCTGCGTGTTGCAGTCCATATGCCAGTTGAAAAACGATTCTGTTATACTCATTACCGGTTATGGCAAGGGTGTTATCCCCTGTAGTATGAGTAAAAACAATATCATTCCCGTGCTCGGGAAGGTTAAAGATATCAAGAATTTCGAATACTTTCTGTATTTCCGGCATATAGGCAATGCAATGGTTTATTGAAACAAACGTTCGATCTCCTGCTTATATTTTTGCATTACATAATGTCTTCTGATTTTTAATGCTGCAGAGAGCTCTCCTGTATCGACGGTCCATTCAAAGGCCATCAGTGTAAAGTTACTAATTTTTTCGGAAGAGCCCAACTGTTTGTTGATAACATCAATTTCTTTTTTAATTCTTGAGATAATCCGTTGTTGTTGAATCATTTCTTCATTAAGGGAATACTCAATATTTTTGACTTTGCACCAGGATCTGAGGTGACCGAAATTGGGTATAATAAGAGCAGAGGCGAATTTTTGGTTTTCACCAACGACCATGGCATTATCGATAAAAGCTGATTCTTTGAGTTTATTTTCTACAAATTCAGGATTTATATACTTTCCGAAAGAGTTTTTAAAGATAGCTTTTTTTCTTCCTGTGATACGGAGTCTGCCTTCAGATGTTATTTCGCCCATATCGCCGGTATGTAACCATCCCTCTTTATCGATCACCTCCGCCGTTAGTTCAGGAGCCTTATAATATCCCATCATAACAGAAGGGCTTTTAGTAAGTATTTCGCCATCATCAGCGATTTTTACATTGACGCCTCTTGTGGGAGGTCCCACGGTTCCGAATTCCCGGCCGTTTTTGCTGTAATTGCTCACTGCGATGACAGGGGAAGTTTCAGTAAGACCATAGCCTTCCATAACATCAATACCAGCAGCAGTAAAAATGCGCCCCAGGCGGGGTTGTATTGTCGCGCCGCCGGAAACAATAATTTTGAGGTTGTCACCCAGAGCAGCTCTCCATTTACTGAAGATAAGTTTATCGGCAATAGCCAGCTTTATGTGATACCACCATCCATTGGCCCGATCGAGCTCGTAGCGGTGTCCCAGGTTAACAGCCCAGAAAAAGAGCTGTTTTTTTATTCCTGACAATTTCCTGCCGTTCATAATGATTTTGTCGTATGTCTTTTCCAGTAACCTGGGTACCGAGCACATCATATCCGGTTTTATTTCTTT
>CAZQNY010000009.1:0-52005 GCA_964594665.1 uncultured Bacteroidales bacterium
AGGGCTCCTCCATAAGACGATGAATTATTACCAATAAAATTGCAGTCATTAATAGATAGATACCCTTCAATAACTTTTATAGCACTTGAAGTGCTTTTTGTGAAGGTTAAGTCTGATATAGAAAAATTTCTGGAGTCTTTATTAATTTGAAAAATGTTGGTGCTGTTTTCACCGCTAATAGCCAGTGTGTCAGGGCCCGGACCCAGGATAGTTAGATTTTTATTAAGGGTTATATATGAATTCACCTTTATTGTATCAAAAAAGATTACATCTGAAAAAGTGATTGTAGAATTACCATAATATGGAGCATCAGCAATAGCTTGCCTAAGGGATCCAGCGCCCGAATCATTCGTGTTTGTAACCATTAATGTATCCTGAGCAGATAATGTTACGTTTAAAATGATGGTCGTTATAACCACAAATAATGCTTGCAATATGAATAATCTTTTCATGATTTTCAATTCAAAGTTAATTATGAAATTATGTTAATTTTTGTGTTGGCGCAGACTGGATTTATGTCCGGTATTCTGATCAGGATCAAATTTCAATTAATATATTGATATTTCATATTTTTTGATGTCTCATTGAGTTGTTTTCATGTCTCAATAAATATTTATGAGTAGTTATCTTGCAAATAATCAAGCAACAACACCTTCCTGTTGATAGCCCTTTCTATCGATGAGTTGAGGGTAAAAAAACGCACTCTGACCACAAGGATGAGAAGATCTTCCACCGATTGGCTACCCCGAGCCATGATAAATCAATGGCTTTCCAGGTGTACTTATTGATAATATGAAATTGAGACACACGATTTATCGTGGCTGAATCCGGGGTTCTGCGATTTAATAATAAACAAAAAAAGAGGCTACACGTTTTGTATAGCCTCTCCGTTGTCCGACCAGGGCTCGAACCTGGACTCTTCTGAACCAAAATCAGACGTGTTGCCAATTACACCATCGGACAATCCGTCCCCTTGGGGGCTGCAAAGATAAAAAATATTTTAATTATCAAAGCGGATTTTTTGCGTTCACCACATTTCATGAAATTTTTTCGGGTTTCAATTTGTTAAAAACTGTAAACAGAATACCTGAATGTGATGATAAATGCCTATTTTCGCCACAAGAATATATGATAAAATCAATTCCATGGAGAATTTTAAGAAAGTGAATAATATTACCGGCTGGATAGTGTTTGCTATTGCCACGCTGGTTTATTTCCTGACTCTGGAGCCCACTGCAAGCTGGTGGGATTGTGGCGAGTATATTGCTACAGCCTATAAACTTCAGGTGGGCCACCCCCCGGGAGCGCCCTTATTCCAGCTGCTGGGTCGTTTTTTCAGCCTTTTTGCCTTTGGCAATGAAGCCAATGTTGCAAAAATGGTTAATGCCATGTCGGCGCTTAGTAGTAGTTTCACCATTTTGTTCCTGTTCTGGTCGATAACCATGCTGGCCCGCAAGCTTTTCCCTAAAAGTGAGAAACTGACTACTTCTCAATCGATAATGATCCTTGGCGCAGGCGTTGTGGGTTCGCTGGCCTATACCTTTAGCGATTCATTCTGGTTTTCTGCTGTCGAAGGAGAAGTATACGCCATGTCAACCATGTTTACGGCCCTTGTATTCTGGGCAATCCTCCGATGGGAGCGCGTCGCTGATCAGGAACATGCCGACCGGTGGCTTCTGCTTATCGCCTTTTTGGTAGGTCTGAGTATTGGGGTACACCTTCTGAACCTGCTGGCAATACCTGCCATTGCGCTAATTTATTACTTTAAAAAGTTCAAACCCGAAACCAAAGGAGCCATTATTACCATTATCGTCTCCTTCTTTTTGATCGCATTTATCATGTACGGCATCATTCCGATGGTGGTGAAGCTTGCGGGATCTTTTGAACTGTTCTTTGTTAATACCCTTGGTTTACCTTTTAATACAGGAACGATAATTTACCTTCTGTTGTTGGTAGGAATTCTGGTTTTTGGTGTGCATTATACCATTAAAAAAAATAAACCGGTATGGAACAATATTGTACTGAGCATTATTTTTATCTTAATCGGATACAGTTCCTTTATGGTCCTTGTTATTCGCGCCAATGCCAATACGCCCATCAACGAAAACAGCCCTGATAATGCCATCAATCTGCTTTCGTACCTCAACAGAGAACAATACGGTAACTGGCCGATTTTCTATGGTGCCTACTGGGATGCACCACTGGATGCCAATGATCCATATAATGACGGGAACCCTGTTTATGTGCGTGATGATGTAAAAGGGAAGTACATCATTACCGACGATAAAAAGGATTCAGAGCCTAATTACGATAAGCGTTTTAAGTCATT
Organism: uncultured Bacteroidales bacterium; assembly: GCA_964594665.1. GTDB lineage: Bacteria > Bacteroidota > Bacteroidia > Bacteroidales > BM520 > BM520. The sequence goes on from CAZQNY010000009.1 coordinate 2,330, forward strand.
GTTGCCCCGTATGTGGCATATGCCTCCCGAGGCAGGTCGCCAGGAGCGCACCATCAACGCATACAAGTCATGGGGTAATATGAAAGGTCGGCAGATACGTGTTGCTACCCCTGATGGCTCCTATGAAATGCGCACAAAGCCAACCTTCGGCGAAAACCTTACATACCTGTTTCGTTATCAGGTCGGGCATATGTATATGCGCTATTTTATGTGGAATTTCTCCGGTAGGCAAAACGATATTGAAGGCCATGGTGGTATAAAATACGGGAACTGGATTACCGGTATAAACGGTATTGATAAAGGCCATCTTGGAGACCAGAAAGACCTCCCGGCAAGTATGCAGAACCCGGCAAATAACAAGTTTTATATGCTTCCGCTTATTCTGGGGCTGGTAGGGTTTTTCTTTCAGCTGTACCGCGATCCAAAAAATACTTTAGTTGTAGGGTTACTGTTTGTTATGACCGGCCTCGCCATCATTATCTATCTCAATCAATATCCTTATCAACCCAGGGAGCGTGATTATGCCTATGCAGGATCGTTTATGGCATTTACCATCTGGATCGGATTGGGTGTTATTGCTGTGGCTCAGGGGTTGAAGAAGGTTCTGGGTGGGAATATTGCGGCAGTATCTGCAACGCTGGTTTGCCTGCTTCTGGTACCCGGAATTATGGCTAAAGAGGGCTGGGACGACCACGATCGTTCCGGAAAATATGCTGCCCGTGACTTTGCTGCCAATTACCTGAACTCATGTGCCCCCAATGCGATTCTTATCACCAACGGCGATAATGATACCTTCCCGCTATGGTACGCCCAGGAGGTGGAAGGAATCCGTACCGATGTAAGAGTGGTGAACTTTATGCTCTCCTCTTCCGATTGGTATGCGCATCAGCTGGCTCGTAAGATCTATGACTCCGAACCGCTGCCGTTTACTTTAACACCTGAGCAGTATAATAAAGGCGTTAATGAAATTACTCCTTTCTATCCGCGTACTGAAGAGCGTGTTGAAGTGAAGAAACTGGTTGAATTTATTGCTTCCGAAAGCGCAGGAACAAAGTTGCCTGTCCAGGGAGGTAAAAAGATCAATTATTTCCCCACAAAGTCGGTTAAGCTTAAGGTTGATAAACAGAAAGTTCTGGATAATGGTATCGTACCTCCGGAGTTTGCTGATCAGATTGTGGATGAAGTAGAATGGAATATACGCTCAAACTATTTATATAAAAATGATCTGGTGCTGCTTGATTTTCTTGCTACCAGCGACTGGAGCCGTCCCATTTATTTTGCCAACCCCGGAACGGTAGCTACCAGTTTTGATGTGGACGATTATTGCCACCTGGAAGGCTTTGTATACCGCTTTTTACCTGTTAAGGCAACAACCGGTTTTGTGGAGCGTATTGGCGGCGTCAATCCGGAAGCCTCCTATGACATACTAATGAACAAGTGCGCATGGGGCCGCCTGAACGAACCTGATGTAACCATCGACCGCGAGAGCATGCGCAATTCTGCTATTCCCCGCCAGAACTTCTATCGTGTGGCAGAAGCCTTAATGGGAAAAGGTTTGGATGATGAAGCAATGACTTGTATTGATAAGGCACAGGAACTCTTCCCCAATGAAAAATTTGCTTATGACTATTATATGGTTCCTTTCGCCCAGGTTTACTACGCTGGCGGGGACACCGTTAAAGGCGATCAGGTGGTGAATACCATAAAAGATCGTTATGTTGAGGATATCGATTATTACCTCCGTTTAAGCGATAAGCATCTTAATTATTATGAAGAAGATTTATCCATTGCCTTTAGTACCCTTCAACGTTTATCCATGATGGCAAGGCAATATGGCCGCGAGGATCTCAGTACAGAACTCGAAGGTCTTATAGATGAAAAAATTACCTATTTTTAAATAATTCAATTTTAGATATGTAAAGCGGATTGTCTGTGGCAGTCCGCTTTTTTCTTATAACATGATTATTATTATCATTGCATTACATAAAAACAGCGATTATGAACCATAAATTGAATATAGCTGCCATACAAACCTATTTGTACTGGAAGGATCCGGAAGCAAACCTGACGCATTTTGAATCGATTATAACAACAATACCGGATGATACCGATTTGGTAATCCTTCCGGAGATGTTTCTGACAGGTTTTGTTGTGGATCCGCACCGGCATGCTGTTTCTATGGATGGCGAGGAAATATCTTTCTTAAAAAGAATTTGTCAAAAAAGAGGTTTTGATATTCTGGGTTCTGCAATAGTGAAGGAGAATGAGCATTACTATAACCGCTTACTATTCATCGACAGGCAAGGGACCCTTGAGTATTACGATAAACGACATCTGTTTACTTTTGGCGGGGAGCATGAAAAGTTCCGGCCAGGTAACGAGCCAAAGATATTCCAATGCCGTGGGATATCCTTTATGCCTCTGGTATGTTATGATCTGCGTTTTCCTGTCTGGGCACGAAACACGTATAATACAGACGGCGGTTATGCATACGATATTCTGATATATGTTGCCAACTGGCCGGCAGCACGATCACGGGTGTGGTCGACGTTGTTGACGGCCCGGGCTATTGAGAACCAGTGTTATGTGATTGGTGTAAATCGAATTGGTACCGATGGCGAAGGGCTGGATTATAGTGGCGACAGCGTGGTTATTAATGCCAGGGGAGAAGTAGTAGCTGCTGCCAGTCCCAATGAGGAGCATGTATTGTTTTATACGATTGATATTAATGAGTTGAATAAATTCAGAGCGAAATTTCCTGTTGGCCCTGACTGGGACGCATTTCTGTTGCAATAATTTTGCGTGATTTTCTGAAACATTGAAAAAGTTGAATAAGAGTTGCCTTCCTGTTTGACATTTACAATTGAATTCTATTCTTTTGCACCCTAATACATTCAGATATGAATATTGTTATTGCAGGGGATGGTGAAGTAGGTTTTCATTTGGCGAAAATGCTTACCGGCGAAAATCATAACATAACTATCGTGGATCCGCATCAGGATCTTTTGAATATGGTTGAAGCTCATACTGATCTTTTAACGATCACCGGAGATTCCACTTCGGTAAGCGTATTGGAAAATGCCAATATCCGAAAAGCAGATTTGTTGATTTCTGTAGTACATGATGAAAAAGTGAATATTTTAACCTGTACGCTTGGCAAAAAGCTTGGAGCAAAGAAAACCATTTGCCGGATTAACAATCTGGAATATCTGGAAGAAAATAATATTAAGCTTTTTAATGAGATGGGTATCGACGAGCTGGTTTGTCCGGAGCGGATAGCAGCTGCTGAGATAATCCATCTTTTTGACCAGGCTGCAGCAACAGAGGTAGTGGATTTTTCCAACGATAAATTATCTCTTTTCCTTATTCGTCTGGATAAAAATGCAAAGGTTATCGGAAAAAGCCTGATGGAAATTGCCAAATCAATTCCGGATATGCCATTCCGGGCGGTTGCGATTCACCGCGATTCGGAAACCATCATTCCCAAAGGATGTGACCAGTTTGAAGCCGATGATCTGGCTTATGTGATTTGTAAGCGCGAAGGTATACAACCGATGCTTAAATTAAGCGGAAAAAGCAAAATGGCCATTCGCAATGTTATGATTGTTGGCGGAGGCCGAATCGGACGTAAAACGGCCCGTTTGCTGGAGAAAAAGCTGAATCTTAAACTTATTGAGATTGACAAAAACCGCTGTTTGCAATTGACAGATACACTGAGCGAAACCTTGATTATTAGTGGCGACGCCCGCGATGTGGATCTGCTGGAAGATGAGGGAATCAGAGGAATGGATGCTTTTGTTGCCGTTACCAATAATTCTGAAACCAACATCCTTACCTGTATGCTGGCCCGTAAAATGGGGGTTCCAAAAGTAATAGCTCTTGTGGAAAACGTCGATTATATTGATCTGGCCCAGCGCTTTGGCGTGGATGCTGTGATTAATAAAAAACTTATTACCGCCTCTCATATTGTGAAATACACCATGGACGCGGATGTGACTTCCTTAAAATGCCTCAGCGGTATTGATGCGGAAGCCATTGAGTTGGTGGCACGTCATAATTCCCCGGTTACCAAAGTGCCGATTAAAAAACTTAATATGCCGAAGGGATCCATTATTGGTGGTATTGTTAGAGGAGAGGAAAGCTATATTGCTGTGGGCGATATGCAAATACAGGAAGATGACAAAGTAGTTGTTTTTGCTCTCCCGGATGCTGTTCAGCGTGTGAGCAAATTGTTTAAACCCAATGGTATTTCAAACTTTTTAAGAAGTTAACAACTCATACTGATGTATTCCAGGCATTCCATTGGGAAAACGAATTGGTCAGGAATTTTTAAAGCCCTGGGATTGCTGTTGGTTATAGAAGGAATACTCATGCTTTTGTGTCTTCCTTTTTGTTTTTCTGCCACTGATATCTCAGCGCGTCCGGTTATGCTATCCGCACTTATTACGATATCTTCAGGGTTGATTTTTAGCTTCCCCGGCAAGATGAAATCGATGCACCTTAGGGTAAAAGATGCTTATGTCATTGTTTCAGTATCATGGATTTTTATTGCGCTCTACGGGACATTGCCTTATTTGTTAAGTGATAGCATTCCGAATTTTACAGATGCTTTTTTTGAATCAATTTCGGGTTTTACTACTACAGGTGCATCAATCCTTAATGATATTGAAGCCATGCCACAAGGTATATTGTTTTGGCGTAGTATGACCCATTGGATTGGAGGCCTGGGTATAATTGTATTATTTACTGCTGTTATGCCCCTGCTGGGAAGTAGCAGTATGCAACTTTTTAGTATTGAGACCTCTGCTGTAAGTATCGAGAAAATACATCCGCATATAAAAGGAACCGCCTTGCGCCTGTCGCTGGTGTATCTGTTGCTTACTCTTCTTCAAACCGGGTTTTTATTGTTGGGGGAAATGAGTCTCTTTGATGCATTATGCCATTCTTTTGCTACAGTTGCCACAGGTGGCTTTTCTACTAAAAATGCATCAATGGCTGCTTTTTCGCCATATATTCAATATGTTACAGCCGTTTTCATGATTCTGGCTGGTGTTAATTTTACCGTACATTATTATTTTTTAAAAAGGAAACATCAAAAGGTCTTCCGTAATGAAGAATTCAGGTTCTATCTACTGATTATTTTTCTGTCTGTTATTATTGTTACTTCTGTAATATATTATTCTTCAGGGATGTTTATTCCATTGGAAAAAGCCTTTCGCGACAGTTTGTTTCAGGTTGTTTCGATTATTACCTGTACGGGTTTCATTACCGCAGATTATGAAATATGGCCTTCTTTGGGATGGTTTATTATTTTTCTTCTTATGTTTTGTGGTGGTATGGCCGGATCAACGGCAGGGGGAATTAAAACTTATCGACATTTGTTGTTGTGGAAGATTTCAAAAACCGAACTCTATCGGCGTCTTCACCCGAATGCTGTGCTGCCCGTAAAATTCAATGGTCGTATTGTGAGCAATTCCATAATATTCAATGTTCAGGCTTTTTTTGTTTTTTATCTCATGAGTTTTATTTTGGGTACTATAGGGATGATATTATTCGGACTGGATGTCAGGAGTGCTGCCGGAGGCGTTGCCAGTTGTCTTGGTGGCATTGGACCGGGTTTAGGATTTGTAGGGGCCGTATCAAATTACGCTGGTGTATCCATCCCCGGAAAATATCTTTTGTCGATTATAATGCTTCTGGGACGTCTTGAGCTTTTTACTTTTTTAGTGATTTTTACGAAGTCTTTTTGGCGAAAATGATTCCATATTGCATTTGGCATTTGTATGTAAAGAATCTATATTTGCTGCAAAGCTTTGTGTATGCCAAAACGTATTTTGCCTATCAATTTCCGGCTTATTTTTAAAGTGCTGAGTATGTTACTCGTAATTGAGTCGCTGGCAATATTTAGTGCAGTGCCATTTTCCTGGTATTATGGCAGCCGCTCACTGCGTTGGGATACGCTTTTGAATGGTAAAGATGATCTCCTGGCATTATTACTCTCTTCAGCCTTTATTTTTCTTGTGGGGTTTGTAATGTATTTGTTTTCCAACAGCAAAAAGAAAAAGAAAGACATTGGTAAACGGGAAGGATTTATTATCGTTACCATGTCGTGGCTTATTATTTCTTTTTTTGGAGCTATTCCCTTTGTATTAAGTGGTTCAATACTCTCCTATACAGATGCGTTTTTTGAAACTATATCCGGGTTTACTACAACAGGAGCTTCTATACTTAATGATATAGAGGATGTTCCCAAGGGCATCTTGTTTTGGCGCAGCATGACACACTGGATAGGTGGTATGGGAATTATCGTATTATCATTGGCTATTTTACCTCTTTTGGGCGTTGGCGGCATGTCACTTTTTATGGCTGAAGTCCCGGGTCCAACACCCGATAAAATACATCCCCGGGTAGGGGCAACCGCAAAGCGCCTCTGGGGAATCTATGTTGCACTGACATTAACCGAGGCTATTCTGTTGATGTATGGAGGTATGAGCCTTTTTGACGGACTGTGCCATGCCTTTGGAACGATGGCAACCGGAGGTTTCTCAACACAAAATGCCTCTATTGCAGGGTATTCACCTTATATACAGTATGTTATTATTGTTTTTATGATCCTTGCCGGTGTTAACTTTTCACTGCATTACTTTGCGCTGAAGGGTATGGTTGGAAAAGTAAAAAAGGATCAGGAATTGCGTTTTTATTTTTTCCTGATTGCAATAAGTACTTTTGTGATAAGTGGTACGCTAATATTGCAAAAGATATTACCTGCCGAAGAGGCTTTTCGTCACGGTTTGTTTCAGGTCGTAAGTATTATAACCACTACCGGTTTTGTTACCTACGATTACCTGCAATGGCCATCGTTTATATGGTTTATAATTGTGCTGCTTATGTTTACAGGTGGATGTGCAGGCAGTACTGGCGGAGGTATAAAAATATCCCGTTTGTTGTTGTTGTTTAAAAACAGTCATATGGAAATGAAACGGCAGGTACACCCCAATGCTGTTATCCCTGTGCGAATAAACGGGCGCCCCGTCCCGCAAGGGCTGGTGAATAATGTGCTGGCATTTTTCCTTATCTATATCCTTATTTTTGCCGGTGGATCACTGGTGATGTCGTTGATGGGGCTGGACTTTCAGTCCTCAATAGGATCTGTGGCTGCAACATTAGGTAATATTGGTCCGGGTATTGGTATCGTTGGTCCGGTGCTGAATTATTCCCAGATCCCTGAAGGTGGAAAGTGGTTCCTGTCCTTCCTTATGCTGCTCGGCCGCCTTGAGCTGTTTACTGTCTTGATTCTTTTTACACGCAGCTTTTGGAAGCATTAACCATTTGTGTGTGTTTATTTCGCCAGAATCCCTATTTTTGTGACTTATAATTAATGTATGGCAGGACTGTCGGTTGTAGTAATAACGCATAATGAGGCGCGGAATATTGGACGCTGCCTGGAATCGGTGCGTGATATTGCTACTGAAATTGTTGTAATTGACAGCTTCTCCGATGATGATACGGTGCAAATATGTGAGCGTTACGGAGCCAGAATAATTCAGCATGAGTTCGAGGGCTTTGGAAAACAGAAGCAATTTGCCAATGCTCAGGCAGAGCATCAATGGATACTTTCTCTGGATGCTGATGAGGAGCTTAGTGATGAGCTTGGAATATCCATAAAGAATGCTCTGGAAAATCCTTCTTCTGATTATTATTCCATGAATCGGCTTACCAACTATTGTGGTAAATGGATAAATCATGGTGGTTGGTATCCTGATGTAAAAATCCGGCTATTCAAAAAGTCATCTGCCAACTGGAATGATTTTCCCGTTCATGAGGTTATGGTTGTTGATGAAGATGCCTCCGGAGGTCATCTTAAAGGCGATTTATTACACTATTCTATTGATTCTGTTGATCATCATTTGGAACAAATTAATAAATATTCTACCATTGCTGCATGTCGAATCATTCAGGAAAACAAATCAACCTCATTACTATTTTTGATTTTTAAACCATTACTGCGTTTTTTGAAAGCCTATCTTGTTAAAGGTGGTTTTCGCGACGGTTATTTTGGTTATGTTATTGCCCGGAATTCTGCATTCTCTGTGTATCTGAGGTATGCAAAGGCAAAGGCAATGAAAAAATATAAAGCATGACAATTATTCATATATCTACCAAACAATCCTGGAGAGGCGGGGAGCAGCAGATTGCCTACCTTGTGAGTGAACTTAAGGCACAGGGGGTTGATCAGATTGTAATGTCTCCGCTACGTTCAAAGTTATCTTCTTTTTGTGATAAGCACAGTATCCAACAGGTATTGTTTAGTAAATCATCAGGTATTAATATCAGTGCTGCCTTTAGGCTTAAAAAGCTTTGTAAGTCCGTTAAAGATCCTGTTGTTCATGCACATGATTCCCATGCCCATACAATAGCGTTTTTAAGCAGCTTTCTCTTTGGCAACAACACGCCTCAGGTTATCAGCCGAAGAGTAGATTTTCCGGTTCATAGAAACTTCCTCTCCCAAAAAAAGTATAATTGTCATAATATTAAACGCATTTTATGTGTAAGTAATAAAATATCGGAAATCGTAGAACCCGCCATATCAAACAAAGATGTTTTGAGGGTTATTCATTCCGGCATTGACCTTGCCAGATTCAATGATTGTGGTGACAAAAGATTGCTTCGAAGTTATTTTAACATCCCTGATGATTATGCTATCGTTGGAAATGTTGCTGCCCTAGCTCCGCACAAAGATTATTATACTTTTGTGGATACTGCCGAACGCGTTCTTAAAGAAAACCCTAAAGTATTCTTTCTTATTATCGGCCAGGGTAATGAAAAGCAGAGTATTGCTGAATATATTTTTGAGAAGGGGCTGCAGAAATCCATACTGTTTACGGGTTTCCGTACCGATATCCCTGATATTTTACCCGAGCTTGATGTGTTTCTTATTACAAGTGAAACCGAGGGTCTGGGGACATCCATCCTCGATGCTCAGGCCTGTGGCGTGCCTGTCGTTGCTACCCGTGCAGGAGGAATACCGGAAATCGTTACCGATCAAAAAACCGGTCTGCTGGCGGATGTTAAGGACGCAAAAAAGCTGGCAGAAAATGTTTTGAGCCTGCTAAATGATAACCAAATGGGTGAAACATTTGCAGAAAATGCGAAAAAAGAAATTTCTAATTTTACCCGACAGGAAACTGCCCGTAAAACAATAGTAGAATATAAGGAAATAGTTGTGGAACATTATAAATCCTGTTAATGCAAGATTGGTTGGTAATTGTTAACCCTAATGCAGGGAAAAGAAAAGGCGCCAAAGACTGGCAAAAAATCAGCTCTTTGATGGTGAAATATAATATCCCCTTTAAAGCGGTTTTTACCCGCCATTCGAATCATGCTGTGAAGCTCTCTCGTATATATATCCGTAAAGGTTTTCGTAAAATCCTTGTTGTGGGTGGCGATGGCACCCTCAATGAAGTCGTGAACGGAATCTTTCTTCAAAAAAAATTTGATACTACTGAGATTACCATGGGCCTCATCCCGGTGGGTACAGGAAATGACTGGGCCAGAACATATGGTATTCCCCGTGACTATGAAGAGGCCGTGAAAGTAATCGCTGAAGGAAAAACCTTTATTCAGGATACCGGCAGGGTTGAATATATGCAGGACGGAAAAAAACGTTTTCGCCATTTTCTTAATAATGCCGGAATGGGGTTTGACGCCCTTGTGGTAGAAAAAACCAATGCTGTCAAGTCTCAGGGAAAAGGTAACTCCGCATCCTATCTTACCAGCCTGCTATCCGTAATGTTTCATTATAAAAACATGCCTGCAACAGTTTATGTTGATAAAGAACCCATGAAAATGAAGATTTTCTCTTTTTCTGTGGGTATCTGCCCTTGGTCAGGCAATGGCATGAAACAATTACCCAATGCACTCCCCGGCGACGGGATGTTTGATATTACGCTGATTAATCAGATTTCAAAAATGAAAATAGTGCGCAATATCAAAAAACTTTATGATGGATCTTTTATTCAATTGAATGAAGTGAAAACCATGCGCACCAATAAAATCAGTCTGCAGGCGCCAAAACCCGTATTTCTGGAGGTTGATGGTGAGTCGCTGGGCCATACACCCATACGTTTTGAACTAGTTCCCGGGTGTTTGAAGGTGATCTATAACTCTCTCACCTGGGAAGATGAAGAAGAAAAAAATGAACCCTCTGCCTAACACCTGGCGCTTTTGCGTTTTTTGCCCAGGTTTCCCTTGTCTTCATCTGTAATAAGCCCGGCCAGATACATGGCATCTGAATTTCCTGTGGCATATAATTCCAGTGCTAACGCATGGTTCTTCTTTACCTTCTTTACGATCTTTTTTAAATCCTGTACCTTTACGCCAAAGAAAGGCTCCCTGGCACCATGCTTTATAAGTACCTTTTTCGTTTGTTCACTGCCATATCTATGCAGCTCAACCATAATCTCCTCTGTTGTCATATTACCCTTGTTTAGGCATTTAACAACAGATGCCAGGCTTTGTTTGTCGATGATGATTCTTTGAAATAAAAATCAGCAATATATTATTTTCTGCAGGTTGCCTTTGTCGATCCGCCAAAAATAATGCTTGCGCCAATCAGAAAGCCCAGATCGTAACCCCAGCCGCTGTTGTAAAATTCGTAAATCGTTACATTTTCATTAAAAAGGCTGATGATAAATGAAATTCCACAAATTAAACCGTGCCACAGCCCCATAAAAAACCCTGCAGGGTCTTCAAAAGTGAATCGTTCGTTTCCGGGCGCACAAGATGAAAGTACTATAACTACTAACAGTAATGCTGCCGGGAGAAACATTTTTTTTGCATTTTTCATATCTGTAACTGTGTTGGTTAGACCCTTAAATATACAGTTTTTTTTTAAGGAAAAATACTTCCTGGGATTTTTAACAATAACATATATTGATCGTTTAAAAAATACAGATGATTCAAAAACCGGCATATTCTGCTGTTTTGGAATAATTTTCATTTCTATTGAACAAAACCGTATAGGGTGTGTTTTTTATAATGAGTCTAAATAATTAATTCCCCCCTCACTTGCGTATTCCGCGCAACATGGTTTTGGTTTTGGTTATAATTGCGTTTTCATGGTAATTACAAGTAAGAGAGTCTGTCGCCCGGCAGGCTCTCTTACGGGTTTAGTGTAAAGAAAAGAAGCCGGCGTCTACAGAAATGGATCAGGTACAAAATAGCATAAAAAAACAGACCGCCACAGGGGGATGTGACGGCCTGACTAAAACCTCTTAACCAAAATGATAGCCATGAACATGATATTCATGACAGGTGGTTTTACAAAAGTAATAAAATTTTTATTCAAATGAGAGAATAGACTCTTTTATTTTATCAATAGCTTGCATTAATTCCTCTTCGCTTATCACCAAAGGAGGAGCAAAACGAATAATATGCTGGTGTGTTGGCTTTGCAAGAACGCCATTTTCTGCCATCTTTACACATACATCCCAGGCCTCTTTGCCGTTCTTTGGCTTAATAACAACAGCATTTAACAGACCTTTACCTCTCACGAGCTGAATCATATCAGAACCGATATTTTTCATTTCTTCACGGAAGATTTTACCAAGGCGCTCGGATCTTTCAGCAAGTTTTTCTTCTTTCACGACATCCAGTGCTGCCATTGCTACACGTGCTGCTACAGGGTTTCCACCAAAAGTAGATCCGTGTTCACCGGGCTTTATGCAAAGCATAATATCGTCATCAGCAAGTACTGCAGAGATAGGATAAACGCCTCCTGATAGCGCTTTACCAAGAATCAGAATGTCAGGACGAACGCCTTCATGATCGCAGGCAAGAAGTTTTCCTGTACGTGCTATACCTGTCTGTACTTCATCGGCAATAAAGAGTACATTGTTTTTCTTACAGATATCAAATGCATTTTTCAGGTAGCCGTCTTCTGGAACATATACTCCTGCTTCTCCCTGAATGGGTTCAACAAGAAATGCTGCCACGTTGGGATCTTTCAGCTCTTTCTCAAGCGCTTCAAGGTCGTTGTAAGGTATTGTTATAAATCCTGGTGTGTATGGACCGTAATCTTTATAGGCATCAGGGTCAGTAGACATGGAGATGATCGTAATGGTTCTTCCATGAAAATTGTTTTCACAAACCACTATTTTTGCCTCATTCTCCGGGATACCTTTCTTCATGTAACCCCACTTACGGGCAAGCTTTAGAGCGGTTTCGTCGCCTTCAGCACCTGAGTTCATGGGTAACACTTTGTCGTAGCCAAAGTATTCGGTTACATATTTTTCGTATACGCCAAGTACATTGTTAAAGAAAGCACGTGATGTTAAGGTCAGGGTTTCAGCCTGTTCCTTCATCGCACCAACAATTTTTGGGTGGCAGTGCCCCTGGTTTACAGCTGAATAGGCAGATAGAAAGTCGTAATACTCTTTTCCTTCAGCATCCCAGACTTTTGCACCTTCGCCTTTTGCTAATACTACCGGCAATGGATGGTAGTTGTGTGCACCATACTTGTCTTCCAGTGCCATTAATTCCTTAGAAGATAATTTCTCTACCATTATAATACAGGGTTTTATGGGTGAATAAATTTATTTCTTTGCAAAGGTAATTTTTTAAATTTCATACCAATAAATACAACTCTTTTTCTATTACAATTATTTTTGATTTTACCCTGCATAGAATCTTTATATTTGTAAAAAAAAGATGGCTGTATTTAAAGAAGAAAACCTCCGTAGCTCCCAGATAAGCGATATTGCAGGAAAAATGATGATTGCCGCCAGGACAGCTCCCAAGGCAAAGGGCAGAGATAATCTTGAAATCTTATTTGTGGAAGGTGATGAGCTAAAATTGCTTGCTCAGTGCATGTCACGTATTGCTGACCGCGAAGAAATTCCATTTTTTATGCGCGATGCCGGGAATATTCAACATGCGTCAGGAGTAGTGTTTGTGGGTACAAAAATCTCTGTCGGAGGGCTTAAGTTTTGTGGCCTTTGCGGGTTTGAAAACTGTGATGAAAAACTGAAACACCCTGATGTTCCCTGTGTATTTAACACCAATGACCTGGGCATTGCTGTTGGTTCTGCTGTGGCTGTTGCTGCCGATCATCGCGTAGATAATCGTATCATGTATACAGCGGGTATGGCTGCCCTTGAACTGGGCTATTTCTCCGATGAAGTAAGAATAGCTTTCGGCATCCCGCTCAGTGCTTCAGGGAAAAATCCTTTCTTCGATCGAAAGTAGATGAATTACCTTGCTCATATGCTGCTTGCCGGCAAAGATCCCGAAATCAGGGTTGGGAATTTTATCGCCGATGGTGTTAAGGGAAAGGTTATGAATACTTATTCCCATGGTATTCAGAATGGAATCCGGCATCACAGGGACATTGATGTGTTCACCGATAATCATCCGCTTTTTCGGGAAACAGTTGCACTTTTACGACCTGATTTAGGGCGTTATAGCGCCGTAGCTGCTGATATGTTCTACGATCATCTGCTCGCAAAACAATGGTATGATTACTCTTCTCAAAACAGGTTGGCATTTACTCATGGGGTTTATGCTGATCTTCAAACGGCATATGAGCTGTTTCCTGAAACATCCAAAAGTACCTTTCAGTATATGACTTACCGAAACTGGTTGTACAATTATTCAGACCTTAAATTCCTTGAGCGCTGTTTTCACGGCCTTGGACACCGGGCAGAATTTTCCAATAATTTTCAGAATGCTATCATATCATTTAAAAGTAATTATATAATTATAAAAATGCATTTTAAGGACTTTATGCCTCAAATTATCTCAGAACTGGCCCGGTGATCTTGTGTATATCTTTATAATATAGTTTAAGCTTTTTTTTGATTTTCGAATTTTTTACGGTTTCAGGATATTTTCTACTGTGATGCAGAATATATTTTGCATAAATAAATATTACATTTGCAACCACTAAGGGATTATTTGTGTCCGAATAACAGGAAAATACATCACATGAAAAATATATTTACTCTATCGGTATTTTTGCTTGCACTCTTTTCCGGAATGCTTTTCGCGCAAAAAGGTACTATTCGCGGTTTTGTCTATGAAGAAGAAACCGGTGAACCGGCGTTGTTCGTCAATGTTTACTTGTATAAAACAACTTATGGTTCGGCCACTGATATAAACGGTTACTTTGTAATTGACAAAATTCCCGCCGGTGATTACCAGCTTATGGTTACATCAGTGGGATACGACTCACTGGTAATGCCTGTGAGCGTATTTGCCGGGAAGGTACACAGCATTAACCTTAACCTGCGTGCCTCAGCAACACAATTACAGGGTGTTAATATTTCTGCTGAACGCCAGGAAGCAAAAACCGAAACCAATACCTCGGTAGTGAAAATTACACCCAAACAGATTGATAAAATCCCTGCCGTGGGTGGTCAGAAAGACTTTGCGCAGTACCTGCAGGTACTTCCCGGTGTGGTTTTTACCGGCGATCAGGGTGGGCAGCTCTATATTCGTGGCGGGTCGCCTATCCAAAATAAGGTTCTTCTCGATGGGATGATCGTTTATAATCCATTCCATTCTATTGGTTTGTTTTCTGTTTTTGATTCCGACCTGATGAGTAATGCTGATGTTTATACAGGTGGATTTGGTGCCGAATATGGCGGAAGAATATCTTCTGTCATGGATATCCGTACCCGCGATGGGAATAAAACCCGGTTTGCAGGTAAGGTCGATGCTTCTACTTTTGGAGCAAAAGTGTTATTGGAAGGCCCATTCAAGAAAAAAATCGGAAATTCAGGGAGCTCCTCCTTTGTTTTTTCTGCCAAAACAAGCTACCTGCAACAGGCTGCCGATAACCTGTACACCTATATCCCTGACGGATTGCCCTACTCGTACCGCGATTTCTACGGTAAAGTAAGCCTTAACAGTGCCAATGGTAGTAAGCTCAATGTTTTTGGCTTTAATTTCAATGATGCTGTTGATGGTTATAAAGACCTTGCCGATTATAACTGGGGTAGCCTCGGTGGTGGTGCAAACTTTGTTATTATCCCTGGTAAAACGCCTACCCTTATCGAAGGTAATTTTGCTTATTCAAACTATGATATCTCTATGGCGGAAGGTGATGCAAAACCCCGGACAAGTAGTATCGATGGTTTTAATCTCGGCCTTACTTTTACCTACTTTATTGGTAAAGATGAAATAAAGTATGGCGTTGAAATGCTTGGGTATAATACCAATTTTAACTTCTATAATGGACTTGGACTAAAGATTGAACAGGAGGAACATACTACCGAAATAGGCATGTTTGTTAAGTATAAAGGTACTTTTAAAGACTGGATTATTGAACCCAGCTTTCGTTTTCAGTATTATGCAAGTTTAGGCGATCCAAGCCCGGAACCTCGCCTGGCAATAAAATACAATGCCACCGACCGCATGCGATTTAAGCTTGCATCAGGTATTTATTCCCAGAACCTTATCAGTGCTACTTCCGACCGTGATGTTGTAAACCTTTTTTATGGCTTTCTTTCCGGGCCCGATAACCTGCCTGATGAGTTTAGAGGTGATAGACTGACCCACAAGTTACAAAAGGCGAATCATCTTATTGTTGGCGTTGAGTACGACCTCACGCGTACCATTACTCTTAATCTGGAAGGCTACTTTAAGGATTTTACTCAGCTTACCAATCTTAACAGAAACAAAGTTTATGAAGATAACGGGGAGAACTATGACAAACCTGATTATCTGAAAAACGATTTTATTATTGAGCAGGGACAGGCTTATGGCGCAGATATAACCTTTAAGTACGACTATAATAGAACGTATCTATGGATGGTTTATTCATTGGGATATGTTACCCGCAGTGATGAAATCCAAACTTATAATCCTCATTATGATCGCCGGCATAATATTAACCTTCTGGGTACCTATAAGGCAGGTAGTGATTTAAGCTGGGAATTAAGTGCCCGCTGGAATTTTGGATCCGGATTCCCTTTTACCCTTACTCAGGGTTTTTATGAGCAGATTCTTTTCACTGGCGGGATATTTGAAAACTATCTTACTACAAATGGAGATTTAGGGATTTTATACGATGATCTGAATACAGGTCGCCTGCCTTATTACCATCGTTTTGATATTAATGTGAAGAAAGTCTGGGAAGTTAGCCGTAGAGTGAAAATTGAAGCTACCGCCGGGGTTACCAATGTTTATAACCGTAAGAATATCTTTTATATCGACAGGGTTACAAACGAACGTATTGACCAGCTGCCAATATTACCCAGCGCAGGCCTGAGTTTTACGTTTTAAAAGGCTTTTCTAATCTTTGTTTTTTGTATCGATGATGATCGTAACAGGACCATCATTAATCAGCTCAATTTGCATATCAGCTCCAAAAATGCCATTGGCAACAGGCGTGTTGCAATCCAGCGACAACTGTTTTTTGAATCGCTCATATAACGGTATGGCGGTTTCAGGTCGTGCTGCTTTTATATAGGAGGGGCGGTTTCCTTTTTTTGTGCTTGCATGCAACGTAAACTGGCTGACTACGAGTATCTCCCCGTTTATCTCCTGCACTGAGAGGTTCATGACGCCATCCTTGTCATCGAAGATACGCAGTTTACTGATTTTTGCACTAAGCCATAAGATATCCTCTTCGTTGTCGTTATTTTCAAAACCCACAAGAATCATCAGCCCATGGCCGATCTGTCCGGTTTGTTTTCCGTTTGCTGTTACTGACGCTTTGCTGACGCGTTGTATTACTACTTTCATGGCTAATAGTTTTTTTCATCCCAATAATCGTCGTCCAGTATATTTAGGTAATTCCTGTATCGGGATTCATGTATTTTCCCTTCGTCAAGGGCATTTTTTATTGCACACCCCGGTTCTGTAACATGAGTACAATTACTAAAACGGCATTGATGCATTAAGGCCCGCATTTCAGGAAAACGCTGTGCCACCTCCTGTTTTTCCATATCTACAAGGCCAAACTCTTTTATTCCCGGCGTATCTACAATAAAACCTCCGCTTTTTAATGCATGCATCTGCGCAAAGGTGGTTGTATGTTTTCCTTTATTATGGATGTCGGAAATAACGCCTGTTTTTAGGTTCAATGCCGGATCAATGGCATTGGCAATTGCTGACTTTCCCACTCCGGAATGACCTGCCAGTAGTGTGACTTTTCCGTATAATGCAGCGGCAACGTCCCCGATGTTCCTGTCTTCTGTTGCCGAGGTACTTATACATTGATATCCTATGCTCTCGTAAAGGTTTACAAGATCCTTATGCCGGGTTTCAATATCTCCTTTATAAAGGTCGGTTTTATTGAATACAATAATGGCAGGAATATGATAGGCCTCGGCAGTTACCAGAAATCGGTCGATAAAACCTGTGCTTGTTCGAGGAAAGGAAAGTGTAACAACAAGCATTGCCTGGTCGATATTGGCCGCAATAATTTGTGTTTGCTTGGATAGTCGTGTAGACTTCCGGATGATATAATTTTCCCTGGGAAGAATGGCTTTTATTACCGATGCACCACCCTCCGGAGTCATAATTTCTACATGGTCACCAACGGCAATCGGATTTGTGGACTTGATTCCCTGGATGCGGAATTTGCCTTTTATACGGCACTCTTCAAGAGTACCATCGTTTTTTTGTACAGTATACCAACTCCCTGTGGAACGTATTACAATGCCTTTTTCTGATTTTCCTGTCATATTCGGTTGTAAAAATACAACTTATGTTTTTCTACGACAAGGTAAATAATTTCCCCGGCAGTACACGCACCATACCGTCAAACTCGAGTTTTAGCAGTAACGAAGCAAGTTCACCCGATTTTATTCCTGTAAGATGCGACAGCCAGTCCATTCCTGATGCACCATTTTTTAATAATGCAGAATAGACAATCTGTTCCTGGTCAGTGAGTTGCTCAAAGAGATTTGTCTGTGCATGTTGCTGTGAAATACGATTGTCCCAGCCCATCACATAGATAATATCTTTGGCAGACTGAATAAGTGCTGCCTTATTGAGTTTGATAAGTTTATTGCATCCTTCAGAATATTCATCACTCCATCTCCCGGGAACAGCAAATACATCCCTGTTGTACGATGATGCAATCTCGGCAGTTATCAGGGCTCCTCCACGATTAGCAGCTTCAACAACGACAATGCCATCGCACAGGCCTGCAATAATACGGTTGCGTCGTGGAAAATTTTCTCTGTCGGGTAATGTTTGGCTGAAAAATTCCGTTACCAGCGCCCCGTTCTGAAGTATTTTCCGCGCAAGTCCGCTGTTTTGCTTTGGATATAGTGTGTCCAGTCCATGCCCAAGAACCGCTACTGTGGGTAACTGATAATTAACAGCACAACGATGTGCCTCTGTGTCAATGCCATAGGCAAGTCCACTGATAATGGTAACTCCATATTCTATTAATCCTTTGATGAGTTTCTCGGTGATGGTTTTGCCGTTTTGGGTTGCTTTGCGTGTGCCGACAACGCCTAATGTTCTGCGGCTGTTCAGCTCGCTTGTGCCATGATAAAAAAGCATTACCGGGCTGTCGGGGCACGCAGTTAATCGTACCGGGTACTCTTTATCTTTATAAAAAATCATTTTTGTCTTTCGCTTCAACAAGTGCAGGAACTCTTTTTCTGCATTGTTATGATATGTTTTGTTTTGAATAGATTCAATAACTCCCGATCCAAGGCCTTTTAATGCATGGAGCTCTTTGGTATTGATACTGAAAACATTTTCCGCACTGCCATAGTGATTGATAAGCTTTCTTATAGTCATATCTCCCAGTCCGGGGGTCATCTTTAGTGCTATTCGCCCGATCCATTCAATTTCTTTGGTATTATTCATTGCTGTTGTACTGATTTTTATCTTTATACAGAAATGATAAAAACATTACCCTCGAAAATGCAGTTTCTTTTTTGTAAGAAAACGTTAAATATTTAAAAACAGCACCTGAAACCATATTCCACATGGATTGTATGCGTTAAAATATTTACATTTGTAATTAAAACTAACGGCAGATGATTTTAGACTTTATAACCTGGAGCGTTGATCCGAGAATATTTCCAAGTACGAATATTCATGTAAGATGGTATGGCCTTTTTTATGCCATTGGCCTTTATCTGGCTTATGTTGTTATTGGCTGGATGATAAAAAAGGAGGGCAAACCCGAAAAACTCACTGATACTCTTGCTCTCTGGGTTATTGTTGCTGCCATTCTGGGTGCCCGCCTGGGGCATTGCTTCTTTTATGAACCCGGGTATTACCTTGCCAACCCCTGGGAGATAATTATGATCTGGAAGGGCGGACTGGCAAGTCATGGTGCCGCTGTTACCATTCCACTGGCACTGTGGTGGTTCTCAAGAAAATACAAGGATATCTATAAAATAAACCTGGTGTGGCTTTTCGATAAACTCGCTGTGGGAATTCCTATCCCGGCTTTTTTTATCCGTATGGGAAATCTTATGAATTCCGAAATTTATGGCGTCCAGACAAGTATGCCATGGGGTTTTATCTTTGAACGTAATGGTGAAACTGTCCCCAAGCACCCTACCCAGATCTATGAAGCTCTTTCTTACCTTCTTATATTCTTCATTATTTTCTTTGTTTATAAGAAGAAAGGAGATAAGGTCAAACCAGGGCTCCTGGCCGGATTATTCTTCTTTCTGACCTTTACAGCACGCTTCCTGATAGAATATATTAAAAATCCTCAGGTTGATTTTGAAATCGGAATGCCTTTGTATATGGGGCAGATACTTAGTCTGCCTCTGATTATTATTGGTTTATGGTTTATCTTTAGAAAAAACCCGATAAAAAATTAGCTTATCGCAGATAAGCTGCTTATTCAGAAAACGGCCACTTCATTTTATGAGGTGGCTTTTTGTTTTTGGTATATTTCACTTTTTAATATTAATATATTGTCCTACATTTGATACGTTTTATGCCAAACTAATAAACCTTTTTTATAATGCGTATAAATTCTTCTTCACGGTCCGTTGCAACGTGCCTTTTTGTATTCATAACCATTGTGTTTTTGCTATCCGGAATGCATTCCTGTAAAGAAAAAGAAAACCTTTTGCCGGACTGTGATATCTCATTACCTGCCAATGGAACTGTGTTTTTAATTGGTGATGATATTGAAATTAAAGCACAGTCAACTGATCAGGACGGTAACATTGAGAGTGTGGCTTTTTATTTTAATAATAATGAAATAATAAAAGCTACTGCATCACCTTATCAATGTATTGTTTCAACAGAGACGATGAGCCCGGGTGAATATGAAATTCGTGCTGTTGCAACCGATGATCGCCAGGGAATGGCAACAGACAAGATCACTGTGTCCCTGGAGGCACCTGTGGAACTCCCTGAAGCAGCATTTTCAGCATCTCCTTTGGTGGGTGATGCTCCGTTGACGGTTGTGTTTAGTGAATCCTCTTCCGGAGAACCTGAAACCTGGTACTGGATCTTTGGTGATGGTGAAGAAGAGAATATCAGAAATCCTGAACATACCTTTGAGACTCCGGGAGTCTATTCTGTGTCGTTAATTGTTGAAAACAGTGCCGGAATTGATACGCTGTCAAAATCAGATTACATTACTGTAACAGAGGCTGTTGTAGCTCCTGAGGCAGGTTTCAGTGCTGTCCCGCTGGAAGGTGCCGCACCTCTGAGCGTTGCTTTTACTGATTCTTCAACACACTCACCTGAGTCATGGCTGTGGGATTTTGGAGATGGAACAACAGCAGATGAGCGTAATCCTGTTCATGAATATCAAACTCCAGGGATATATACTGTTTCCCTGCTTGCTGGTAATGAGGCTGGCTCTGATGTTCTGACAAAACAAGGCTATATTTCAGTATATCAGGATATTGTCCCTCCGGAAGCCGGCTTTTCAGCCACGCCATTGTCGGGTTATGCTCCGTTGCAGGTTGCTTTCTCCGATGAATCAGTTAATGATGTTGATACGTGGTTATGGAGTTTTGGAGATGGGGCAACAGCAATAGAAACTAATCCGGTACACATTTTTGAAGATCCGGGAACTTATACTGTTACTCTTACAGTTTCAAATGCCGCAGGTGAAGATGTTGTTGTGAAGCAGGAATATATATCAGTATTGGCTGTTCCTGTACCTCCGCAAACCAATTTTACCGGTTCTCCTTCGTTTGGAGATCCTCCTCTGCAGGTTACTTTTACCGATTTGTCTGTGAATATCCCTGAAACATGGGAATGGAATTTCGGTGATGGAGGGGTAAGTACCGAGCAAAATCCTGTATATACTTATAATGTTCCCGGACAGTATAATGTATCTCTCATTACAAGTAATATTGCCGGCACTGATACGCTGGTAAAACAGAGTTATATTTTTGTAAATAATAATGTTTTCCCGCCGCAATCAAATTTTTCTGCTAATCCAACCCTTGGTTACCGGCCTTTAGAGGTAACCTTTACTGATCTTTCCCTGAATGATCCTGCATCATGGCTCTGGGATTTTGGCGATGGCTATACTTCCGATGAGCAGAATCCTGTACATACCTATGTCAGAATAGGGGATTTTACTGTTTCGCTTACCGTAACCAATTCCGAAGGCTCGGATGTCATGACCAAAGAGTATTATATTCAGGTAACAAATCCTGTCCAGGTACCGGATGCGGCCTTTACAGCTGAACCTACTTTTGGTGAATCACCTTTGCAGGTCTTTTTTACCGACGAATCAACAAATGTTCCCACTTCATGGTATTGGGATTTTGGCGATGGGAATACTACTACTGCTCACTCTCCGGTGCATATCTACACCGATCCCGGCGTATATACCGTGAGCCTTACCGCTACCAATGAAGCTGGTTCAGATACAGAAACAAAAGAGGATTTTATTGAAGTTGTGTTGCCTGCAACATGCCCTGAAACAATGACCGACATCGACGGCAATGTTTATGATGCACTGGAAATAGGTTCTCAGTGCTGGATGCAACAGAACCTAAAGGTTACCCATTATCCCAACGGTGATGAAATACCTCATGTGGTTTTCGATGATGACTGGGCTGCGCTGGAGAATAATAACACCGATGATGCCCGTTGCTATGTGGGTAATGACCCTGATAGTGATTATGGGATGATGTATTCCTTTGCTGCTGCCATTGCAGATAACTGGGAGCGTGATAATTTTGACGGCCAGGGTGTCTGCCCTGATGGTTGGCGTCTGCCTACCCATGAGGAATGGACAGAGCTTATTGAATTTCTTGGCGGAGAAGAAACAGCAGGTGCCGAATTAAAAGAAACCGGCACTGAACATTGGCAGTATCCCAATACCGGAGCAACAAATTCCAGCTTTTTTACTGCTTTACCGGGAGGTTTTCGTTCTCAGGAAGAAGGTGAATTTGAAAGAAAAACCGAAGAAGCATGGTTCTGGACTTCACAGGAGTACCTCAACGGATTGGTTTATGGCCGTATAATGCAATATAATAGTAAGGAGGCAAGCCTTGTTGCTCCTGCAAAATCAAAGGGCCTGACGATACGGTGTATTCTTGATTAGGAAATCTGACTTTTATTATTCCTCTTTTTTTGACTCCTGCCAGATGGCTTCCATTTCATCTAGAGTCATCTCGTGTATGGCCCGACCCTGTTCACGTGCACGCTCTTCAAGGTAGTTGAAACGACGGATGAATTTTTTATTGGTGTGCTCCAATGCATCATCGGGGTTAACATCTATAAAACGGGCATAGTTGACAAGTGCAAACATCAGGTCACCAAATTCCGCTTCTACTTTCTCTTTCTCAGCGCCATTGTTAAGCTCATCGCGTAACTCCTGTGCTTCCTCCAGGACTTTGTCCCATACCTGATCGGTATTCTCCCAGTCGAAGCCCACGCCACTGGCTTTTTCCTGCATGCGGAATGCCTTTACCATGGCCGGCATTGACTTGGGAACCCCGGACAAGACAGACTTTCGTCCTTCTTTCATCTTGATTTTTTCCCAGTTTTCTTTTACCGTTTTTTCATCATTTGCCTCCACATCACCAAAGATATGAGGGTGACGACGAACGAGCTTTTCATTAATACTGTTCAATACATCGGTAATATCAAATGCATTTTTTTCCTGCCCTATTTTTGAATAAAACACCAGGTGGAGCATAATATCCCCGACTTCTTGTTTGATATCATCAAGATTGCCATCCAGGATGGCGTCAGAAAGCTCATAAGTTTCCTCTATCGTAAGGTATCGTAAGCTTTCAAGTGTTTGCTTTTTGTCCCATGGGCATTTGGCCCGTAACTCATCCATTATATCCAGTAACCTCTGAAATGCCTCTAATCTGCGGTCCATATGTATGATTTTTGCGCAAAGGTAAGCAATCACAAATGCTTTATTTCTATTTTTGTTAAGATAATGTAGTATTATTGTAAATTGGAAAAGAATATAACCATTACATACCGCCCTCTTCTTTTGGCACTGCTTCTTATGGGGGTGGGTTTTTCAGCCATGTCGCAGCGTGTCCTGCCCGACAACTATTATGTTGAGTACCGCAATAGTTATGGCTTTATTATTCCCCATCATTTGGAGCTAAATCCTTTACAAACGCATTTCACCAGTACAGAATTTTCTGTTGGCTATTTATCTTATGGGCATCAACGATGGGAATATGCTTATGATTTCCCGCGACTGGGCCTTTCGCTATGGTATTCGGGGTTTAACAATTCACAGTATATTGGCAAAGCATTTGCCCTACACCCCTATATTAGTTTTCCTGTTGCCGGCACTCCGGCCTTAAGGCTTGCCTTTCGTCTGGGCGTTGGGCTGGGATACCTCACTAATCCTTTTGATCCCGTAACAAATTATAAAAATATCGCTATCGGTTCGCACCTTAACGCCGCCATAAATCTTAAACTGGAATATCAGCAAAAGATAAATGAATATCTCGTTATTAATGGAGGTATTGATTTTCAGCACTTTAGTAATGGGTCGTTTAAAACTCCCAATTATGGGCTTAATAGTCCTTCTGTGAGTCTTGGTGTTATGTATCACCCACAGCACCCCAATCGTTTTGATCGGCGAAAAGTGCTTCCCGAGCTTTATATGTATGAGTTTGATGGCAAGAAATTTATGTATACAGCATTTACGTATTTTATGGGTTTTAAAGACCCTACCTATAATGAAAATGATCGTTTAATGGCTACCTCGCTCTCCATTGAGGCAATGAAACCGGTGAATTTTAAACATAGCCTGGGCGTAGGCCTTGATCTGTCGCACTACCAGCCTGTTGGAAGTGAAAATGAGGTGTCGCCATATAATAAATATGGAATATGTGGTGCCTGGCATATGCGTTTGTGGGTGGTATCATTCGATTTTGCAGTTGGTGTGGAACTCTATAAACCCCACACCATTTATCTGGGTACAATGTATGAACGTGCTGCTTTTAAGTATCATTTTGAAAATGGGTTGTATACCTATTTTGGGTTAAAAGCACTTTATGGACGAGCCGACTTTATTGCTTTTGGGTTTGGGTATGATTTGAAAACAATTTATTATTAGAAAATGCGAAACATCATTTACATATCTCTGTGTGTCCTGATTGCGGTGCTGTCAGGATGTGAAAAGTCACCGCAGATGCTCAAACCTGCGGGCTCACCTGATTTACAGGTCAGGGATGTCAATGCTGCAGGTGTGGTGGCCGTTTTTGATGATGTGGATGTGATATTCTCTGATTCAGTTCCCGTGAATGAGGCCTGGGTGGTTGGCGGAAAATATTTGCTCGACTGGATTAATGTCGTTTCTCAGGGCGACAGCATTGTGATTACCAATGAAAACAAGGGGAATTGGCTGAGGAGCTACAACAAACGGCCACAGGTAAAAATGAACCCTTATGGTATTCATGCTATTCATTATAATGCTTCAGGAACGGTGAGCTGTGAAGTGCCTTTTGTAAGAGATTCCTTATGGCTCGATATTCAGCGCGGTGGTGGCGTTGTGGAGCTGAAAGTCGAAACCTATCTCTTCTCGGTAAATAATGCAACGGGATCAACAGGAATAACCGTAAGTGGAAATTCACATATCAGTTATATCTATAGTGCTTGTTTTGGTCCGGTAAACTGCAAAGATCTGTGTTCGCAACAACTATTTCTGACAAATAATGGTTATGCTGATATGCATGCCAGAGCGATTGTCTTCTTTGATGCTTTAATAGGTAGCAGTGGGGATGTCTATTATTACGGAAATCCGGAGCAAGTTGAAATAACAAGCTCCGGATCGGGAAGTTTTATAAAAATGGATTAATTGCTTTTTTAATAAGATAATGCAAAAACTACGCGCTGCTTCGAAGGCTTTCCGGAATAGATACATTTTCCTTCTTCCTGTTCGCCATCCATGGGGATCACCCTGATGGTTGCCTTTGTCTCATCCTTAATCTTTTGTTCTGTCTCTGAAGTACCGTCCCAGTGTGCAAGAATAAAACCTTTTTTATTATCCAGAATATCCTTGAACTCGTCCCATGTATCGGCTTTACGAATATTATCCTTACGATAATCCAGCGCTTTCTGATACAGGTTGTGCTGAATTTCTTCAAGAAGTTTTTCAATACGCTCTTCAATGCCTTCGAGAGGAACAATTTCTTTTTCCAGGGTATCTCGGCGGGCGATTTCTACGGTGCCGTTTTCCATATCCCTGGGGCCCATGGCAAGCCTTACAGGGACGCCCTTAAATTCATATTCGTTGAATTTCCAACCCGGCTTATAGGTGTCGCGGTCATCGTATTTTACAGAGATATTCTTATCCTTCAATGCCTTGATTACCGGTTCAATTTTTTCCGAAATGGCGTTGAGTTGCTCCTCTTTACGGTAAATCGGAACAATGGCAACCTGGATAGGAGCGAGGTTTGGTGGTAATACCAGACCATTATCATCGGAATGTGTCATGATCAGAGCTCCCATCAGGCGTGTTGATACCCCCCAGGAGGTAGACCACACATGTGTAAGTTTGTTTTCTTTGTTAAGATACTGAACGTCAAAGGCTTTAGCGAAGTTTTGCCCCAGGAAGTGTGATGTACCTGCCTGGAGAGCCTTGCCATCCTGCATAAGTGCTTCGATACAGTATGTTTCGATGGCACCGGCAAACCGTTCATTGGGTGACTTGGTGCCCTTCAGAACCGGCATGGCCAGAAAATTCTCAGCAAAATCAGCATATACATTCATCATCTGGATGGTCTCGTCAATGGCTTCCTGCTCTGTGGCATGGGCGGTATGGCCTTCCTGCCAGAGGAATTCTGCTGTGCGCAGGAATATGCGTGTACGCATCTCCCAACGTACTACGTTGGCCCACTGATTTACCAGAATAGGAAGATCGCGGTACGACTGGATCCAGTTTTTATAGGTGTCCCAGATAATGGTTTCTGATGTAGGA
Organism: uncultured Bacteroidales bacterium; assembly: GCA_964594665.1. GTDB lineage: Bacteria > Bacteroidota > Bacteroidia > Bacteroidales > BM520 > BM520. The sequence goes on from CAZQNY010000009.1 coordinate 28,695, forward strand.
CGAACAATAAGCTCTTCTTCCAGCTTAGCATCCTCGTCAACAACAATACCTTTACCATCCGGGTCATTTTTCAATCTGTAATGAGTTACCACGGCGCACTCTTTGGCAAAACCTTCAACATGGTTGGCCTCACGGCTAAAGAATGATTTTGGGATGAATAATGGAAAGTAGGCATTGCTGTGACCGGTGTCCTTGAACATTTTATCCAGTGTAGCCTGCATTTTTTCCCAAATTGCATATCCGTATGGTTTGATAACCATACAACCGCGTACTGCGGAATTTTCAGCCAAATCGGCCTTTACAACCAACTCATTGTACCAAAGTGAGTAGTTTTCTTCGCGTGATGTAAAATTTTTTGCCATTTTCTAAATCGTGGTATAGTATTTGTTTATTTTCATGCGCTTGAAGCGTTGCAAAAGTAATTAATAATTTGAGAATAATACGTATAGCGATAACATTCAACTCATAGGAGGACACATCATGAAAAATCTGGCAATTCTTTTTACACTTATCACCGCAGTTGCTTTAACAAGCTGCTCAACAGGAGCCTACACTACAGCCGGATATTACGACGATATCTACTATTCCGGATCTGCTGCTGAACCTGTTACCACTACAGATCAAATTTCGACCTACCAGTATCCCTCCACTGAAGAACCTGAAGAGTATATCCCCGAAAATCAAACTCAGCCCGAATATATATCCTCTGAAACGTTAACCGATGATGAAGGTAATACCTATGTAACCAATAATAACTATTATGGGGATGGTTATGATACTGATGAATATTATGATTATGAGTATTCCTCACGTATTCGTCGTTTCCATAACTCTTTTTATTACGATAGTTATTATAACGATTATTATACAAATATGTACTATTATAACTATGATCCGTTTTACTATGGGACAAGTATTTATTACGGCTATCCTTATGGGGGTTTCTCCATAGGTTTTGGGTATCCCCATTATCGATCCAGCTGGTATCGCCCCTATAGTTACTATGGTTATGGATGGTACGACCCGTGGTATTCTAATTCGTGGTATTACAACCCGTGGTATTCTAATTCCTATGCACATGGCTATAACAATGGTTTCTGGGATGGTTATTGGTATGGGCATTATAACAATCACCACAATGGATATTATTGGGATGAGCCATATGCCTCATCGAACAATTATTATGGCCAGCGACGTGGACGTGGTGGCAGCGATGGAACAGTAAGCAACCCAACAGGAGGCCCGGCCTCCGGCTCAGCCCGCGTAAATGCTGCTACAGGAGCTACCAATGCAGGCCTGAAATCCACTGCTGAACGCCAGGGAAGTACTACAACTTCAACGCCAACTGTATCCGGCCGCGTTTCGGCTGCTACCAATGGCCAGGTTTCTGCTGAGAACCCGTCAGTAAGTAAAATTAATCCTGCCGGAAATAACACGGCTACAACACCCCGCACAGGAGCAAACCGTACCTCAGGTGTGAGTGCAAACAATAACTCAGGCAACAATATTAACAGTGGTACCATAAGGTCAGGCTCAAATGTTGGCGCTACAAATACTACAACACGCATTAACCCGACTCCCGGAGCATCGTCCTCTGCATCACCATCGGCAACCAATAGCCGTGTCAGCAACGGAACTACTCAGGGGTCTGGTATTAACAGGTCTGCAGAGCGTAGTTCCTATCGTAACAATCCGGCGTCAAACTATACCCGGCCACAGACAACAACTACCATGGAGCGTAACAGTACCCGCACAACACGTACTGCTCCCTCTGTAAGCCAGCAGCGGTATACCAAGCCTAATAGTTATGAATATCGTGGTACTGCAAAGCCCAAAACATATGAGTCGCCGAATTATAACCGACCCAAATCGAGTAACGATTATACTCGTCCCAACAGTCGTACTTCCAACTCGTACAGCTCTCCGGAAAGGAGTAACAACGCTACCCCCAACAGCCGTACTGTAACCACTCCTTCAGGCAGTAGCAGCTCACGGTCGAATAAAACGTACAGCTCACCATCACGAAGCAGTAATAGTAGCCGTAGTTACAGCTCACCATCACGTAATAGTCGTTCGGTAAGCACTCCATCGCGGAGTAGTAACAGCAGCCGCAGTATAAGCACTCCATCGCGCAGCAGTAGCAGCAGCAGGAGTGTAAGTACGCCATCGCGCAGCAGTAGCAGCAGGAGCGTAAGTACGCCATCGCGAAGCAGTAGCAGCAGCTTTAGCTCTCCGTCGCGCAGCAGTAGCAGCTCTTCTTCACGTAGTAGCAGCTCCTCTTCAAGGTCTTCTTCCTCGTCTTCTTCAGGCCGTCGTAAGTAAGCCTGTCATAACTGAATTTAATTGTTTTATAACCCAATAATAGTATTATGAAAAAGTTGGTTTTATTCACCGCATTACTACTGGTATGTGTTCCTTTTCTTCAGGCACAGACCGCAGAGGATGCATTACGATACAGCAGGCTCACATTTGGAGGCACTGCCCGCAGTACAGCAATGGCAGGAGCTTTTGGTGCCCTGGGAGCTGATTTCTCAACATTATCTACTAACCCTGCAGGTATAGGCGTTTATAAAAAGTCGATTGTAAGTTTTACGCCTTCAGTATATACCGGATCCACAACATCCGAATGGTTGGGCGAGTCAGGAAACGATAATAAATACAATTTTAACTTTGGAAATGCAGGCTTTGTTTTGGTTAGTGATGCCCGCAACAGCTCTGTATTCAAGAACTTTCAGTTCGGATTCGGGGTTAACAGGAGCAATAACTTTAATAACCGAATTATTGTTGAAGGGTTTAATGAAAGTTCATCAATCCGTCAGGTTTGGAATGACTTTGCAAATAAAGAAGGCAGTTTGAATCCTTTTGATACGGAGCTTGCCTTTAACAGCGGGATACTTTTTTATAATGCTGATACCACGGAATATCTCCACGATGTAACCAATACCGGTTTACAGGAAGGATATGTTTACCAGCGCAAGAGTGTTGTAACAGAAGGTTCAATGAATGAAGTGGTGTTCTCAGCCGGTACCAATATCAACGATATGCTGTATGTTGGTGCAACCATTGGCCTTCCCTATCTGAATTACAGTTACCATTCAACCTATACTGAATTGGACTCACGTGATAGTATACCGTACTTTAACAGTCTTGAGTTTGAGGAAACGCTTCATACATCGGGTTCCGGATTTAACTTTAAGATGGGATTTATCTTAAAGCCTGTGTACTGGCTACGAATAGGTGGTGCTTTTCATACCCCAACTTTTTATAATGATATGTATGACGAATGGTCGGCAAGTGTTGAGTCGTATTTTGATACCGACCAGAATGAGGTTTCTGACGGATATGCAAGCAGCCCTGATGGTTATTATGAGTATGCGCTTGAAACACCCATGCGTTTATTGGGCAGCGTTGCTGTAGTCATTGGAAAAGCAGGGCTTATCAGTGCGGATTATGAATATTCAGACTATAGCAGTACGAAGTTTCGTAGTGATCAGGACGATTTCTTTAATGTAAATAATACCATTAACGAAAGTTATACAGCCGGACATAACCTTCGGCTGGGGACTGAGTGGGTTCTGGGGCAGGTTCGTCTGCGCGGCGGTTATGCGCTGTATAGTTCGCCCTATAATACAGATGTAAATGATGGAGGCGTGCAGGAATCCTATACATTTGGAATAGGTGTTCGTGATCAGCATTTCTTTGCCGATCTTGGTTTTGTATATACAACTTCAGAGCAGGAATATTACATATACAGTAGTGAATATGTAACACCTGCCACAACTACATATATCTCCAATCAGGCATTACTGACACTGGGATTCAGGTTCTAGTCCTGGTGAAGGTACAAGAAAGAAAAACGCCGGTATGAGTAGTTCATTACCGGCGTTTCTTGTGCATATGTGTTTAATTATTCGCCAATCATAGCATCTACAGCTTCGGCAATATCATCATCGATAAGGATACGTCCACAGTATTCGCAGACAATAATTTTTTTATGAATACGGATATCTAGCTGACGCTGAGGTGGGATTTTGTTAAAGCAACCGCCACAGGCATCACGTTCAACTTTTACAACAGCAAGACCGTTACGTGCATTTTTTCTGATACGTTTGTAGGCAAGCAGCAGACGATCTTCGATATATTTTTGTTGTTCGAGTGAATTATCTTCCAGTTGCTGCTCATCTTTTTCTGTTTCAGCAACAATAGTATCAAGTTCACCTTTTTTAACGTCGAGGTCTTTTTTTAGTTCTACAAGAACACCATTGGCTTTTTCAACTTCTACTTCGTTTACTTTAATAGCTGCAGTATATTCTTTTATCCGTTTCTCGGCGAGTTCGATTTCCAGTGTCTGGAATTCAATTTCTTTGGAGAGTGAATCATATTCACGATTATTACGGACGTTCATCTGCTGTTCTTCATATTTTTTTATGAGGCCTTGCGCGTCCTTAATCGTATTTTTCTTTTCAGTAATTTGATCTTTTTGGTTAGTAATCTCATCATTAAAATTGGAGATACGAGTTTCAAGACCAATAATTTCATCTTCAAGATCCTGAACTTCGAGAGGTAATTCACCTCTTACAATACGGATTTTGTCAATTTTAGAATCAATTTTTTGAAGGCTATACAGGGCAATGAGTTTTTGCTCAATGGTAACCTCCGCATCACTTTTATGTGAATGAACGGGTGCTGCTGTCTGTTGTTCTACACTTTCCGGTGCCTTCTGTTCTTTTTTCTTTGCCATGTCAGAATGTGTTATATGACTGTTTTACAAGTATTTAACAGGATTTGTATTTACTTTAGAAATAGAGAGTGCAAAGGTAGGAATTTTTTCTTTAAGAACCTCAAACAGAAGTTCTTTAGTGAACTGTTCCGATTCATAATGACCAATATCGGCAACAATAAGGTTTTTACCTGTATCGAAATAATCATGGTATTTGATATCTCCGGTGAGATAAATATCGGCATTTATACTCCTTGCATGTTTTATGAGAAATGATCCTGAACCTCCACAGAGGGCTACTTTGCGGATGGGTCGCTCAATGTCACCGGTATATTTTATGCATGGCAGATTAAGTTTTTCTTTTACCATTGCTAAAAAATCCAGAGCTTTCATTGGTTTTTTTAATTCACCGTACATTCCTGATCCAATGCCCGGGTGGCGGTTGTCCAATGGATAAATATCGAAAGCTACCTCTTCATAAGGATGAGCTTTTATTAAGGCACGCACAATTTTTTGTGATAAATATTCAGGGAAAACCACTTCAGTACGGATTTCATCTTCAGTATGAATTTCACCTATCATCCCCACATAAGGATTTGTGTTTTCTCCGGCTTTGAAAGTTCCCTTCCCGGGGCTGTTAAAGGAGCAGCTGTCATAATTTCCAATCTGACCGGCTCCGGCGTCAAAGAGTGCTTTTCTGACTTCCGGGGCTTTTTTTTCAGGGATAAATGTTACCAGTTTGTTAAGTTTTCCATTTCCGGGTGCCAGTACCGTACACTTTTCTATTCCCAGCACCTGGCATAGTTTATGGCTGACACCATTGGGAACATTATCGAGGTTGGTATGGATAGCATATAGGGTGATATCGTTTTTTATTGCCTTAATAAGAGGGTCTGAAACGGCATTTCCGGGAGTGATTTTTTTGAGCCCCTTGAAAATTAGTGGATGATGAGCAATTATGAGATTGTATTTCATAGCGATAGCTTCATCAACAACAGCTTCAGTCACATCAAGAGTTATTAGTACACCTGAGCATTCTGCGGTATAACTTCCGTATAGTAACCCTGCATTATCATACTCTTCCTGATAGGCTTTGGGAGCTATTTGTTCAAGGAGAGCGAATATTTCAGCATTTTTCATATTATGGCTTTTTTCAGAACAAAAATAATAGCTTTTTAAAAGCAAAATTTGAAAAGAATAATGTTTTTTAATTTTTAAATACGATGAATCCAATCTTAAGTAACAACATCCATGGGGATTCAGTTTTTTTATTTTAAAAATATTATTATATTTGTGCTGCCTGAAAGGTTGGGGATTTTATTTAGTGCAGAAGGTCTGGAAAAAATGCAATATCAACAACATAACCACAATACCCTATGGGACAATTGTTACGTTTACTTGCTTTTCCTATAGCTCTATGTTACGGGCTGTTTATACGTGTGCGTAACAAGTGTTTCGATATTGGTTTTATCTGTAAATCAAAAGTATACCCGGTGCCGATTATTTCATTGGGCAACCTCACGGTTGGGGGCACAGGTAAAACCCCGCATATTGAATATCTCATACGATTATTACAGGATCACTATAAAATAACTACTCTTAGCAGAGGATACGGCAGGAAGACCAGAGGATATATTCTTGCAGACGAGAAAGATAATGCGACTACAATTGGTGATGAACCAATGCAATATGTTCATAAGTTCCCTAAAGTTAAAGTTGCTGTCTGCGAGTCAAGGCAGACAGGTATTGAAAAGCTGCTTGTAGGGAAACCGAAGCCTGATGTTATTCTTATGGATGATGGATTTCAACATCGCTGGGTGAAGCCCGGACTGTCAATATTGCTTACTGATTTTCATAATCTCTACACTGAGGATCATCTTCTTCCAACAGGAACTTTACGAGAACATACCGCAGGATCGTCCCGGGCTGACATTATTATTGTGACTAAATCGGGAAAGGTTCTTTCTCCTATTACGCGACGAAATATTACGGAGCAGCTAAAGCCTGCAAAACATCAGAAGTTATTTTTTTCCTATATCACATATGATAACCTGAGGCCCCTGCCCGGACTAAAGTGTCCTCCTCCTTCAGCGTGTTATTCTTCGCTGCTTGTCGTTTCCGGTATTGCTAATACCTATCCGTTTAAGTACTATTTAAAGCGTTTTTGCACGACACAGGAGACAATGGATTTCCCTGATCATCATCGATACAGCCAAAAGGATGTCCGCACCATTGTTGATAAATACAATGATATTTTTACGAAAAACAAGGCAATTATTACGACGGAAAAAGATGCGATGCGACTTCAGAACCCAGCTATGTTAAAAATGCTGGAAGGTATTTCGGTGTATTACCTGCCCATTAAAATAGCTTTCCATAATGGTGATGGTGCTTTGTTTGATGAGTGCGTTGATGACTATATAAAGAATTTTCAGCCTTAATACTCTATGTTGCTGTTTATAAGCATTTTTATTCTCCAGTGCCTGCCATCTATAATCAGTTTTTTGTAGATAAATGGAAAAGCCGCCAGAGATACGGCAATAAGGCTGCCGGATATGATAACAGCACCTTTCTGAATCACGGGTTTCCGTTTTGTAAGCAGACCATTTATTACATCCAAAAGGAAAAATCCGGATCCTGCTTTCCAGCCAACGTCGGTGAGGAGAGGGAACAGATTCCGTGTGTGGAATATTGTCGTTATATCTTCAATATGGATCACCTGTCTGCCGTTAATTGTAATTGTGCTGTCGCTGAGTGCTGTTATGCGTCCCCGGAGAATTGATTCCATGCCGCGATAGTTTGCTTTCACAGCGATTTCATTTCCCTGCACATATTTATGGTTTTTTACTGTGCCCGGTTTTTCAACTACCAGGTAACTGGTTTGCCCGGAGGCAGGAGTGAGCAGCACCATAGTAAAAATTACAAGTGGAAGAAAACATAGGCGTAAAGGGTGAATTTTCATAGGATGACAATATTTTAATCCATTCAGACGTATGCTAAATTACTACAAAATTTATCTATATAACGAAAAAACTTTACTTTTGATATTCATGAGAAAAGGGATACATTTCGTAATCGTCACATTATTTGTGGCCATAGCATTATCAGGATGCAACAGAGGTTCATCGAATACGTTTATTGTTGAAGGTTCAATCTCCGGCACAGAAGTGCGAAGGGTTACATTCTATCAACTTGGTGTTAAGGAGAGTAAGGAGCTTGGTGAAGCAACCCTTAAAGGGAATGGTGCTTTCCGTTTTGAAGTTCCCCTGGATGAAACTGATTTTTTTTATCTATCTGCTGATAATGATGATTATATCGTATTAATTGGAACTCCGGGAGAAAAAGTAAATCTGCAGGCTGAAGGATGGAGTATGGGGCAGACCTATAATGTTTCCGGATCCACGGAATCGGTTCTGTTGCGGAATTACCGAAAAGATTATTACAACAATCTTAATGCGCTTGCTGAGGCAAACAGGACACTGATGAAAAGCAGGTCGAAAGATAATTATGCTGATATTCATGCCTCGCTAACGAAGCACATGGAGCAATTGTTTGATGAGCAAAGGCAATTGGCAAAGGACTTTATACGCAGTAACCCGGGATCGATGGCATCATTGATAGTAATAAATGATAAGTTTGGTCAACGACGACTTTTTGATGATAATGACCATGAGATAATGGAATTACTGGATACTGGGCTAATGGAATCCTATCCCGGGAACAGCCATGCATTGGAGCATCATATTCGTGTTGAGGGCCTTAGTGAGTACGAAGCCGCAAAGGAAACTTTGTCGCAGGGAAATATGGCACCGTTATTTTGCCTGCCCCCGGCAGAGGGCAATAAGGTCTGTCTGGAAGATTTCAGGGGTAAGGTGGTGTTGATAGATTTTTGGGCTTCGTGGTGCATGCCATGCCGCAGAGCGAACCCTGCCATGCGAAAACTATATGATGATTTTCATGGGGAGGGTTTTGAAATTCTTGGTGTATCACTGGATGAGAACAGGGATGAATGGTTGCAGGCCATGGAAGAAGATGCTATCATATGGACTCAGGTATCGGATTTGAAGGGTACAAAGAGCCCTGTGGCAAAGCTTTATAGGATTGAGAAAATCCCAACAACACTGTTGCTTGATAAGGAAGGAAAAATTGTTGGAGCGGATCTCTCTCGCCGGGAGCTGGAAAAACAAATTAAAGCATTGATATAATGGCCGGTAAGCTATATTTTGCTTCAGATTTTCATTTGGGTATTCCCGACCATGCCTCCAGCCTGGTGCGGGAAAAGCGGCTTGTGCATTGGCTGGAAGAGATACGACATGATGCAGAAGCCATTTATCTGATGGGTGACATCTTTGATTTCTGGTTTGAATATAAAATGGCTGTGCCAAGGGGCTTTTCACGGCTTTTGGGCAAGTTGTCGGAGATTACTGATTCCGGGGTGCCGGTGCATGTTTTCAGAGGAAATCATGATATCTGGGCTTTTGACTATCTGGAACAGGAGTGCGGTGTTACCCTGCATCGGGAACCGGAGATTTTACAGTATGACGGGAAGACGTTCTATCTGGTTCATGGCGATGGCAAGGGTCCCGGAGATCATGGATATAAATTTTTGAAGCGACTTTTTGAATGCCCTGTTAATCAATGGCTTTTCAGGTGGTTGCACCCTGATATTGGTACACGTCTGGGGCTGTTTTTTAGTCGCAGGTCTCGTTATGCCAATATTGTAAAAGAAAATAAGCTTGATGCTCCGGAGCCAATTGAAGACTCGATGTTGTTTCATTATGCTGCAGATGTAATAAAGGTGCATCCGGAAGTAGATTATTGTGTTTTTGGACATTACCACCGCCCTGTTGTTGCATCTCTTCCAGGTGGAAAGGCCTTTGTGCTTTTAGGTGACTGGCTGGTACACTTTACCTACGGGGTGTATGATAACGGGAGTTTTAAATTGCATGAATTCAAATCATAGTTTTTCGCAGAGAGAGCCGGCTTTATATGTGTTATACCAATAAAAAAACACAGTTCACAGAGTTAAAATGTACATCATTGCCATCTCTGTAAAACTGTGTTTTTTGTATTTTTTCAGCGATTAGTTTTCCCTTAATACAAATTCGTCGTATTCGAGTTCAAACCGCAGTTTATGTTTTGATTCTTCCAGAGCAAGGCTTTGGAAAAGTTCCTTAAGGGCCACATCGTTTACGCGCTCTGAGAGCGTTGTATAAAGTTTGAAAGCGGCTTTTTCCTTGTTCATGGCGAGTACCAGCGCCTCCTGGTAGGTCATTTCAGGTGTTGCCTTAACATTTACCGAGAAGTCAGCAATTTTCAGATCAGCAACTTTTTCCTTCGACCCTTCCATAACACCGGTTTCCTTTACCTGAACCAGCTTTGTTTTATGGCCCATTTCTTCCTGAGCAAACCCTTCAAAAGCAGCGCGCATATCGTCATTTTTAGCTGTTTTTGCCAGATTCATGTAGAAATCCATGGCTTTTTGTTCCTCATCAATAGCAAAATCGAGGATATCGTTCACATCTTTAAATTCTTTCATAATAAACAGATTAGGTTAAAATACTCTTCTTGTTTTTTCATCGAATTGTTTTACAATGGCATCGCAACCATATTCAAACATGCGGATATCATCTTTTGGTTTTGTGATTTGCAGTGCGAGTGGTTTTTGATCAACAGGTTTGAAAAGTTTAAAAGCTTCTTCCCTGATTTCTTCGGGAGCCACCGGCATAGAAACTTTAAAGTTTTTCATTAGATCAACAATTATTTCAAGAGATGATTTTTCTGTTTTCGCGGGGAGTACAGCATCAAATTCCTGAATGTTGCGTTGGGTGTTTGTAAAGGTACCCCCAATTTCAACAGGGAATGATGCGGGCAGTATCACGTTGGCATTTTTTGCTGTCTCTGTCATAAAATAATCCATTACCACAGAGAATCTGGCAGCAGAGACATATTTTGATATCCTTGCCGGGTCGTTGGTACATCCGCAGGGGTCTTCACCAAAGATAAAGAAGTTTTTGATGGCTCCTTTTTCCACCTGATGGTATACACATCCGGACTCCCGGGGCAGTTCATCAATATTCCAGACTGCTTTTAAGTCATCAAGCGCAACGGAGATATCGCGTCCTCCAGGGGCAAGATAGGAGAGCCCTCCCATATCTTCAAGCCCGTGGGCATTGTTCTTTTCTTTAAGAGCAATAACTCCATTGGCAGTTTTACCCAGCTTACCTGTTATCATTGCCAGGTTAAAGATTTCGCGAATGGTAACACCGGTAACCTCTTTTTCGGAGAAGAAAAGAATGGCATTCTGCTGATTGTTATAGTCTGTTGCAAATTCAGCAATCTCTTTTTCTGAAACGCCTGCATCATCGCATAAGACATTGAAATTTTCAGCCAGTAAAGCCTCTTTATAGGCGTCAAAACCTTCTGTGTTTTTCAGGAAGAAGGCATTCTGAAGCCCGTTTGAAAGAATGTAATGGTTAACAGCTTTCACAAACGGATAATAATCTTTTACTGTCAGAATATCATCTGCTTTATGGATCATTTTGCTGTCTTCATATTTCGTTACCAGGGTAATTTCTTTTTCACCGATTGTCGCAGCATTAATCATCTTCCACCCTGCCACAGCGTTGTCGCGGTTAATTTCCGAGCCTATAAGGAAGAATTTTGATCCGTCTTTAATCTGGTCGAAAGGCACATTATTAAGTGAATCATTCTGATAAGCCTTGCTTCGGCCCAGGTAGTGGAAACTATGGATGTTATTGGTTTTGACAGCAGCCCTGGCGAGTTTTTGAACAGCATAGATCTCTTCATTTGTCAGTCGGGCACCGGCAAAGAATGCATTTTCGTCGGGTTTTACGCTTTGAATAGCATTAACAATAGCAGCGTAAGCTTTTTGATAGGATACGGGTTTTAACTCACCATCAATGCGCATCATTGGAGTAGTGATACGGTTGGCATCGTTAAGATAATGGTAACCAAATTTCGGGTAACGGCAGATATTTCCGTCAGGGTTCACCATTCCGTTGCCGCCAGATGTACGCATTACAAAACCTCCGTTATGCTCCAGTGTCAGTTCACAACCTACGCTACAATAGTTACAGATGGTTTTTACAGGCGTAGTTTTAACGGGACCCGGTTTGAAAGGAACATTTTCGGTAATTGCGCCTGTAGGGCATGCGGAGATACAGAGTCCACAGCTTTCGCAATGGGTGTCCTGCAGGGCGTCGCCCATGGCGGGAGCCACGAATGTATCGAAGCCACGTTCCACAAGTCCAAGCGCGTTGGCTCCAACAATTTCATTACAAATTCTCACACACCGTGCGCATAGGATACACTTATTTTTGTCGAATTCGATGAAGGGATGGCGGAAGTCGACCTCGAAGTCATTGTAGTCGCTGCCTTCATCGTGATGTTGTTCTGCATGGTATTCTGTAGCGAATTCTTTTAGCTTACAGGTATACAGTTCCGTACACCCACACTCGAGACATCTGTTGGCTTCGTGTTTGGCAACATCTTCAGATGCATAACCCAGTTCTACTTCTTTGAAGTTTCTTCTGTCAGAAGGGTCAAGGGTAGGCATTTCTTCTCTTTTTTGCTCTGCAAACCTATCAAGGTAGTCTTCTTCCTTCTGATCCTGGAAGTTATCTTTTTTGCTGAAGAATTCGTAGGGCATGGGAGTGACTTCTTCACCACGCAGATACTGATCACAGCTGTGTGCGGCAATGCGTGCCTGACCGACAGCCTGAATCAATGTTGCGGGACCTGTTACTCCATCTCCACAGGCAAAAACGTTGGGTATACCTGTTCGGAGAGTTTCCTTATCGGCATCAACATCGCCCCAGCGGTTGGCTTTTAGTTCGCCGTTGGTGAAAACGCCGTTAAATTCATCGGTAAAGTCGAGTTGTGTTTTTTGCCCTATTGCAGCGAGAACATAGTCTGCTTCCACCTCAAATTCCGAACCTTCAATGGGTACGGGGCGGCGGCGACCACTCTTATCCGGTTCACCAAGTTCCATCCTGATGAGCGTCAGAGATTTCACATTTCCATTATCATCTTTATTAACGCGAACAGGGTTTGTGAGGAAGTTATAAACAACTCCTTCAAGTTTTGATTCATGTATTTCGATGGGGTTTGCGGGCATTTCTTTCTCAGTACGGCGGTAAACGACCTTAACGTCAGATGATCCGCATCGCATTGAAATACGGCAGCAGTCCATGGCCGTATTTCCCCCACCGACGACAATTACTTTTTTTCCTGTAAAGTCATATTTTTCACCTGTTAATTCCATTTCCTTCAGGAAATCGATACCAGAAAATACATTGTGAGCATCTTCACCTTCGCAACCTAAAAGAGATCCTTTTTGCGAACCAATAGCGATTACTACAGCATCGTAATTATCTTTCAGGTGTTGTGAGCTGAGGTTATCTCCCAGACGTTGATTTGTATGGAGGTTAACGCCAAGTTCGGTGATATTATCGATTTCTTTTTGTAGAATATCGTTAGGCAGGCGGTAAGGAGGTATTCCATACCTTAGCCATCCTCCTGCATAGGGAGCGGCTTCAAAAACATCCACCTGGTGGCCTTTTTTCTGTAGGAAGAAAGCAGAAGACATCCCTCCGGGGCCGGCTCCAATAACAGCAACTTTTTTCCCTGTTGCAGGCATTAGTTCAGGGACGAATTTTTCTTTCGACAAAAGATCGTAGTCTGCAGCAAAGCGCTTCATATAGTCAATTCCCACAGCAGCGTCTTCATCGAGGAGATTTCTTCTGCATGCGACTTCGCAGGGTCGTACACATACGCGACCGCAGACGGCGGGGAAGGGGTTTGTTTCTTTTATAAGCGCCACTGCTTCATGATACTGTCCTTTTTCTATATGCGAGATATAGCCCTGGACATCGACACCTGCCGGGCAGGTTTGCTTACAGGGGCCAATGCAATCAGCATAATGGTTTGACAGCATAAGCTCCAGTGCTGTCTGACGGGCTTTTTTTACTCTGGCATTATGGGTTTCGATTTTCATCCCTTCACGGATTTTTGTCGAGCATGATGGCTGCAGGTTACGCATGCCTTCAATTTCCACAACACAAACATAGCATGAAGAGTATGGCTCCAGCCGTGGGTCGTGGCATAAGGTAGGGATATCGATATTATGACGATTAGCAAGCTGAAGAATAGTTTCGCCTTCAATCCCTTCAACAATCTTTCCGTTTAATACAACATTTATCTTGTTACTCATTGTTTTTAATTTTAAGGGTTACTAAGAAAGCTTTATGGCCTCAAATTTACATTTGGTGTAACACATGCCACATTGGATACATTTCTCCTGATCAATATGGTGTATTTGTTTACGTTCACCGGAAATAGCATCCACAGGGCAATTTTTGGCACAAACAGTACAACCGGTACATTTTTCCGGGTTTACTTCGTAAGTAATAAGCTTCTTACAAACCAGTGCAGGGCATTTTTTATCCCGTATATGGGCTTCATATTCATGACGGAAGTATTTGATGGTTGTAAGCACAGGGTTGGGAGCAGTCTGTCCCAGCCCGCAAAGGGAGCTGTCTTTGATTTGGTGTGCCAGCTCTTCGAGGCGCTCGATATCACCCTCTTGGCCTCTTCCGTCGGTAATACGTTCAAGTATTTCAAGCATTCGTTTTGTGCCGATTCGGCAGAAAGTACATTTTCCACAGGATTCCTTACGGGTAAAATCGAGGAAAAATTTGGCCACATCAACCATACATGTTGACTCATCCATTACGACCATCCCTCCGGACCCCATGATAGCGCCGGTAGCATTTACTGAATCGTAATCGATGATGGTATCGGCAAGGTATTCCGGCACGCAACCACCAGAGGGGCCGCCAAGCTGAACGGCCTTAAATTTTTTATCGTCTTTGATTCCTCCGCCGAGTTTGAAGATTACATCGCGGATAGTCATACCCATGGGTACTTCCACGAGGCCCGATCGTTTGATTTTTCCTGCCAGGGCAAAAACCTTGGTACCTTTACTTTTCTCTGTGCCATACTGAGCATAGGCTGCTGCTCCGTTGAGGAGTATCCAGGGAATATTGGCCCAAGTTTCAACGTTGTTGATATTCGTGGGTTTTTTCCATAGCCCTGATACTGCGGGGAAAGGAGGGCGTTTACGGGGCATCCCTCGTTGGCCTTCAATGGAAGCCATAAGAGCTGTTTCCTCACCACAGACAAAAGCACCTGCACCTTCTTTGATATAGATATCGAAATTAAAACCATCAATACCGCAGGCATTTTTTCCGAGGTATCCTTTGTTTCTTGCCTGGTCGATGGCAAGTTGGAGGCGTTTGATTGCCAGTGGGTATTCTGCGCGGCAATATATAACACCCTGAGTGGCGCCGATGGCATATGCACCAATAGACATACCTTCAAGAACGGCATGCGGGTCACCTTCCAGCAGCGACCTGTCCATGAATGCTCCGGGGTCGCCTTCATCCGCATTACAGATAATATACTTTTCGTCGTTTTGGCTGTTAAAAGCAAATTTCCACTTCATCCCTGTGGGAAATCCACCACCCCCGCGGCCGCGAATGCCTGAATCAAGAACAGTTTGAATTACCTGTTCCTGTGATATTTTTTCGGTTTTAATTTTTTTCAGTGCTTCGTAACCCTGTTGATGTTCATATTCTTCAATGTTCTCTGGGTCAATATAGCCACAATGGCGGAGTGCAATTTTCACCTGATTATCAACAAACTCATTGTCGATGGTTTTAAACAGGTCGGTGCGGACGACATATTCCTTAACGGGATTATGTTGGTTAATATGTTTATCAATTATTTCGATAGCTCTTTCTTCGTCCACTTCACCGTAGAGATAAGTACCGGAATCATCGTGGATTTCCACGAGCGGTTCGCGGTAGCACATACCCACACAGCTTGTTTTTTTGAGGTCAAAAGAGAGGTTTTCAGCTTCTTTAAGGGCTTTTATTTTGTCATATACTTTACCGGCACCGGCGGCGATACCGCAGGATCCGAGGCCGACAATTACTTTCGTGTTTTCCATGTCATCAGCGGTTAACGTTAATTATTTTGTTTTTCGGCGATCCGGATATTCTTAACAATGCGTACAGCCTGTGTACCGGTAAGCTTTCCATAGGTTTCATCGCCAATCATCATAACGGGAGCCAGCGAGCAACATCCCAGGCAAGCCACTGATTCGAGCGTAAAGAGGCGGTCGTCAGTTGTTTCACCGTCAGCAATTCCGAGTGCCTCTTCCAATGCATCGGTAATGGCATTGGCATTCTGGACATGGCAGGCAGTACCATGGCACACTTTAACGATATGTTTTCCTACCGGGTTGAGGCGAAATTGTGCGTAGAAGGTTGCTACACCATACATATCGCTGAGGTTGATATCACAATCTTTTGCAATTTTTTCCATAGCAGGGCGGGGCAGGTATCCAAAAACAGCCTGTGTTCCTTGTAGCAGAGGGATTATGGCACCCTTTTTACCTTTGTACTTTTCAATCAGCGGGGTGATGAGGTTCAAATCGACATGATCGGAATCCATTGCCTCCGCATTACGGGCAATTCTCTCGATTCTCATGGGTTTATTTTTTTTATTGTCT
Organism: uncultured Bacteroidales bacterium; assembly: GCA_964594665.1. Classification (GTDB taxonomy): domain Bacteria; phylum Bacteroidota; class Bacteroidia; order Bacteroidales; family BM520; genus BM520. The sequence goes on from CAZQNY010000009.1 coordinate 45,014, forward strand.
GAATTTCACAGTTTTGACTTTTATAAAGCCATGTTTCGAAAGTAGAAAAAATTCTTGTCCTGTAGGTGCGTGTTTTACTGATTTTTTGTCAGAAGATTACCCATGTTAATCATCCAATGCTGAATATCAAATGCATTGAATGGTTTTTTAGGATCATTCTATATAAGAATCAGTGGTTACAGGATTTTTATACTTTTGTAAAAAATCACCCTTATGGAGATACTTATTGTCGTAGATGTACAGCATGATTTTTTAGCACAAGGGGCTCTTGAGGTTCCGGGAGCAAACAGCATAATTCCTGTTATTAATAAACTTATTGATCGTTTTGACCATGTGATATATACACAGGACTGGCATCCTTCCGGTCATATGAGTTTTGCAAGTTCACATAGAGGGAAAGAGGTTGGAGACATTGTACCTCTGGGCCCGGCGCAGCAGTATTTATGGCCTGACCATTGTATCCAGGGTACTTATGGTGCTGAATTTCATGAGGATTTAACAATTGTTAAAGGTGCAAAGGTATTCCGGAAAGGTACAAACCCGGAAGTCGACAGCTATTCTGCGTTTTATGATAATCTGAAGCTTCAAACTACTGGACTTACGCACTACCTGAAAGAAAATGGTTACACCAAATTGTTTATTTGTGGCCTTGCTTCAGATTATTGTGTTAAGTATAGTGTGCTTGATGCCCTGGCGGATGGCTTTGACACGACTCTTGTTACCGATGCAACGGCTGCTGTAAATGTACATCCCGACGACCATGAACAGGCATTAAAAACGATGCACACTGCCGGTGCACATCTGATAACCTCAACACAACTGTTATGATACGATCATTTCTGGATAATGACTTTTACAAATTCACCATGCAGAACTGTGTGGTTAAGAAATTTCCACGTGCCAGGGCAAAGTATGTGTTTATCAATCGTGATGATACACCTTTCCCGGATGGTTTTGCACATGAGTTAAAACGTTATATCAATGAGATGGCGGGATTGAAACTCCTTCCGGAAGAAAAGGAGTATCTGATGAAGCGTTGCTATTACCTTGATCCGACATATCTTGATTTTCTTGCCGGTTTCAGGTATGATCCTTCAGAGGTTTATGTGGAGCAAAAGGATGGTCATCTGGAGCTTGAAATCAGTGGTTATTGGTATCGAACTATATTGTGGGAGGTTCCTTTGATGGCTTTGATTTCGGAGTTATATTTTCAAATCACCGGGCAGGAGCCGCTTCCGGAAGGTGAAATTCGTTCTATCGCCCGCAAAAAGATGGAGATTTATGAAAACCTTTCTATTAAAGTAGCAGATTTTGGTACCCGTCGACGGTATTCTTACGACAACCACGATCTGATAATTGAGACGCTGAGCGATTTTTACGGAAGTTCCTTTACCGGTACGTCAAATGTTTATTTTGCAATGCGATATAATCTTACACCTATAGGCACCCATGCACATGAGTGGTTTATGTTTCATAGTGCCAAATATGGGTTTAAGATGGCAACCAAGTTTTCGCTGGAACACTGGATCGATATTTATCGTGGTGATCTGGGAATTGCTCTTTCGGATACATTTACTACTGATTTGTTTTTTAAATGTTTTGATACAAAATTCGCCAAACTTTTTGATGGTGTGCGTCATGACAGTGGCGACCCTATAGTCTTTGCTGAAAAGACAATTGCGCATTATAAAAAGCTTGGCATCGATCCTCATAGTAAGACGATAATATTTAGTGATAGCCTGACACCGGCGAAAGTTGAGGAGATTGCCATATACTGCGCCGGAAAGATAAAGATCAGCTTTGGTATAGGTACAAATTTCACAAATGATGTAGGTGTAACACCTTTAAATATAGTGATAAAAATGTCAGAAGCAAAACCCGAGGGTCAGAGTTGGATTAAAACAGTTAAGCTCAGCGATACACCGGGAAAGTATACCGGGGATCGGGCTATGATTGATCTTTGCAAGAAGGTTTTAAATATAAAGCATTAAAAACGGCGGTTGTATAGTAGTGTCCTGCACACGTTTGCGGAAATCAGAGGCAGAAATAGGATTATACTGGCACAGGCTTAATAGCGCTGTTGTTTTATGCTCTATAAGTATTGATATTAGTGTGTTGTGGCTCAGAGTTTTGCGTGTGTTTACTTTTTTTCGAAAAAATGTAATGCGATTGTTTGTTTTAACCAAAAAATAGTCTTTACCTTTGTCCCGATAAACCACAGAAACAGTAGCTATGATTGAAAAAGCCCAGAAGATTGTTGAGCTTGACGAAGTGGTAGTGAAGTTTGTCGGAGATTCAGGGGACGGTATGCAATTGACCGGGTCCCTGTTTTCAGATAATACCGCCAGTGTCGGTAATGACTTCGCCACCTTTCCGGATTATCCATCCGAAATTCGGGCACCCCACAATACCATCTCGGGAGTTTCAGGATTCCAGATACATTTTGGACAGAAGCCTGTACACTCATCCGGAGATATTGCCGACGTGCTTGTTGCAATGAATCCGGCATCGCTAAGAGCCAACCTGAAAAACCTAAAACAGGGAGGTACGCTGATTATTGATGCGGATACCTTTATTGAAAAGGCCATTGAAAAAGCCGGGTACGATGAAAACCCTCTTGAAAATGAGAGCCTAAAGGATTATCACCTCATTGCAGCGCCAATCTCAAAACTTACAAAAGAAAGTGTTAGTGACCTTGGACTGGACAACAAAGTGGCGTTGAAGTCGCGGAATATGTTTGCCCTGGGGATCACCTATTTCCTGTTTAACAGGGAGTTTGAACCAACCGATAAATTCTTTGAAAAGAAATTCGGAAAAAATCCTGTAATCGTGGAGGCCAATAAAAAGGTTTTACGTTCAGGATACATCTACGCTGAGTCGGTAGCGGCATCAGCAACTACCTATACAGTACAACCCGCAAAGCTTGAAAAAGGAACGTACCGGAATATTACCGGAAATATTGCTACGGCATGGGGCTTCTTAGCTGCTGCCGAGCGTTCAGGCCTGGAGTTGTATCTGGGGTCTTATCCTATTACTCCTGCTTCGGAGATCCTTGTAGAACTGGAAAAGCAACGCCAGTTGGGTGTTAAAGCATTCCAGGCAGAAGATGAAATCGCCGGTATCTGTTCTTCTATAGGTGCCAGTTTTGCCGGAGACCTCGCCATTACCAGTACTTCAGGGCCAGGGCTGTCGCTTAAAAGTGAAGCTATTGGCCTGGCACTGATTACCGAATTGCCTCTTGTGATTGTTGATGTTCAGCGTGGTGGTCCTTCAACAGGATTGCCAACAAAAACCGAACAATCGGATTTGATGCAGGCATTGTATGGTCGTAATGGGGAAGGTCAGGTGATTGTACTTGCTGCTTCATCGGCCACAAATTGCTTCTACTTTGCATTTGAAGCAGCCAAGCTGGCTCTTGAGCATATGACCCCGGTTATTTTGCTTACTGATGGTTATATTGCCAATGGCAGTGAGGTATTTCGTATTCCCAGGGTAGCTGATTTACCATCTATTACACCGCGTATAGCAAAAGCAAATGACCCTGATTATGCTCCTTATCGTCGTGACCCGGAAACCCTGGCACGTGATTGGGCGATACCAGGAACAGAAGGTCTTCGCCATCGTGTTGGCGGGCTGGAAAAGCAGGATGTTACAGGTTCAGTATCTCATGACCCTGAAAATCACGAGATTATGTCTAAATATCGTGACGAAAAAGTTCAGCGTGTTGCCAATGTGATTCCTGATCAGGAGGTTATTGGTGACGACGAAGGTGATCTGCTGGTTGTTGGATGGGGTGGTACCTATGGTGCACTCAGAAATGCCGTCCAGGAGATGCAGGCGCAGGGTAAAAAAGTCAGCCTTGCACAATTTAACTATATCAATCCATTACCAAAGAATACCGCAGATATCTTTAAGCGCTTTAAGCGTATTTGTGTTTGCGAACTTAACTTTGGTCAGTTTGTAAGTTATCTTAGAATGAAGCATTCTGACTTCCATTATGATCAATATAACGAACTAAAGGGATTACCATTGAAAGTTTCTGCACTTACACGGAAATTCAACCAAATACTGGAGGAGATTTAAGATGAGTAAAGATACGTTAATAAAAGAGAAGCTTACAAAGGATGATTTTGTCAGCGATCAGATGGTTAAATGGTGTCCCGGATGTGGTGATCATGCGATTTTATCATCTTTAGAAAAAGTACTACCTGAGTTAGGGAAGAGAAAAGAAGATATTCTTGTTATCTCCGGCATTGGTTGTAGTTCCCGTTTTCCATATTATGTGAATACCTATGGTTTTCATGGCATTCACGGGCGTGCACTGGCAATTGCCAGCGGAGCACGTGTAGCAAATCCGGATTTATCGATCTGGGTAGCTTCCGGAGATGGTGATTCAATGGCTATTGGAGGGAACCACTTCATACATGCTATCCGTAGAAATCTGGATATCAATTTGATGCTGTTTAATAATGAGATTTATGGCCTTACAAAGGGTCAGTATTCTCCTACTACTCCTTTTGGGAAGGTAACAAAAACATCTCCTTTTGGGACAATAGAAGACCCTTTTGTGCCGGGTGAACTTTGTATTGGTGCTCAGGGAACCTTCTTTGCCCGTGCACTGGATGCAAACCCAAAAACTATGACAGAGATTTTCAAAGCTTCTGCCGAGCATAAAGGAATGTCTGTTGTGGAAATCCTCCAGAATTGTGTGATTTTTAACAATGGCGCACATAAACATCTTACCGACCGCGAAATGAAAGCCGATCGTCAGCTGTGGTTAAAGGATGGCGAACGAATGATTTTTGGTAAGGAGAAAAACAAGGGCCTTGTTTTTAATGGTACGGAGCTAGAAGTGGTAACAATTGGTGAAAATGGTGTTACTGAAGAGGATATATTAGTTCATGATTCTCAAGCGGTTAATCCCATAATTCATTTGCAGCTTGTGCGTATGAAAAATCCTGAATTTCCTGTTGCTTTTGGGGTGATAAGGAATGTTAAGAAACCCGTTTATGAGCAACTCATGGTGCAGCAGATCGAAGAGGTTAAATCGCAGTCAAAGATTAAAACTGCCGATGATCTTTTCCGCAGCGGAACCATCTGGGAAGTAGATTAATAGTTGTTTTAAAATAATATTAGCACCTGTAGCGATTCGTTGCAGGTGTTTTTTTTTATAAAAAAAAAGAGGCACCTATTAAAATGCCTCTCCAGATTTATGCAAGTATTTTATACTAAAGTGTTTTCCATTTGTTTTAACCAGCAGCTGATTCGTGAGTCGGTATGCTCGCTGTCGTTAACTTCATCCAGTGCAAGACCTACAAACATTCCATCTTTGACTGCTTTTGAAGCAGTGAACCGGTATCCTTCAGCACTCCAGCTTCCGATGGCATTTGCACCAAACTCAGTAAAATCATTTAGAATATGAGCCATATCATCGACAAAATGGTTGGGGTATAAGACCTGATCACCGAGGCCGAAGACAGCAATATTTTTTCCCTTGAGGGATAAACCGGATTCTTTACATTTTTTCAGAAACAGGTTCCATTCATTGTTGGCAGAGACTTCTTCCCAGGTTTCTGCTCCCACGGTAGAACCACCGGCGATAATAGTGGAATAATTTTCAAATATGGCAGTATCTATTTCTTCAAGGTTAAAGATATCTGCATTTTCAGGTGTTAGGGCGGAGAAGATCTTATGGGCGCAACGATCAACGGCACCACCTTCCGGCCAGTACAATACGAGGTTTTTTTTCATGATATGATGCTTTGTCATTGGGGTCGAAGATACGACTAAATTTGGACTAAATTATTTTTGATAGCGTAAATTATTACCTCCACCATATTTTTCATTTCACTTTTAAGCAAAATATTGGCTCTGTGTTTTTCAACGGTTCTTTCAGAGATAAACAGGGTTTCAGCAATTTCCTGTGTAGACATACCCTTGCAGACATGTTCGAGGATTTCAGTTTCTCTTTTTGATAATACAAAGGGAGTCTCCTCCGGAGTAGTTTTTACTCCCGGGCTGTTATCTGCACTGTATACTTTAATCAGTTTCGATGCCAGTTCTTTGGAAACGGAGATATCTGTAGTCTCTGAAGATTCAAGACTGGTTCTGAGCTGCTCTACTTCAGCATTCGATAAGTTTATTCCTCCGCTGTTGGGTGATCCGTTATTTTCATTTTTCTGTTTAACAACAGTACCTACAACATTCACTTTACCTCTTATTTTTGATGCTCCGGCATATAATTCAACGGGCATCTGATCTTTTCGTCTGTTAAGAGCAATGAAATTAATATGGATATTTTTTTCGAATCCTTTCTGGCATCTCTGGAGCTTCTCTTTTACTCTGTCACGATCGTCAATGTCGACAATATCCATAAAGGAAAGGTCTTCAAATTCTTTTTGATAAAAGTCGAACATATCCGCCATAACACGATTCACGGAAATAAATTTTTCATCAAGGTAGATAAAAACACCGTTGGGATTGTTTTCAATAAGGGTTCTGAATTTGTCCTCGTTGGCACGTACAAGGTTTTCATGCTTTTTCAACCTGGTTTCTATGGAGAGGTAAAGTTCTTCGTGATCAATGGGCTTCGTGAGGTAATCGTCTGCGCCCAATTGCATTCCGGTGCGTATGTCACGGAGATCATCTCTTGCCGTTAGAAAAATGAATGGGATGCTGCTTGTTGCAGAGCTTTCCTGAAGTACGCTAAACACCTCATAACCATCAATATGCGGCATATTTATATCGCAAATAATCAGGTCAGGCAATACATCGAAAGCTTTCTGGATCCCAACGGCACCATTTTCAGCAGTAGACACATCAAAACCACGGGCCTTTAAAAAGACCTGTGTGGTTTGCGACAGCGCTTTATCATCATCAATAAGTAATATTTTGTGCATAGATTACCTGTTTGTACGTTGGGTATTCTGGATTGTTACCACAAAGCTATAAAATTTTTACTTTTATTGCGTTTTATAATAATCATGATTATA
>CAZQNY010000009.1:52105-53833 GCA_964594665.1 uncultured Bacteroidales bacterium
CCACAAAGCTATAAAATTTTTACTTTTATTGCGTTTTATAATAATCATGATTATAGTAGATTTTATAAAAAATGGATTTTTCGGGGACATTTTCGCCCATAAACTCATCTATACATTAACATACATAAAGAGTCAAAATGCAGAAACGCTTTAACGAATATATTTTCACTCTGGGCCTGCAAAAAGCTGCGCACCGGATACTGCTAACAGTGAGTGGGGGCAGAGACTCTATGTTTATGTGCGACCTTTTCCTTCAGGAAGAGTTTAAAATAGCCATAGCACATTGTAATTTTCATCTGAGAGGTGACGAGTCGGATAAGGATGAAGACTTTGTATCAGACTATGCCAGTCAGCATAGTATACCATTGTATAAAAAGCATTTTAATACAAAAGAATATGCTGATGAAAAGGGGATATCCATACAGATGGCAGCCCGTGATTTACGCTATGAGTGGTTTGAGACAATAGCTGAGAGCGAAAGTTTTGATTTTATTGCCACGGCACATCATCTTGATGACCAGGCGGAGACTTTTTTTATCAATCTTCTCAGAGGTACAGGAATAGCAGGTTTACATGGTATTAATCCCGTTCAGGGAAAACTAATCCGGCCGGTTCTCTTTGCCACACGCGAGGATATCGATCACTACATTATTCAACATAATATTCCTTACCGGGAAGATAGCAGCAATGCATCGGTGAAATACCTGAGGAATAAATTAAGACATGAGATCTTGCCGCTTTTGGATGAGCTACAGCCTGGTTTTAGTAATCGTCTTGACACAACGATTCACCATATCAGACAGGCTGAAGATGTATTAAAACAACAAGTGGAGAAGGCCAGGAGCAGGTTGCTTTCGGGTGATGATTCGATGATTATTATAGATAAACGTGAGTTGATGTCTCTGAACCCATCATCGTTTTTTTTGTATGAAATTATTCATCCATATGGATTTTCCGGATCACAGGTCACTGATATTATCAATTCTTTAACAGGAACTGTTGGAAAAAAATTCTATTCCGGTAATTACACACTTATTATAGGCAGGAAAGGTTTACTGCTTCTGCCTTTTGAAAAGGATTCAGAGAATGGTATTTTTATTATTGAAAAGGAAACCGAACAAATTGATAGTCCATTCTGTTTGAAGATGAAACGGGAGCATATTAATCCCGTGACCTTTGAAATTCCGACGAGTTCAAACGTAGCATGTCTGGATTCATCGAAAATTGTATTTCCATTAGTATTACGAAAATGGAAACAGGGAGATTACTTCTTCCCATTAGGGATGGATAATAAGAAATTATTAAGTGATTTTTTTATTGATGAGAAATTTGAACAACCACAAAAAGCCGGGACATGGCTGCTGTTATCTGCGAATGACATTATATGGATAACGGGACAACGTATCGATAACAGGTACCGGGTAACTGGATCCACAGAGGAAATTATCCGTTTCATTATTTGTAAATAAACGATTAATAATATTGATTGAGGGAAGAACATTAACATGAAGAAACTACTTGTATTATTTATCACGATTTTAATTCACAGTGCTTTGCTGGCTCAGATTTTTGAACCTGTAGAGTGGTCATTTGATACCAGGGATCTTGGTAACGGCGAATATGAGCTTATTTTTGAAGCTACTATTGAAGATCATTGGCATTTATATTCTCAGAATATTGATGATGGGGGTCCGGTTCCCACTTCATTTACCTTTGAAGAGAATGATT
>CAZQNY010000010.1:0-52897 GCA_964594665.1 uncultured Bacteroidales bacterium
AGTCCTGCCAGGCACCCATAATACAATTTTTCGGAACAAAATCAGCATCATCAGGCAGTTCTCGCGGGCTATGCCCACCATTCCAGCTATCATTATAAGGGAATGGCGCTGAAAACGATATCCAGCCATTACTACTGATATAAAACTCATCGTATGTTATACCGTAAAATTCAAAATCAAACCCTATTGGAATCGGTCCAACAACGGTATCATCCTCAAGCATTATCTGTGTGGCGTAAGAATCTGTAACCTCTGCTTTTAACCATACTGTTTCGCCAAAGCAGATCTCTTTATCCTCTCCCACACTTATCTGCCCTTGCACAGCTGATCCAAAAAGCACTGCAAATACAAAAACAATAATATATATGTAGTATTTTACCATATAAACCCAGCATAACTATCCAGTGTAAAATTAACGCTTAAAATGCTAATTAAAATACCTGAACGATGAATTTATTAAGAATTTATTGTTCATTACCCGGGTCGAAACCCACATCAATAACCAAAAACATGTTAAAAACATGTCTTTATCGATAAAAAACTGCAAAACAAACATTTTTTTGTGGAAAACTCAGCATCCTGTTGCCAAAACATCAACGATATGAAAAACATTTATGGGTAACTTCTGCCTTTTAACGTACGTATCAATATTCAGAAGGCATGTTATGTCATCTACAATAATTGTTGATGATCCGGCATCCATTACCTTTTGGCAAAAATTCTTAAGCAAAACATCGCTCACCTGAGTCATTTGATTGGGGCCCAATCCCTGATAGCCACAGCTCTCATCATAATTTTCAGGGATCACCAGATCCAGTCCACTAACATTTTTCAGCAATGATTTTATTTGCACCGGTGTATTGCTGTAGTCACCGGAAGAGCAACAGGTATGCAGAAAAGCCTTTTCTTCCAAAACAGCCTCAAAATCAACCACTTTAACAATATCAGTTAAAAAGGGAACAAAGTCATATATGCGTTTTTTTAAACTTTTAAACTCAAGATGAAGACCCGAGTTATAAAACAGCTTCTCATAGTGATTTTTTACAAAATACACACATGAGGGCGAAGGACCAACCACATAATTTTCTGAATTAAATGCATTGATAAAGCGTTCACCGATATTTCCTGCATCATCCCAGAAACCATTATCAAATGCACTCTTGCCACAACAGGTTTGTTCTGCATTATAATGCACTTCCACACCGGCCTTTTCAAGTACTTTCACCATATTAACCCCAATTTCAGGGTAAAACTGATCCACCAGGCATGGAATAAATATATCTACGGTCATGAAATTTCATTTTTTGCAAAAATAACAATATTCCCTGTATGCCATCACTTCCATTGCAATTCAAAGCCCATTTGTTTAAGCATATCCCAAAACTGTGGATAAGACTTGGACACTACCTCCGGATTTCGGATATCCAGTGTGCGTGATGGCATTACCAATGGCGCGAATGCCATTGCCATGCGGTGGTCATTATAGGTGTTTACAGGACGAAAAACTGTAACAGTTGACGGGTGTATAGCCAGAATTTTATCAATATAATCAACATTAATATTTAAAGCTCTGAGCTCAGTAATAAGGGCGCGAATCCTGTCGGATTCCTTATACTGCAGATGGCTTATCCCGGAAATGAGTGCACCATAGCCCAGGCCGCTGACAGCTGTGGCAATGGGCAGTACCAGATCAGGTGTTGATTGAAGGTTAAAGCGCAGCCGCGTGATTCCGGGAACATGAAACCTTTTCCTTATCCGAACTCCATCCGACATAACTTCTGATGACACACCCAGAGAGCGGAACAAATCGGCGACAATGGAGTCCCCCTGTAACGACACAGATGGGTTATTCAATCCTTTCAGAAAGATATCTCCCCGGGCAGATAATGCCACCAGACAATACCAGAATGCTGCCCCGGACCAATCGGGCTCTTTTTGCAGGTCAACTACATCAGGAGAACCTCCTGAAACATGAATCACGTTGTCTTTCAAAGCTACTTTAATACCGGCGTTTTTTAACATCGACAGTGTCATTGACACATAGGATTCAGATACGCAATCACCTTGCATTTCAATGATGAGGCCCTTTTCAAGTGTTGGTGCCAGCATTAACAGTGACGAAACAAACTGAGAGCTAACAGAAGTGTCTACCTTTAACGTTGCTGATTGCAGCTTAGTACCCCTAATGCGTACAGGAAGAAAACCTACCTTCTCACAATAACTAATATCTGCACCAAGCAATCGCAAAGCACTTACCAAAGGCTCCACGGGGCGCTCCTTCATGCGCGATGAGCCGGTTAAAAACCAATGGCCGTTTCGGGCGGCAAGAAACGACATTAAAAACCGGCATACGGTACCAGCATTTTCACAATCAAGAATGACCTGCTCACTATCCTTATTCTCTTTGATCACGCCAAGCAGGCGTTTTAACAACGCCGTATCGCCGGAATCCGCCATATCCACATCATTATCCAACTCACCACAATAGGCATTAAGCATTATTATCCTGTTATACAAGCTCTTGCTAACAGGAAGTGATACTTCTCCGGATATTCGTCCAAACGGACGGACAATGCGAACCAACTCCTTCATCTCAATGATCCTTTTTATTTATGAATTCTATCACATGAATTATGCTCTCCCGAACATCAGAAAACACTACCTCTGCTTCCGGGTTCATGCTGGTATTCGAATCGGGAAGTGCAAAAATCATACGATCGCCTCTGTTCTTTTTATCCTGATAAATATAATCAATAATCTGTTCAGCATCATTATCATGGCAACAGAATGGTATCAAACGTTTTTTAAAAAACGACTCCAGGGCAATCCGGGGTGCGCTATTATAATTATATAATTTTTCAGAAAGGTACAACTCTCCTATCATTCCAAGTATCACGGCCTCACCGTGTAACAATGGTTCTCCCTGTTCATTGCGAAAAGAAAAAGACTCAAAACCATGCCCCAGGGTATGGCCAAAATTCAAAATCTTCCGTAACTTCACTTCTCTGGGGTCCTTTTGAACGATTTCCGATTTTATAGAAATGGATTCCAGCAGATACGGAGAGATGGCTTTCGCTGTAAGGGGTTCTGTTTTTATTAATTCAAAAAAGAGGGAAACATCCGTAATAAGACTATGTTTAAGTATTTCGCCAAATCCTGCTACGAATTCCCGTTCAGGGAGTGTTTGTAAAAAGTCAGGATTTATGACAACTTTATCTGCGGCATTAAAACAGCCAATTATATTCTTAATATTCTTATAATTAACAGCGGTTTTCCCTCCGATAGAGGCATCGATTTGCGCCAGTAAGGTTGTTGGGATTAAAATAAGATGCATTCCCCTTTTAAATAATGAAGCAGACAAAGCACCCATATCACATAGCAGACCTCCTCCAAGAACCACAAGACATGAATGACGGGATGCATTGTTCTCAAGCATTACATCCCATATCACACGGCAATTTTCAAGGGTTTTATTTGCTTCACCGGAAGGAATCCGTATTTCCACACGCGATTCAGGTAATGCTCCAACTGAGTTGAGAGCCGGAAGGCATAACTCTTCTGTGTGTTCATCAACCAGAAGAAATACTTTATCATATTCTCCGGGATCAAAACAATCGTATAATTGATCATTGTCGGTAATAATAAGTTCACCGGGAAGCATGCTATTATTCAATTCAGTCATCTATATATTTAATAAAGTGATTATCTTTGTTAGAGATGAAAAACACCCCTATGAAAAAGATATTTCTAAACGGTAAATTTATACTATTTCTATCAATAATTTGCATTTCCTGTGACCCATCTGGGGAGACTCCTGAAAATAATGAAATCACAGGGCATCCGGTATTATCGAGGGAGGATGTGCTGGAAGCCTGGGAGAACATTTACCTTGCCTCTGAAGTTGATGACCCACAATGGACAGGAAATACCGAGAGCTGCGACGCGGGAACAGTTCCTCAAACGGTTCATCAAAAGGTTCTTGCAAGAATTAACTTTTACCGGCTTATGTGTGGGTTGACCGGAGATATCGTTTTTGATCAGGAACTCAACGAAAAATGCCAACAGGCAGCCCTGATGTTTCAATCCAACAGTAACCTATCGCACGATCCGCCAACAAACTGGAAGTGCTGGACTTCGGCAGGGCATGAAGCAGCAGGATCATCAAACATTGGCCTCGGAAGCATTAATACACCCGTTCACACAACAAAGGCGATCGACTACTACATCGACGACAGCCACACCAGCAGCAACACCCTTGGACACAGAAGATGGATATTATTCTCCAAAGCAAAAACATTCGGCCATGGATCAACAAACAGAGCCAATGCTTTATGGATTGCTGATAACACAGCAAACCCTGTCCCGGAAAATCTTCCGAATTTCATCTCCTACCCTCCCCCGGGCTTTATTCCTTTTCCGCTTTGTTATAAAAAATGGTCTTTCGCTGTTCCTGAAGCGAACTTTAGCAATGCTATTGTTGTTATGCTTGATCAAAATGGAAATGAGATTAATGCCAATATTGAACATCGGTCCGTCCCCGGCAATCCTATTGTTGGAGACAACAGTATAATCTGGAATCCTGACATTAATTTGGATGGTACAACAGACAACATTTTCAGTATTACTGTGAAAAATGTTGAACTCTTTGGCAAGTTTTACTCATATTCCTATAACGTTACAGTTATACCCATTGAGTAATATGGAAACAATAGAACAGACAGCATCAAATTCTGCGCTTGATTTTTCGGATACAAAAAAAACTTTTGCTCACAGAAGCAACAAATCACTGCATCAGGCGGCATGGATGTACAGGCTTATGAGCCGTATATGGATGGTCAAAACAGGTAACAACATTCTAATGGGTCTGGCGAAATTACACTTTCCCATTTCATGGATTGTCAAACCCACTCTGTACAGGCTATTTGTCGGTGGCGAAACGCTCAATACCTGCATAACAGTTGTCGGGCATCATAAAGAGAGAAATATTGGTTCTATACTCGACTACTCCGTTGAGGCCGGTTCAAAAACCACGAATACCGATGGTATTATGAACGAAACATTAAAATCGATCTCATTTGCCGCTTCTAACATCGGTATTCCTTTCGCGGTATTCAAACCAACCGCTATAGGAAACCCATTAGTTTTGAGAAAGGTTTCTGAGGATCAGCCACTATCTGCGACAGAGCAAAAAGATTACGACTCTTTCCAAATCCGCATGAACCAGCTTGCTGAGGCCGCTTATAATGCAAATGTCAGGCTTCTGGTCGATGCAGAAGATTACTGGTACCAGAATGCGATAGATGAGACAGTTTTTTCTTTGATGAAAAAATACAATAAATCAAAGGCAATTATTTTTAACACCTGGCAAATGTACCGCCACGACAGATTAAAAAATCTACAGAAAAAAATTAACCAGGCAAAAGAAGGTGGTTTTTGGTTGGGCGTAAAACTTGTCAGAGGTGCCTACATGGAAAAAGAACGGGAAAGAGCAACAATGTGCAACTACCCATCGCCCATACATCATAAAAAAGAATCCACTGACCACGATTATAATGCAGCACTGGCGCTATGTATTAAGAATATTGATTATGTAAACGTTTTTAACGGCACCCATAATGAGCTCAGCACCAAATACCTGGCTGGGTTAATGCAAAAGCACAACATCGAAAACGATCATCCCGGCATATGGTTTTCTCAGCTTTATGGCATGAGCGACCATATTACAGAAACCCTTGCACACAAGAGTTACAATGTTGCCAAATATATTCCTTACGGACCGGTGAAGGAAGTGTTGCCCTACCTTACCCGAAGAGCTGAGGAAAACACCTCTGTAAAGGGGCAGACAGGAAGAGAGCTGTCATTGATTCAACAGGAGCTCAAAAGAAGAGCTACTGTGACATTGAAGAAATAAGCAGATGAATATCTTTATAAGGGATATTGTTCTTTTGCGATATGGATTTTTTGGTTAATACACCATGATAAATGTATGCTGCATTTCTAAGGCCGAAGGAACGTTGCAGCATTATATCCATTCCACCAGCCTCGGTAGCATCTTTAAAAAACTGATAAAAATAATTACTCAGTGCATTACTGGCTGTATTGGCAAAACGCGAGAGCAAATTGGGTACACAATAATGAATAACTCCATATGTCTCATAAACAGGCGATTCATGTGTTGTCACGTGTGATGTTTCAGAGCACGCTCCTCTGTCGATGGAGATATCCAGTAACACGGAACCCTTTTTCATGGTTTTGACCATATCTTCCGTAAGGATACAGGGAGTAATACGATCGTGTGAATACATGGAGCATATCACTACATCAGCATATTGCAAGGCAGAGGAAAGGGCCTCCGTCGTTAACAAGCTTGTGTAAACACGTTCATGTAAGAGAGACTGCAGGCGTCGTATTTTCCGGATTGAGGTATCAAAAATTCTTACATGAGCTCCCATTCCCAGTGCCGAACGTGTGGCATACTCTGCCACGGTTCCTGCTCCAAGGATAACGATTTCCACAGGATCAATACCGGAAAAACCTCCCAGCATCCTCGACTGCCCCATCTGTGGGTCACTCAAATAACGGGATGCCAAATAGATACACGCATTTCCTGCAATCTCACTCATGGCTCGTATAACAGGATAACTACCATCATCATCACGTATACTTTCCAGACAGAATGCGGTTATCTTTTTCTGCATCAAAGCCAAATAATATGGCTTATTCCTGTCGTTATAATTTAAGGTAGAGAAAAGTATCTGACGGTTTTTCATCATGGCAACCTCATCAAGATCCGGAGGCATGACTTTCAAGATTATATCTGCTTTATAGATTTCTTCAGCACTATCAACCAAAGTAACACCATGGGCAGCATAATCTTCATCCGTAAAGCGGGCGCCATCACCAGCACCGCGCTGCATATAAACTTTATGCCCCTGTTCGGCGAGTATGCCGGCATCATGAGGTACCAATAATATCCGGGATTCCCTGAAATGACGCTCCGCGGGGATTCCAAACGACATACGATTCTCCCGGGTGCGCGGCTCAGCAAGCTTTTCCTGTGGCATCATCCCGGCATCACTATAATATGGTTTCCCGTGTTCGCTATACATCAGCTTATCTTTTTTACCCTAAATTGACGTTTTCCATCCTCTCCGACGTCAATGTTTATGGATACGTACTCCTGTGGTAAAAGTTCCATCATTCTTTCAGGCCATTCCAGAAAACAATAGAAACCACTATAAAGATACTCTTCATATCCGATATCATATAACTCGGAGATCTTTTCTATACGGTACAAATCAAAATGATACATCACTGAACCTGAAGTAATCATATACTGATTTACCAACGAAAATGTAGGACTGCTAACCGTATCTGCAACAGCTAATACTTTGCCTATTGCCTTGACAAAGGTTGTTTTTCCGGCACCCATAGAGCCATATAACGCAAAAACCCTCTCGGTTGGAAATGTCTTCAGAATATCTCCGGCAACATCTTCTAATTCTGTTTCACTGGTAACAGTGTAATTTTTCTCCATAATTTCTTAATCACACAAATATATTATAAATCCGGAAAATGATAAAGATAATCAAATTCCGGATTTAAGAATATCTCTTTAATAAAATCTCCTATTTTGCATGCAAAACAATAAATGGGATCATCATCTCTTCAAGACTGATACCGCCATGCTGAAAGGTATCTCTATAATAATTTACATAATAATTATAGTTGTTAGGATAGGCCAGGAAATCTGATTTATAACTAAATATATATGAGGAAGATACATTCAGTCGTGGAAGATAAATATCCTCCGGGTTACGTACACTATAAACCTCTTTGGGATTAAAATTCAAACTCTTCCCTACTTTATAACGAAGATTCGTATTGGTATTTTTATCACCAATAACCTTCACCGGATCTTTAACCCGTACAGAACCATGATCAGTGGTAATAATCAATTTCGAACCTTTTTCGGCAATAAACTTTATCATATCAAACAACGGAGAATGCATAAACCACGATTTTGTCAGTGAACGGTATGCTGGTTCATCGGAAGCAAGTTCCCGAATAACCTCCATTTCTGTCCTGGCATGTGAAAGCATATCCACAAAATTATAGACAATCACATTAAAATCGTTTTTCATCAGGTTCGACATATTGTCGGCCAGTTTTCGGGCTGCACCCATATTCAGTATTTTATGATATGAATGCCTGATATTTTTCCCGTGACGTTTTAAATTCTCTACCAAAAGTTCTTCTTCATATTGATTTTTAGAACCTTCCGCATCTTCATCCATCCAGTATCGGGGATATTTCTTCTTAATTTCTGATGGCATCAACCCGGCAAACATCGCATTTCTGGCATACATCGTTGTTGTGGGCAAAATACTGGAATATATATCCTCTTTAACCACACGATAGTATTCTTCAAATATTGGTTGTAATACTTTCCACTGATCAAACCGTATATTATCGATTACGACCAAAAACACGGGACTACTGCCATTTATCAAAGGGAACACGCTGTCCTTTAACAATGTATGAGACATTACCGGTTTATCTTCAGTATTTCCCGAAAGCCACGACTGGTAGTTATTTTCAATATACTTTGAAAAAGCCTGATTGGCTTCATCTTTTTGCAGCGCAAGAATATCCAGCATGTTATGGTCATTGGAATTACCCAGTTTTAAATCCCAGCCTGCCAGTTTACGATATATATCTGACCACTGCTGAAAATCAGGGCGTCCGTTCAACTCCATACTAATATTGCGAAACTCCTGCTGATAATCAAACGTATTCTTTTCACTAATAAGCTTCTTATTCTCCAGGTTTTTCTTCAGGCAGAGAAGAATCTGATTTGGCTTTACCGGTTTAATCAAATAATCAGCGATATTGGCACCAATAGCATCTTCCATAATGCGTTCTTCTTCACTTTTTGTTATCATTACTACAGGAAGTGATGGCGAAACGGATTTAATTTTTTCAAGGGTTTCGATACCCGACAACCCCGGCATTTGTTCATCTAAAAAGACAATATCAAAACCTTTTTCAGTTACAATCTCGACAGCTTCAGCGCCATTATTGCATGTTTCAACAGAATACCCTTTGCTTTCCAGAAATATGATATGAGGCTTTAAAAGATCGATTTCATCATCGACCCATAATATATTTACTTTTTCCATTATTTTTTCAGCTTTCTTTAATTACGATTTTAAAAATTGATAATACAGTTATAATGTTGTAATATTGGAAATTATTGTATTAAAAAACATAATAATACAAAAGTAATTCAATGAATCCGGTTTATCAGAATAAAAAGAAAATCCTCAACGACCCGGTATATGGGTTTATAAATATACCGGATGACATTATTTTTGACATCATTGAGCACCCCTGGTTTCAACGATTGAGGCGTATAAAACAGATGGGGTTATCGCACCTCATTTATCCCGGAGCACTGCACACCCGGTTTCATCACAGCATCGGGGCCATGCATCTGGCAGTAAATGCAGTTCAAAGCCTTCGCATTAAAGATCACAACATTTCCGACGAAGAGCTCAATGGCTTATGCCTTGCCATGTTGTTACACGATCTGGGGCATGGCCCGTATTCCCACAACCTTGAAGGCATTCTTATTCCGGAAGTCAACCACGAAGCGATTTCACTTCTGGGTATGGAACGTCTTAACGAACTCTTCCACAATAAACTGGATACGGCTATTGCCATTTACAATAAATCGTACCCAAAACCATGGCTTAGTCAACTGGTTTCCGGACAGCTTGATCTCGACAGGCTCGACTATTTGCGTCGCGACAGTTTTTATACCGGCGTTTCAGAAGGTGCAATATCTGTTGAACGCATTCTTAAAATGCTCAATATAGTGGACAGCAATATTGTTGTAGAAGAAAAAGGTATTTATAGCATTGAGAAATTCATTGTTGCCCGCAGATTAATGTACTGGCAGGTATATCTGCATAAAACGGTACTTGCCGCAGAAACGATGCTCGCCAACACAATCCGTTATGCCCGACACCTGATTCAACAGGGCAAAAATCTTGAAGGAAGTCCCGCATTACTCTTTTTTCTTTCCCATAACATTTCTGATCAGGAATTTAAATCCGATAACCGGATAATGGAAAAATTCATGACTCTCGATGACTTTGATGTCTTCGCCAGTATAAAACTTTGGCAAAACAGTGATGATAAAGTACTGCGATTTCTAAGCCAGTCACTTACAAACAGGCGTCTGTTCAGAATCATAATGCAAAATGATATTTTTGAGCCTGAAACCATTGAAGAGATAAAGGAAAAGGTAAAATATCAACTAAAAATTGATGAGCAGGCAACCAAATACCTTGTTACTTCATCAGAAGTATTTAACAGGGCATACAATCCCCGGAGCCCACACATAAAAATCCTGAGGAAAGATGGTAATATTGAAGCTATTACATCTATTTCAGCACAATTAAAAGCTGAATTACTTGCCATTGACTCCTTGAAACATTTTTTATGTTACCCTAAAGGGATTACTATTACGAAAGCACAGGTGTTTTAACTCTTTGTTTATAAAATATAATACCTTTGCCGCCGTTTTAAAATTTAAACACTTATTTCGGATGCAATACACTGCGGAAGAGCTTGCGGAAATACTTAATGGTACCATTGACGGAGATCCTTCTGTTAAGGTATCTTCTTTTTCAAAAATTGAACAGGGACGCCCGGGAACAATAAGCTTCCTCGCAAACCCAAAGTACATTAATTATATCTACAGCTCAAAATCATCAATCATTTTGGTAAGCAACAGCTTTCAGGCCTCTGAGCCTGTAAGTGCTACGTTAATAAGGGTTCAGGACCCCTATATCGCATTTGCCACTTTACTGGAAATCTATTCCAAATCATTAAATAAATCCAGCGGGATCAGCAACACAGTTGCGGCCGGAAAAAACCTCAGGGTTGGCAAAAATGTTTTTATAGGGGATTATGTATCCATTGGTGATAATGTTACTATTGGCAACGACACCCATATTTTCGCAGGTACTACCATCGATAATAACGTTACTATCGGTGAAAACTGCCTCATATATTCCGGTGTTCACATCTACCATTCCTGTGAACTAGGGAGCGGTGTAACACTCCATAGCGGTGCGGTTATTGGTGCGGATGGTTTTGGCTTTGCCCCTCAGCAGGCTGAAGAGTTTAAAAAAGTGGCTCAAATCGGCAATGTTGTTATTCACGATCATGTAGAAATTGGAGCAAATACAACCGTCGACCGTGCAACTTTAGGTTCTACAATAATCCATAAAGGCGTGAAACTTGATAACCTTATCCAGGTTGCTCATAATGTAGAAATCGGTGAAAATACGGTAATCGCCAGCCAGACAGGTATTTCAGGATCATCCAGAATTGGTGCCAATTGCATGATTGGTGGTCAGGTAGGTATTGCAGGGCATCTTACAATTGGGAACAATGTAAAAATCGCTGCCCAGGCAGGAATTGGCAGTAACATTAAGGATAATGAGATTATCATGGGTTCCCCGGCATTCAAAGCTTCTGATTATAAAAAAGCCTATGTGTTCTTCCGGAAATTACCTCAACTGGTGAAAAGACTGGAGACTATTGAGAAAAAAGAAAACCAACGATAATAAGAAAAGAAAATCGGAAATGATCACAAATCAACGTACTATACTTAAGGAAGTGACCCTTTCAGGTGCCGGTTTACATACCGGAAAAACAGTTACCATGAAACTTATTCCGGCACCGGCAAACCATGGTGTCGCTTTTTGTCGTGTTGACCTTGAAAACAAACCGGTCCTCAAAGCAGATATCGATTTTGTTATTGATACTTCCAGAGGAACAACCCTAAGTCATAAAGGTGTAACACTTATGACCATTGAACATACCCTGGCAGCACTTGCCGGTATGGGGGTCGACAATGTGCTTATTGAAATTGATGCAGAAGAAACACCTATTCTTGACGGAAGTTCAAAATATATTGTAGAGGCAATTAAAAAAGCGGGTATTAAAGAACTTGAGGAACCAAGAGAATACTTTGAAATTAAGACCGTACAACGTTTTTATGATGCAGAACGGCAGACAGAAATCATTGCACTACCCTATGATGGCTTCAAGGTGTCGGTAATGATTGATTTTAACACCAACGTGCTGGGAACACAAAATGCAGAGCTCAACCGCATGGAAGATTTTGAAAAAGAAGTTTCCAATTGCAGGACATTTGTTTTTCTCCATGAGTTGGAATATCTTCTCAAAAACAACCTTATTAAGGGCGGCGACCTCAGTAATGCAATTGTTTTTGTTAACAAAAAGGTTTCACAGGAGGAACTTAACCGGCTGGCATACCTTTTTAACAAACCCACTGTTGAGGTAAAAAAGGAGGGCATACTGAACAACATTGACCTCCATCACAATAACGAGCCTGCACGACATAAGCTACTGGATGTTATTGGAGACACCTCACTTATTGGAAAGCCAATAAAAGGACATATCATTGCAACACGCCCCGGCCATTCGGCAAATACAGCTTTTGCCCGTGTTTTGCGTAAGCAAATGAAAATCGACAAACAAAATGCATGCATTCCCCGCATCGACACATCGAAACCACCTCAATACGATATCAACGACATCAAAAGAATGCTACCTCACCGTCCTCCGTTTTTATTGGTTGACAGAATCTATGAGGTCAGTGAAAAACACGTAATAGGCACAAAAAATGTAACCATGAATGAAGCCTTTTTCGTGGGGCACTTCCCTGAAGAACCAGTAATGCCTGGTGTTCTGCAAGTGGAAGCTATGGCGCAGGCTGGTGGTATTTTGGTGCTTAGTACCGTACCGGATCCGGAAAATTATGTCACCTATTTCCTGAAACTAGAAGGGATAAAATTCCGTAAAAAAGTCGTCCCCGGCGATACCATGGTTTTTAAGCTGGAACTCGTAGAACCCATCCGCAGAGGTATTTGCCATATGAAAGGCCAGGTTTTTGTTGACAATAAAGTCGCTACAGAAGGTGACCTTTTCGCTCAAATTGTAAAAAAACAATCAAATTAACCAATGAATCAACCTTTAGCATACGTACACCCACAGGCAAAAGTAGCAAAAAACGTTGTTATTGAACCGTTTGCCAATATTGAAAAGAATGTCGAAATCGGTGAAGGTTCCTGGATCGGTTCCAACGTAACCATCATGGAAGGAGCCCGGATCGGAAAAAATGTGAAAATATTTCCCGGGGCCGTGATCTCTGCAATCCCTCAGGACTTAAAATTCGACGGAGAAGATACAACTGTTCATATTGGCGACAATACAACAATCCGCGAATTTGTTACTGTTAACAGAGGCACCAAGGCAAATATGGAAACCAGAGTAGGCAAAAACTGTCTGCTCATGGCGTATTGTCATGTTGCTCACGACTGCATCATCGGCAACAATGTTATCCTGGCTAACTGTGCTACCCTCGCCGGACATATTGAAATTGGCGATTGGGCTATCGTTGGCGGTCTTGTAGCGGTGCATCAGTTTGTACATATTGGCCCGCACGTTATGATTTCAGGTGGCAGCCTCGTTCGCAAAGATGTTCCACCTTTCACCAAAGCAGCCCGCGAACCCCTTGCATATGTGGGAGTCAACTCTATTGGTTTACGTCGAAGGGGGTACTCGAACGAACAAATCAATCATATTCAGGATATTTATCGCATCCTTTATGTCAACGGGCATAATGTTTCAAAAGCTGTCTCCATCATCGAAGCTGAAATACCAGCTTCCCAGGAGCGAGATGAAATCCTTTTCTTTATCAATAACTCCAGCAGAGGTATCATGAAAGGTTACAGCAGCAATAAAGACGAGAAACGCTAATGCATCCTGTGGCAATGCTTTATTATTCAATCTTTTTGCTATTTTTGCACCTGACGTACGAAAAATAATTTTTATGGCAACAACATCAGATTTTAGAAACGGGTTATGTATAACATTTAATAACGACCTGTATACAATAGTTGAATTTCAACATGTTAAGCCGGGAAAAGGCTCCGCATTTGTTCGAACAAAATTGAAAAATATTAAAACAGGGAAGGTTATCCCTAATACGTTTAATGCCGGAGTGAAAATTGATATCGCCCGCGTGGAACGAAGGCCATTCCAGTTTTCATACAAGGACGATATGGGCTTTCACTTTATGAATACCGAAACATGGGAAGAAACAGTTATTCAGGAAGAAATCATTAACGCGCCTCAGTTTTTAAAAGACGGACAGGAGGCAGATATTGTATTTCATGCTGATACAGAAACACCTCTTTATTGTGAGTTACCCCCATTTGTAACGCTCAAAATTACTTATACTGAGCCCGGCGAAAAAGGTAATACCGCAACCAATACGCTAAAAGAAGCTACTGTAGAAACCAATGCAACTGTAAGAATCCCTCTTTTTATTGATTCAGGAGAAACAATTAAAGTGGATACCAGAACCGGTGAATATTCTGAACGCGTAAAAGCATAACAAGAAGACATAATTTTATATACCCCCGCAACAAATACAGTATTTATTTTGTTCCGGGGTTTTTTATTACAATACAAGCATGAAACTACCCCAGGCATTAACCTTAGCGAAGGCAGCTGAAATATTAAAATGCAGCTATATTGGCCATGCTGAACACATCATCACAGGTTTTAACGAAATTCATGTAGTTGAACCCGGCGATGCCACCTTTGTTGATCATCCCAAGTATTACGAGAAAGCCCTAAACAGCAAAGCTACCACCATCATCATTAACACTGACCAGGTGATTTGCCCTGTAGGCAAGGGGCTTCTTATCTCGAAGGATCCTTTCAGTGATTTCACGAAATTCCTTCAAATGAATCGCCCTTTTACTCCTGCAAATACCAATATCAGCCCATCGGCGAACATTGGTGAGGGCACAGTAATCCAACCCGGCGCTTTTATTGGCAACCATGTTACCATTGGCAGGAACTGCCTCATCCATGCCAATACCAGCATATACGATTATACCATTATTGGCGATAATTCGGTTATTCATTCCGGCGCTGTCATTGGTGCTGATGCCTATTATTTTCAGAAAAAAGAGGGAAAATACCGCAAATTCACCTCCGGAGGTCGTGTGGTTATCGGAAGTAATGTTGAAATTGGCGCCTTATGCGCCATTGACAAAGGTGTTACTGCAGATACAACCATCGGAGATGGCACAAAGTTCGATAATCATGTTCAGGTAGGTCATGACACAGTTATTGGGAAAAACTGCCTTATTGGAGCCCATACGGCTATTGCCGGTGTAACAATAATCGAAGATGACGTCCTGATCTGGGCCCGTGTATCCATCAATAAAGACATTACCATTAAAAAAGGAGCCGTTATTCTGGCAATGACGTCAGTTGATAAAACCATTGAAGGGAATGGAATTGAATACTTTGGCACTCCCGCCCAGGAAAAACGTCTGGCGTGGAAAGAAATTGCTATTCTTCGCAAACTGGTTCGCGACTACGACGCCAACCGCTAAATAACAGTTGAGTTATTCCTGAATTTCCCGTGGCTGCTCTTCCGCTGATGCAACACGGGATTCTTCTTTATTGGTATGGTATAAATCCAATGCCACAATCATGGCAATATAGCCCCATAAAGGCACAGAAGCCTTATCGGTTTCACTAAAATTATTCAGCAATCCATGGACAAAGAAGGTCACAAGGCCTAAAATAATGCATAACGCAGTAACCTTCACTTTTTTGTCCTCAACACGACCATATAGCCGTATTCCGGTAGCAAGCACTGTTACAACAATACCAAGGAATGTCAGCATCCCCAATACACCTGACTCGGCGAGTGGGCCGAGATATTCGCTGTGAGCTGCGCCCAGATCACCAGCATTTGTACTAATGATGGTTTTCTCTTTTGAACGTTGAAACGGCGCATACACAAATTGGTACGTACCGGGCCCCCAGCCAAAAAATGGCTTCTCATTAAAAAGTCGCAATGCACTCTGCCAGCGGTTTATACGTTCCAGGTTGGAGGCATCAGATGAGATATTGGCAATGGACTGCACATGCTCAACAAAATCCTGTGAGCTATCCTGTTTGTTATCTTCAAGCATATCAACAATCTGCCAGCGGAAGGTGAAAAACAAAGCAATCAAAACGCCCACCGTAAGAGCAATATACCGAAATTTAATTTTAAACAGTACCACAAGGTAAACAAGTATTGCAGCAGTAACACTCACCCAGGCGGCACGCGAATAACTTAAAAACAACGCCATAAGTATAATTGCAAACGCCAGCATCGAAAGCCATCGGCTGGTGGATGAAAATTCTTTACTAAAAGAAAAACCAGCCAATACAGGCACAAAAAAGGCAAGTATCGCCCCATAAGCAGTATGGTCGTTATAAAAAGGTGTCATAACCCAGTGCCCCGACTGTTCTGTGAAACCGTTCATCGCATGATTGTAGGTTGTATACCCTATCACGATAATTAAGGGAATTATATATAGCCAGTTAAAACGGCGGATATTGCGAAAATCCCGAAACAACTGACTGCCCATAAAATAGAATGGAACAATAAACCATAACTTCGCCAATAGATATTTAAACGAGACCAATGGTAGTTCACTGGTTATACACGTCAAAAGCATCCATAATAAATAAATGATAATAGCAATGGTGATGGGATGGCGCATTACCTTTCGGTCGAAACTATAATTAAATAACAAACGGATAAACCCAAGGCCTAATACCCCCATCAACAGGGGTTCGGTTGGTATTGAAACACCCACATTCAAGTCAAAATTCTGAATATTTACGGCCAAAGGGGTAAGAAAAACAATAAGCAGGAGTACTTTATCAAGTGCGAAAATATACATCAGTAACAGCCCCAAGGCCATTGGCACTGCAATAGGAAGCCAGAAATACTGTTTAAGAATCAGCGCGACACAAAACAATATAAAAAGCGCACTAATACCGTACACCCACAGTAATTTTTGCTTCTCGTCAGAGATCGATATTTTCCGGTTGAAAAATCGCATTCTAGAGGGATTTCTTCAATTCTTCACGAAGTTTATGATTCTCTACCAGGCTGATAACAAACAACGACACAAGGAAAGTTGCTATAAGGGTTACGACAACGATAAGCCAGCGAATAGGGCTACTTTTTTTATCTGCCGGGTAGGGTTTTGACACCACATTGGTGTATGAAAACTCTTTCTCATATTCTTTTTTGGCTATAGCATACTCTTTGGCTATCAGATTATACTCATCCATGAGGTTATAAAAGCGGGTATTGGCCTTTAAAAAATCACCGCCGTGGGTTTCAATCGCAGCCTTGAGTTTATTAACCTCACGGGTATTAATATTGAGATTCCCCGTACCATCTACAGTGCGTAAAAATCCCCGGGTCAGTTCTTTCGTCTGATTATTATAATCAATGATACCATAATCTTCACGGAGGTTAAGCAAAATATTCTCAACAGAGTCAATTTGTGCCAGTTTCCAGTTAATAAGATTCTCGTACGCTGAAACAACCTCACCGTATTTCACACGATGAATTCTGCGAATCTTTCGGTTATATAATTCAATCAGGGTATTGGCAATATCGCAGGCTCTCTGCGCATTATAATCAGTAACTTCTATCATCACTGACTCATACATGGTTTTTGAGATCTTAATATTTTTACCATACTCATACATTATTGTTGACTTGTAGTATTTGTATGATTTATCAATGCCCCAATTTTTATCCAGTTGGAAAATATCGACAATACTATCCTTAATATCCTGTGAATTAAACCATTGCAACATTTGCTCTGTTTCACTCTCATCAGAATAGGAAGCAATATTTGAAGGATAAACAATTGCAACAGATTTAAATCTGGGTTTAATAAAGTTGGGACCTGAAATCACTGCTGATGCCGCCAGGGCAACAACAAGAATAACCATCAAATGGAACTTCCATTTGATAATCAATTTCAGTAGATTTAGGTTACTAAAATAATTCTCCATTTGTTTTTGACTTTTTGATAATACCAACCGTGGTTTTTGCTTTTCTTTTTCTTGTCTACCAATAACATCAGGGTGATGCTCCCCTGATGCATTTTTTGTAGTTATCTTATGATTTTCAGAAGATAATTCATTTACTACCGGACGTACCAAATCCGGAGACTTTTTATTCTTCCTTTTACTCTTGATTATGTTGAAAACTGACTTTTTTTTTTCATCCTTTAGCTGCTCAATGTTATCAATAATAAGGATAACAATAATAGTAAGGAAGAATGTTCCCAGCGTAGATAAAACAACAATTAACCATCTCACCGGGTATGATTTTTTTTCTGCCTTATAAGCTCTGCTGACGACAAATTTCTGCGGCAGAACCTCTTCAGCATCTACTTTTGCCTCTTCATATTTTGCTTTAATAAGGCTAAGTTGCTTTTTCTCATGCTCAAGCTGGTCGCGAAGCGAAACGTAAGGGCCACCATATTTGGCTAATACCTCGAGTTTTGCTTCCAGTGCTTTTACTCCGGATTTATTATTTCCGGCAATTTCTATTGCCAGCTGCTGATTGATCATTTCAGCCTGCGTCTCATAATCATGCACGCCAAAATGTCGCAGCGTTGTAAGAGAATCCTCCATCATTTGCACCTCATCACGAAGCTGAAAATACTCCTCTTCAACGATACTAAGTGCTTTTCTGGCTCTAACATGCTGCATCTCGCTTTTTGTGCTATCCAGCAGGTCGGCAATATCATTTGCTATCAATGCAGCAGTATCTGCATCACGATCGAGAACCTGAATCATCACGCCCATATACTCCGTACGACGAAACTTTATATTACTCTCATACTCCTGAAACAGCTTTGTATAGCTATACCGCGCAATGGTATCGATCTGATAATGCGTCATAAGGTTATATTTCGCTATGATTCTTTCTCGAATCCTGGTAGAAGATAAAATCTGCAGCATTTGCTCCACCTGCTCATCTTCACCAAACTGCAGAATATCCTGCTTGGCATCGACCCGCTCGCTGAGCAGGGCTTTGGATACAGAATTTGATGACGTAGGGAACAAGACTACTGAAGACCGAAACTTGGGCGTAATAAAATATGGACCGGAAAAAATAACCGAAAGTAAAAAAGCGGCTATCGTCATTATTTGTATCGGACGCCGCCACTGATATATAAAAGCGATTAAATTCTTCGAGTTAAAAGCTCTCTCCGTTTGTGTTGTATTAGTCATAAATGACACTGTAAATTTGCACGCTCAAAAATAATAATTATTCCTTTGTATCCAACGTATAGTCATTATATAACACAAAAACTTAATTTTCCGGCTTTTCCCTGATTATCTTTAGCAGTCCCTTAATATGTAACAACCGTAAAACTGCTGATAAGATTACTGCAGATATTGTTGTTAACGCAAAACCCATAAACCAGTTCGAAAGGTAGGTGGAAAAAAGGAAACCTGTTACAAAAACCAATACTACAAAAATAACCATCCTTGCCAGGTAGTGATAGTCAGGCTTTAATTTGAATTTGTTAACTACCACAACAATCTGACAGATAACGATCAGAAATTGTGTTATCACACTGGCATATGCCGATCCAAGAGCATAAAACCTGGGGATTAGAGTTAGGTTCAGGATAAGATTGAGAACCATTCCTCCTCCTGCAATAATATTTAACTCTTTCAGGCTGCCATTGGCCGTTAGAAGTGTACCAAAAACATAGGTTGAAGAGATGGCAATAAAACCAATCATCAATACCTGAAAAATAGCTGAAGATTCCTCGATATGAGAAGTATATAAAAAATCTATTAACTCAAAATTATAGAAAAAACAGCAGGCTACTACCGTAACACTTATGATTGTTAACAGTGTGAAAGAGAGCCTTATCAGGTGAGCAATATTATCACCCTGTTTCGTCATTCTACTGAAAATAGGAAGCAGCAAAACCGAAAACAAATAAGGTATCATATTTCCGGCATCAAGCAGGCGGAAGGAATGGGCATAAATACCTGCCTGAACCACTCCGATACCCTCAGGCAGAATTCGCTCCAACATAACCGAATCAATGCGATTATAGAAGCTCATAAGAAATGTAAGCAAGGCAAAAGGAAGGCTTTGCTTTAATATCATGATAAAGAACGGCTTATTCCAATGAAATCGCTTGAAGGATGATTTTTTCACAACAACCAGGAATGCTACCAGGGCGGTAAAAACATATGCCGTTGTTTGAGAATAGATAAACCATTCAATTTTAAATTCTGTCTTCGTAACATTCCCCCATAATAAGACCCCACAGAATAGAATCATCAATACACGATCCAACACCGAAATAAGGCTATCGGTTTTAAACATCAACAGTCCAGAAATATTGGAACGTAAATAAAGGATAAACGATATTAGGAACTGATTGAGCGCCATAAATCCGATAAACATCAACTGCCGTGGTTCATCCCAACCGATAATTAAAGCAATAATGAAGGCTAACAGCACATAAACAAGCCCCATCACCAGCTTCAAAACCACAATGCTGGAAAAGTGTTTATTCAGTAGCTGACTGTTTTGAGCAATATTCCTGTTGTTGAAATTGGTGATACCAAAATCCAACAGAATATTATAAAGAAAGGTGAAATTAAAAATCACAGAATAGAATCCATATTCGGCAGCACCAACTGTATTCTGAACGACCCTGTCGATGCCAAAAATCCAGAATGGCTTTACTAACAGATTCAGAAAAAGCAATAAAACCAGGTTCGTGATAAATTTTCTTTGCATATATCCGGGTGTTCCCTGCGCCAATGAATAATTCTGCAATATTCAGCATTTTTTCGGATATTTGCCACATTGCAGTGCAAAATAAACTTTCATAACAGCAAAAACACACAAAGAGTTTGAAAATAGCCGTTAATACACGATTACTCCTAAAGGATCGTTTGGAAGGAATTGGTTCCTTTGAATATGAAAATCTCCGCCGTATTGCTGTTCAGCATCCGGAGCATGAGTTTTTCTTCATCTTTGACAGAAAATATGACCCCGCATTTATTTTTAGTGAGAATGTAAAACCCGTTGTTTTGCCACCGCAGGCGCGACACCCTGTTCTCTACCACATCTGGTTTCAGTATTCCATTGCACTGTATCTGAATTGGCTGAAACCAGATCTTTTCCTTTCGCCTGACGGTTATCTTCCCTTAAAAACAAAAACAAAGTGCCTGGCAGTATTTCACGACCTCAACTGGGAGCATTTTCCTGAGGATCTACCTGCTGCTGAAACGAAATTTTACAAAAAATATTTTCCGAAATTTGCCCGTAAGGCATCGAGAATATGTACGGTTTCTTCCTTTTCAAAATCAGATATCATTTCCAAATACCACGTTGACACCGACAAAGTTGATGTTGTATATTCCGGCATAAACACCTGCAGGAAACCTGTGGATGACCATGAAAAAAACCGGGCAAGACAACAATTCGCCAATGGCAGGCCCTACTTCATCTTCGTAGGTTCCCTGCATCCGAGAAAAAACCTGCATAACCTCTTCTACGCTTACGATATTTTCAGAAAAAACAACCACCAGGAGGCCCGGTTAATAATAGTAGGACAAAAAAAATGGTGGACTGATAAGCTTCGAAATGCTTATGATTCGATGGAATTTCAGGATGAGGTTGTTTTGACAGGACGAGTCAGTGACAAGGATCTAAACGCCCTTATTGGTGGTGCTGAGGCCATGACATACGCAAGCAATTTTGAAGGTTTCGGCTTACCTATCGTTGAGGCTTTTCATGCTGAGGTACCTTTAATAACCAGTAATGTATCATCGATGCCTGAAATTGCCGGCGATGCAGCCTTGTTTGCATCTCCCTCCAGCCCGGAAGAAATTGCCGGACAGATGGAAAAAGTGTTCAAAAACAACACACTGAGACAATCACTCATTGAAAAAGGACGTAAGCAAAAGACAAACTTCTCATGGCAAAAAACAGCTGACCTGCTATGGGAATCAATTTTAAAAACAACAGAACAAAAACAATAACCATGAATGTACTTCTTTTAGGTTCCGGTGGCAGGGAGCATGCCCTTGCCTGGAAAATCGCCCAAAGTAACCTTCTTGATAACCTTTATATAGCACCCGGTAACGCGGGGACCTCTTCATGCGGTGTAAACCTGCCTCTGGACATCAATGATTTTTCTGCCATTGAAAACACCATCAGAAAGTATAACATCCGGATGGTTGTTGCTGGCCCGGAAGCACCTTTGGTAGACGGATTACACGACCACCTCGCTCAGAAGGAAGAATTCAGCAATCTACAGTTTATCGGTCCAAAAAAAGCCGGTGCCATGCTGGAAGGATCCAAGGATTTTGCCAAAGGGTTTATGAAAAGAAACAACATCCCTACTGCCGGATACCAAACCTTTTCAGGAGATACTATAAGCCGGGCAATGGAGTACATCAATACGCTCACCCCGCCGTATGTTATTAAAGCCGACGGCCTTGCTGCAGGGAAAGGTGTTATCATCGCACAAACTATTGAAGAAGCACAACAAACACTTACCAGTATCCTCACCAATAAACAATTTGGCGATGCCGGCAACAAAGTGGTGATTGAAGAATTCCTTGACGGCATTGAAATGTCGGTATTTGTACTCACCGATGGCAGTAAATACTATCTCCTTCCTGAGGCAAAAGATTACAAACGTATTGGAGAAGGCGACACAGGCCTTAACACCGGCGGAATGGGATCTGTTTCTCCTGTCCCCTTCGCCGACAAAGAGCTTATGCAACGAATCACAACAGATGTCATTGAACCTACCATAAGTGGACTGCAAAAGGAAAATATCCCCTACATCGGTTTTATCTTTTTTGGGTTAATGGTTTGTGATGGCAACCCATATGTGATTGAGTATAATGTCAGGATGGGTGATCCGGAGACGGAGTCAGTTATTCCACGATTAAAATCCGACCTCCTCGAAGCGATGAATGAGTGTGCCAAAGGAACAATAAAAGAGCAGCCTCTGGAATTCGACAGCAGATTTGCAACATCAGTGATGCTGGTATCCAAAGGTTACCCGGGAGCATATACTAAAGGTATTGAAATGACCATTCCGCAGGAGACATTCAATGGAGTGCTTTTCCATGCCGGCACTAAAACAGCCGACAACAGAACGGTAGTCACCAATGGCGGAAGGGTATTGGCTGTTACTGCCTATGGGAACACAATGGATGAAGCGCTGAAAACAGCTTATCAACAAGCAGAAAAGATACACTTTGAAGGTAAAACACAACGCAATGACTTGGGTTTTGACCTAAAAAAATACTGTTAAACCATGTTCATCAGGCTATTTAAAAACACCTATCCATTACAGATAGCACTGATTATTCTGGTGCTGGCAGCTGCATGGATTCCGGCTTTCTGGAATCCTGTTGCGGCCTATACAATTCAGTTGCCACAGCAACCCCTTTACAGTTTTATGATAAAACTGCATCTTTTAAACAGCACTGCAGCAAATACTATTGTGGCATTCTGCCTCATCTTATTTGAGGCATATTTACTCAACAGGATTGTAAATCGTTACAACCTGGTGAGTAAAACGACCTCGTTGCCTGCTTTCCTGTATGTTTTACTCATGAGTTATCATCCTGAAGCTCTGACCATACACCCTACTTTACTGGTAAATCTGTTAACGTTGATCATCATCGATAACCTTTTTCAATCCAATGATTCCCCCGGAAACCATCAAACAATTTTAAGCATTGGCTTTGTCGCCAGCCTGGGAACTATGCTTTATTTTCCACTAATTCTTATCATCCCATTGTTCATTTTTTTTATTCCGGCAGTAAGCGCCAAACCATTGCGGGAAACCATGATATTTATTTTTGGAACAATTGGGCCTTATTTCTTTCTTGTTTTTGCCTATTTTATGTTCGGAATCATAACTTCAGAATTTTCAATGTATTCCGGGATTTTTTCTTCATTTCCGGCATTTAGTTTTACATTCTCCATTCCTGAGTATATTACATTAGGAGTATTAACCATCGTATTCCTTGTTGCAGTATTGAATATTTCAGCAACTTTATTTGAAAATATTATTTCTACACGCAGAAAATATATTTTTCTACTGATAATGATCCCTATGCTAATAATTGCAGCATTATTAAGCAACAGGCCTTTATCTGATGGAATGGTCGCTATTTTTCCTGCCTCAACAATATTAATTAGTAAATACCTCTCCGGCTTCAGAAAGCGCCTAATTCCTGATTTATTGATTATTTGTCTGATTATTTGCATTGTAATGTTAAAAATCAGCTATTATGCTTAAGAAATTTTATCTCAAAGGAGTTACAGAAGCCGGATGCGATGAAGCAGGGAGAGGATGCATGGCCGGTCCGGTTACTGCAGCAGCTGTTATTCTTCATCCGGAAAAGATGATACCGGGCCTTAACGACAGCAAAAAGCTATCAGAGAAAAAAAGAGCAGAACTTGCGGAAATCATTAAAATTAATGCACTGGATTATGCTGTTGCAATGGTAGAACCCAAAATTATCGATGAAATAAATATCCTCAATGCATCTATACTGGCAATGCATAATGCCCTTAGTGCTTTATCGGAGAAATTTACCAATATTATTGTCGACGGCAACAGATTTAAACAATTTTCAGATATTCCACATACCTGCATAATAAAAGGGGATGCTAAATATCAGAGTATCGCTGCTGCCAGCATTCTCGCAAAAACGGAACGTGATAAGTTTATGTTGCAGTTACACAATGATTTCCCGCAATATAGCTGGGACAGAAATAAAGGGTATGCAACAAAAGCACATATTCAGGCCATGAACGATACAGGATTATCCATACACCACAGAAAATCCTTCCACCTTCACAAACAAATGAAAATACAGTTCCCCAAATAACGACCTATAAGCTGTTTTTATCGCAAGAACAGTGATCATTTCATATCTTTTTCTAACTTTGAATAGGAAATCTAATTTTATCCCTATGATAAGGATTAATAAAAAGCAATCCCTTTTTGTCATTCTGTTTATCGTCTTGTTTATCGGGGCTTTATCACTAGTGTTTATAAATTTTAAAATAAATAACCATCCCGACATTAAGGCCCTGCAGAACAACTACCCATATACACTTACCTGTGATAATTCAAATCAACTCTTTAATACACTTCAAAAATACCCTGCACTGCCTGGTTTTCTTCCTGCTGAAGAGATATTAAAAACAAAAAGCATTGTTAATTTCCTCTCTGAACATGGCATCTCAGAAAACAGCTTTGCCTGGATTTATCTTGATACTGACTTTAAATCCGGCGCCGTAGCAACCATCAAAAACAAAAAAATCAATGCTCTGCTAAACCCCCTTAAAACGGACACATCTCAGATAAGGCAGATTATTCTTAATGACGGAACAAGATGGTTCGCTATTGACAACAAAACAAATACATTCTTTTCTCAGGATAAACTTTCTTTGGCATATTTTAATAAAAAACAACCATCCGTTGAAAACAATTATAAGTATAGCCCTTCATCTGGATTAGCCTCAGTTTATATCAATAATACGCATTCCTATTTTGACAAGAACTCACCCTTCCACTCCATTGGAACCATCGGTTTTGAGATCAAAGAAAACAACAACACACTATATTTTAGCGGGTTGCAAACAGAAACCAAAGATAAAAGCCAGAACCGTGGGATTGCCTCCATTCCACAGTCGTCGAAAACCTTCAACAATGTAAAAAGTTTCAACCTGGGATCCTGCACCATCAAAATCACCGATGCCAAACAAGGCCCGACAGTTGTTTCTATTGCCATTCCGGCCGGAAAAACATCAGGCGATCAAGTGGAAATTGTAAACACGGCAATAACCACTAATCATGATAACAACGTCAAGGAGGCCTTCAATGCAATAGCAGATGCCCCGGTAATCAGAGGACCGTATTTAATCAAAAACCATATTGATCAATCAACAAATATCATCGCTTTTGATAATAAAAATCAAATGTATCTCTGGGATGACGCCGGAAATCTCAAATGGAAAAACCCATTTCCTGATGCCATTAAAGGAGAACTTTTCGTGGTTGATAAGTATAATAATGGAAAAGTTCAGCTATTGTGGAATTCGGAAGAGAATCTTCACCTGATTGATATTAACGGCAATGAAGTGAAAGGGTATCCATACAAACTGCCGATGAAAGCGCTAAAAGGAATCTCCTGTTTGCAACTTAAAGGTAATTCTGATCCGAATATCTTTTATTGTGACATAAATGGCGCCATTCGAAACTTATCACTCTCCCCTGCCCCTGCCAAAGATTGGAATATTACAACTGTTGATTTCCCGGTAACCAACACAGTTAAATATCAATATGCAAATAATGGCCATTATATTATTGTTGCTGGGAATAACGGAGAGGTTGCCATGTTGAATGAAAAAGGACAAATACGTTTACGAATTAAAAAATCGTTTGTCAATAATCCCTCATCAGAATTTTATTTAAACAAAACCAATAGCAAAGGATTTCTCTTAACTACCAGCAACAGCGGAGAGGTAATATACATTCCCCGCAAGGGAAATATTTCAAAAACAAAATTCTCAGCAGTCCCTGAAGATCATTATTTTCTTTATACAGATTTTGATAATGACAGGAACAATGATTTTATTTATATCACAAACCAATCATTGACCATATACAACCGCTTTAAAAAGGTTATTTACTCTGCCACAATCAACGGTGGATTATTTACGGAACCCAAAATCATTGAGCACCGACAGACGCTGCTTCTGGCTATTACCGATGCTACCCGCAGCAACATAACCCTGCATTCGAAAAACCGCAAATACGAACAAACTCGTATTCCCTGCGACGGTCAATTCAGTTACGATGAAAATTCAGGATGCATATATAGTGCCGTGGGCAAAAACATTTACAAAACACAATTACAATAAACACCACAGATAATGAGTGAATACAAACCCAAAATACTGATTGTTGATGATCTGGAGCAGAACCTAACCCTCCTGGAGGCGATTCTGCGCAAATGCGATGCAGAAATAATTAAAGCCAGCAGAGGGAAAGAAGCCCTGGAGAAGTTGAATGATCATGTTTTTTCGCTTGCACTACTCGATGTTTTAATGCCCGAAATGGATGGCTTTCAATTAGCAGAAAAAATCCGTCAGGATAACGATCATGCTCTGCTGCCCATTATCTTTATTTCTGCTAACAACCTCGATGACCTAAGTATTGCAAAAGGATATAAATCCGGCGCTGTTGATTACATCGTAAAGCCTTTTAAAAAAGAAATACTCATTAGTAAAGTAAATATATTCCTGGAAATGGCACGGCAGCAAAACGAGCTATTAGAGCAATCAGGGATGCTGGAGACCCTGGTGCACGAACAAATGCTTGCGCAACAAACCATTGAAGGGCAGCTGAAGCTTGAACAGGCCTATTCAAAAGTAGCATCTAAATTTGTTGGTGATTATGAAATCAATGCTTCCATGACGGAGGTGTTACATATTATTGGCGATCGTATTGGTGCTTCCGGTGCGGTAATGTATGATTATAAAACCGTTCAAAACACCTTTGATGCCCGTCTGGTATGGCAGGCAGATGGGAATAATGCACTTTCAGAAAAACTTGAAAAACTTTTTACCAACGTCATTGACGAAAGCAAAAACCATTTGCAGAATAAAGAAATGGTTAAAAATGCTGCCGAGGTTCTGGCACCGGCAACCGATTATCTTATGATGCCCATTCATGTCTTTGGAGAACTACAGGTAATCCTTGTTTTTTATAACTCGGATTATCCGCTTCAGTTTTTTGATAAATATGAAAGTGTGGGAATCTTTACTGACGTAATTTCCAGTGCCCTGGAACGGATGGAAGTACATAAAAAATTACGTCATACCGAACGCCTTGCGGGCATCGGGGAAATAGCCACAGGTATTGCACACGAGCTTAACCAGCCACTAAACACCATCTCTTTAGGGCTTGACAACATTCTCCTCGCAGTAAAAGCCGGAAAAGCAACCGAAGAGTATCTGGACAAAAAAACAAAAAAAATTCATGATAACATCCTGCGCACCAGGTCAATAATCGATCATGTGAGAACATTTTCACGTGACCAGGATGGATATATCAACACACAATTTTCTATCAATGATTCCATTAAGAATGCAGTAAGCCTTGTTTCCGAGCAATACAGCAACCATGGAGTGATGCTACAGACACATCTCGACACAGATATTGAAAAACCTATTGGGAATACCTACAAATTTGAAGAAGTAATCCTTAATTTCCTTTCAAACGGGCTGCATGCTGTAGAGAGCAAACGGGAACAAGGTAATAAAAACTATTATCCACAGATTGAAATTCATACATCCCAACAAAATGATACTATCTTTGTTAAGATAAAGGATAATGGGTGTGGTATCCCCGAGCATATACTGGGTAAAATAATGCAACCTTTCTTTACAACCAAAGAGGAAGGAAAAGGCACTGGGCTTGGGCTTTCAATTGCATTTGGTATTATAAAAGACATGAAAGGAAATATTGATATTTCAAGTAATGAAGGTGTAGGAACAAATGTAACAATATCCATCCCCGTTAAATAACAACAAAACAGATCTACCAAGGCATGGAAACCAAAAAAATGACTGTACTGATTCTTGATGATGAAGTTAACTTCACGGAGGAATTGCAAGAGTACCTTGAAATAAAAGACTTTGAAGCATATACTGCCAATACACCTGCGGAAGGATTTAAAATTCTGCAATCAACTGCCATCGATCTTCTTATCCTTGATGTAAGGTTGCCGGGGATGAGTGGAATTGAAATCCTTAAAGAAGTAAAACAAACCTACCCTGATATGGAGGTTATTATCGTAAGTGGCCATGGGGATATGGATACTGTTATTTCTGCCATGCGCAACGGAGCCATCGACTACCTGCGTAAACCATTCCGGCATCTGGACATTCAAATAGCTATTGAGAGGACACAGAAATACCTGAAGCTTTTTCATAAATACAAGGAAATGAAAAACCGCAGCTCACTGATCTCTCTGGATCTGGAGCAGCGTATGCATCGTAATTTCATCGGAGAAAGCCAGAAAATAAAAGATGTACTTAACCTGGCAATTACAGCGGCACAATATCCTTTTACCAATGTTCTGATTACCGGTGAAAGCGGTACCGGAAAAGAAAATGTTGCCCGCATTATACACTATAGCTCACCAACCAAGGAAAATGCTTTTGTCCCGGTAAACAGTTCGGCAGTACCTGAAACATTATTGGAAAGTGAATTCTTTGGACATAAAAAAGGGTCTTTTACCGGTGCCATAAGCGATAAAAGCGGATTCTTTGAAGTGGCTAACCAGGGAACGCTATTTCTGGATGAAATTGCCGATATGCCCATAAACCTGCAGGCCAAGCTCCTCAGGGCACTCGAAGAAAAACGTATTGCCCGGATTGGGGGCACTGAGGAAATCAATGTCGAACTACGTGTGATTTCCGCAACAAACCATGTGGTTCACGACCTTGTGGACCAGAAAAAGTTCCGCCTCGATCTGCTGCACCGCCTCAATACGGTGGAAATTAATATCCCGCCTCTTCGCGAACGGAAGGAAGATATTCCTTTGTTAGTGGAATTCTTCATCAAGGAGTTTGCCTCCAAGATGAATAAACCGGTACCGACATTTAACCCTTCATTGGTGGATCATCTGGCATCCTATCACTTCCCCGGAAACGTCAGAGAGTTAAGAAATATGATTGAGCGGGCCATGATATTCCAGAAAGGCGTTCAGCTGTCAGCTGCTGACTTCCCCCTCAAAGACAGCTTTGAAACGCAACTTTCACACACCGATGTCAACCTCAACCTTGAAGAAAACGAAAAACGATACATCATTCTTGCGCTGGAACGCTGCGAATATAATCAGATGAAAGCAGCCCAGATACTTGGTATCTCCCGCGATTCATTGGTTCGCAGGCTAAAGAAATACAACATAAAAATTCAAAAAGCCATGTAAGCGATTTAATACAACTGTGCGGTTTTACCATGCGTAATCCCGCACAGTTACTCTTTTACCACCTGAAAAAAATTCCACCTCCACTCTCCAACCAACAGTATTCCAATTACTTATAAATTATCCTGCAAACACATTTCATAGATGTGGGTTTCTGGCACAATCCTCGCCATGTCGGTACTGCAACAACACAACAGAACAGACATGATTGATTTAAACACAAATAACAGGGATAAGAATAGCGTTTCTTCACAAGGAAGTTACGACTATACTATGTCGTTGTATATGGCCATGGTAACCATCAGGGTTATGGATGCCATAAAAGAGGAATTCCCGGATGCCTACCCGGATAAAAAACTTTGTCTGGCAGGAAATGGTGATGATCTTTCAGCAGGAGTAGCTTTTATGAACCTCTCCCGTAATGGCAGCCTTGAAAATGAAATGATAAGTAACCGGAAGCCCTGGATTGCCTAATGAAGCTTTAACACAGTTCCCGCATCCAATGGCTTTTCACCCTGAAGACTGTTAATCTTCAGGAGTTTATCCAAACGAATTGCGTAGTACTGAGATATAAAACGTAACGATTCGCCCGGCTGAATGGTATGACTCCGTTCAGCCGCTTTTTTATTTTTCTTCTCCAGATATACTATCTCACCCGGAATAAGAATATCTTCCCTGGAAAGTTCATTATACTTATATATCTGATATGAATACAGCGCAAACTCCTCAGCAATTGAGAAAAAGGTGTCACTGTTTTCAGCAACAATAAACTTAACACCCCTGTTTTCGTATACCGGACGACCTTTATCGCTTTTTTTCACAACATCAAAATCATCAGTATTCACAGTTTTGGGTAAAGATGTATTTCCGTTTAACCCGTTATGATGAGGTTTTTCCCCAGAAGCTATGGCAAGCTCATCATTGTTTTTTTCCGGTAATGCAAACCCCGGATCCAATGCCATCTTATCATATTTATGGAGATCTGTCTCTTCAATAATTTTAATCAAAAGATGTGCATATTGTGGATTTGTGGCATAGCCGGCCTTTTTTAATCCTCTGGCCCATTTTTTATAATCATCTTTTTTATATGAAAATAAAAAATCATACCGGCTGCGGGTTGTTAAAAACAAGGAGTGGTCGTTATACGATTCACCGGGATCAGAATACTTTCGGAAGCACTCATTGGGGCGGTCATCATCCATGTAATAGGTTTCACCATCCCATTCTTTATGACATTTAATACCAAAATGATTATTTGCTTCTACAGCAAGCTCACTTTTTCCGCTCCCTGATTCGAGAATTCCCTGAGCAAGGGTTATGGATGCCGGGATACCATATTGCTGCATTTTCTCAATAGCTACAGGATAGTACTTCTCAACATAGGCCATACGGGCTGTCATTGTCTCAGATTGCGCAAAACAAAAAACCGCACGCAGAATAATAATAAAGATTAAAAAGATTCGCTTCATAGATCACTGTTTCAGCACAAAAGTAAAACAAATTGCGCTTCGTTAATACGCCGCAATGGTTAGATATAAAACATTATCTTTGGCCTCATATTATGGATTGTATAAAAAAATACTTCAGCGAGCTAAATGCAAACCAGTTATCATTACTGGAGCAATTTCAGCAACATATTATTCAATGGAATGAAAAGATCAATGTGATTTCACGTAAAGATATGGAAGCCATTGAGATCAACCATATTCTGCATAGTCTGGCAATAGCAAAGCTCATATCCTTCAAGCCCGGAACAAAGGTGCTTGATGTAGGAACAGGTGGGGGGTTTCCCGGTATTCCGCTGGCTATTTTCTTCCCGGAAGTATCTTTTCACCTTATTGACTCCATTGGGAAAAAAATTAATGTCGTTAATGCTTTCATTGAAGAATCCGGGATTAAAAATGTTACTGCTGAGCAAATAAGAGCTGAAAATGTTAAAGGCAGGTATGACTTCATAGTTTCAAGAGCTGTAACAGCTATGCCGCGATTTCTGTCATGGACCCATGGAAAGATCAGTACCACGGGAAACAATTCGCTTAACAACGGCTTTCTTGTTTTAAAAGGCGGTGATTTGACTGATGAGTTTGCTGAGATTAAAAAAGATTACAGTGAACATAACATTTCACAATGGTTTGAGGAGCCCTTTTTTGAAACTAAAAAAGTTATTCACCTGGCGTACCGATAACCATAACTTCACGCTGCAGGCTCACACCAAACTTTTCCCAAACATCATTTTTTATTCTTTCGGATAATTGATAAATATCGCGTCCGGAAGCATTCCCATAATTTACTATTACAAGAGCCTGTAAAGGATACACTCCGGCATCACCCTCACGGAAGCCTTTCCATCCTGCCTTTTCAATCAGCCATCCTGCAGCAAGCTTTACAGTACCATCTTCAAGTGGATAGGCAGGCATATCCGGATAAACTGTCTTTAACCGATTAAAAACATTGTTTTCGACCACCGGGTTTTTAAAAAAGCTCCCGGCATTCCCTATCTTTTGATAATCAGGTAGTTTAGACCTACGGACATCACGAATAACACTGGCAACATCGTTTACGGTTATAGTTTCAGGATCACGCCCCCCCAGGTATTTATGGATAGAGCCGTAATCAAGCTTTAAAACCGGTTTTTTTGTCAACCTAAGAACAACCGATTTCACCAGATATTGTCCCTTGTATCTTGCTTTAAAAATACTGCTTCGGTAAGCAAATTCACATCCCTGATTTTGAAACACAACAAGCTTACCCGAAGCTATTTCCACTGCTTCCACTCGTTCCACAACATCCTTTATTTCTACACCATAAGCGCCAATATTCTGCACTACGGCACTGCCGGTTTGTCCGGGAATCAGCGTCAGATTCTCCGGTCCTCCATAACCATGTTCCAGGCAATAATTTACAACACATTCCCATTCCTCACCGGCAGCGACCTGCAGCAGAACATCATCACCATGCTCCTCAACAAGAGAAACACCCTTGTTTTCCACTTTTATTACTGTTCCCTGATAATCGGCACAAAAAAGCAAATTGCTTCCTGATCCGATCACCATAATCTGCCCCTTCATCAAATGAAATGGTGCTGTATGGAAATCATCATCCTTCTCCAATACAAAAACAGTGGAAGCAATAGCAGGAATATGAAATGTATTCCAATGCTGAAGATTATAATTCTGATATTTCTGCATGATGCAAAAATACAAAACCCTTGGCATCCTAACCATCAATTCTCAATATGGGAGAACTTTTCATTATTCCAAACAATTTAGGAAGGGTGAAAACCGTTACTATTCTATACTTTTGCAAAGACACACACAAAATAGACAGGACTTATAGTGAAGAGGGTTATTGTAACCGTAACGAATGATCTTGCCACTGATCAGCGTGTTCATAAAACATGCATGGCATTGAAAAAATCAGGGTTCAGCGTGCTG
Source organism: uncultured Bacteroidales bacterium (assembly GCA_964594665.1). Lineage (GTDB taxonomy): Bacteria > Bacteroidota > Bacteroidia > Bacteroidales > BM520 > BM520. The sequence continues at coordinate 33,453 of CAZQNY010000010.1, forward strand.
GAGGTTGGGCGGATTTTGCCCGGCAGTCTTCCACTGGATAAGCCTTATGATACAATAAGAATGAAACTCCTGTTCAGGAGCTCCGCATTGTTTTATGCCGAATACAACATCAGGCTCTTTTTCTTCCTTTTGTTTCATAAAGCCCACATAATTTACGCCAACGACCTGGATACACTGCCTGCATGCTGGTTGGCAAAAAGGATAAAATGCTCTAAAATAATCTATGATACACACGAATATTATACGCATACCCCGGAGTTAATTGACAGACCCTTTGTTCAAAAGTTCTGGTCACGTATCGAGAAAAACATCTTTCCAAAAATTCAGGATATCATTACTGTAAATCAAAGTATTGCAAATATCTACAGAGATCTCTATGGAAAAGATCTCCATGTGGTAAGGAATATACCTATAAGCTACGACGATGTAACACCTGTCACACGTGAAGAGCTCGGCATTGATCCCACAAAAAAAATGATTCTTTTGCAGGGAGCAGGAATAAACATCCATCGCGGTGCGGAAGAGGCAGTGGAAGCAATGCAATTTGTTGATGACGCCATACTTTATATTATTGGCAGCGGTGATGTTTTCCCGCTACTTCCGGGTTTGGCTGATAGATTCAATGTTAACGACAAAGTTGTAATATTACCCCGACAGACACCACAAAAACTGCGTCAATACACCCTTCAGGCAGACCTTGGACTAACGATTGACAAAAACACAAACCCAAACTACTTATACTCTCTCCCCAATAAGCTTTTTGATTACATTCATTCCGGGGTTCCGGTGCTGGCATCAAAGCTCCCTGAAATTGAACGAATTATTAACACATATAATATTGGAAGCTTCATTTCTGACCACAATCCTGTAAATATTGCCAATGCCATGAATAAGGCACTGGGAGACAAGGTTCAATACCAAAAGTGGAAAGAAAACATTACTGTTGCAGCACGCGCATTATGCTGGGATGAGGAAGAGAAGATATTATTAACTATTTTTGAACGTTATGCCTGAAAAACATCTACATATCGTTTCATTCAGCATTCCTTACCCGCCAAATTACGGGGGAGTTATTGATGTATACTACAAACTTGCGGCACTCCATAAAACAGGAGTAAAAGTGCACCTCCATTGTTTTGAATACGACAGGGATCCCGCTCCGGAGCTGGATGCTATTTGTTATAAGGTTTTCTACTATCAACGTAAAACCGGTGTCAGCTCGGCAAGCAGCATAAAACCCTATATCGTGCAAAGCCGTCAGTCGGAAGCGCTTATAAATCGCCTCAGTGAAGACGAGCACCCGGTTCTTTTTGAAGGATTACACTCCTGTTATTTTCTTGATGACATACGTATTGCACACAAAACAAAAATTTACAGGGAAAGCAATATCGAACATCAGTATTATTACAATCTTTTTAAAGCTACGCGTAAACCGGGACCAAAAATGTACTACCTCGTGGAAGCTTTCAAACTAAAACTCTATCAAAAAGTACTTAACAATGCTGACGTAATGTTGGTGGTAAGTGAAAGTGATACCCGTTACCTAAAGGAAAAATTTCCAACTAAGAACATTATCCATTTACCCAGCTTCCATGCAAACGACAATATTGAAGGAATGCAGGGTTCAGGGGAATACCTTCTTTATCATGGCAACTTATCTGTTGCTGAAAATATTAAAGCGGCAATCTATATCACTGAAAACATCGCAGCACACAGCAAGCTCCCGGTTGTTATTGCAGGTTTGAACCCAGACGAAGAACTAAAAAATATCATCAATAATTCTGAGAATATTACGTTGGTGCCAAACCCATCACACGCTGAGATGACTCGATTAATCACGGAGGCTCATTCACATCTGATGATTACTTTTCAGGCTACCGGGTTAAAATTAAAACTTCTCAACACCATTTATCAGGGACGCCATATTGTGGCAAACAAAGCCATGTTTAACGGGACGGTAATTGGCAAACTTGTACACCGGGCTGAAAACACGCAGGAATATATTAAGCAGATTAATGCTGTGGCAGAAAGGCCATTCACAAAAGAGGATATTTTGGAACGAAAAAGCATTTTAAACGGCTTTTATTCCAACACAAATAACGCTCAGAAACTTGTCAATATCATTTTTAATCCGATAGAGTCAGCAGCTAACCAACAAAATCAATAAAACATATATTCAGAAGTATTCACATGACCATTTTCACATTTAATGATATGTGAAGGAAATTTTCGGAACAGGGAATAATCATGTGTTGCCATTAATACAGATGTGCCGCCTTTACTAATTTCAAAAAGAAGTTTCATAATACCGTGACTGGTATCAGGGTCGAGGTTGCCTGTTGGTTCATCGGCAAGGATAAGCTCAGGATTATTTAGCAAAGCCCGCGCAATAACCACCCGCTGTTGTTCTCCTCCTGAAAGTTCATGAGGCATTTTATATCCTTTGGTTTTCAATCCTACCAATCCCAGCACCTCCTCCATCCGGGAGGATATCTTCACAGCATCACGCCATCCTGTTGCCCGCAGGACAAACTCCAGGTTATCATTCACCGTCCGATCGGTCAGAAGTTGAAAATCCTGAAAAACAATTCCCAGCTTACGTCGAAGATGGGGTATATCACGTGCCGACACTGACCGCAGGTTATAACCGGCAACCTCTGCGTTGCCATGGATAACAGGTATTTCACCATACAATGATTGCAACAAAGTACTTTTTCCTGTACCTGTTTTACCAACAAGATATACAAATTGGCCCTTCCCTATTGTAAATGAAACATCACTAAGCACCAACATCTCACGCTGATACAATTTCACTTCTTTTAACTCAATAACATTGTTTTGCTCCATGGACTTTCTTTTCTGTGGTAAAATTACAAAAACAGTGAAATAAAAACGGAGAATCAATATCTTTGTATCTAAAGATAAATAATCATTTAAAAATAAAATCGATTCCCATGAAAAGAAAAATGTTGCTCATCAGTAATTCAACGAATTACGGAGAAGCTTACCTGGGTTGGCCACGCCAGCATATTAAAGACTTTTTGGACACTACAAATGCCAAAGAAGTATTATTTATCCCTTATGCAGGAGTAAATTTATCGGATAAAGGACTGGAAGCCTCTTTTGATATTTATGAAGATAAAGTTGCCGCAGTGTATAAAGAGCTTGGCTATACTATCAAAAGCATTCATAAGGAAGCGGATCCTGTTGCTGCAGTACAAAATGCCCAGGCAATAGCCGTTGGCGGTGGAAACACATTTCACCTGGTATATATGATGCACAAACTGGGCATAATGGAACCCATAAGAAACCGTGTTCTTGAAGGGATGCCCTATATGGGATGGAGTGCCGGAAGTAATGTTGCCTGCCCTACGCTGCGTACAACCAACGATATGCCGATTATCGAGCCGGAACGTTTTGATTGTCTGAATCTGATTCCTTTCCAAATCAACCCGCATTATCTCGATGCAAACCCTGAAGGCCATGGCGGTGAAACCCGTGAGCAACGCATATTGGAATTCCTGGTCATTAACCCTGATATGTATGTTGTAGGACTCAGGGAGGCTTGTCTGCTTCTCGTTGAAAACAACAAACTCACGCTTAAAGGCCCCAAACCGGTACGTATTTTCAAACTCGGTGAGGATGTCCGTGAAATTGATGATTCTGAAGAATTACAATTCTTATTATAGATTTCATCCGGCCGGTTTTCACAGGAAGGCCGGCCATTTTTCAACTATATATGTAACCGATAACCCGTTTTGCGTCCTATAATAGAATGCAGAGTATAGTTTTTAATGCACTGTAGCAAAAAAAGAAACATGACAGATCTGAAATCGATATTACATAATAAAAAATCATTTTTCCTTATTGCCGGACCTTGTGTTATTGAAGATACAACCATGCCGGGAGAAATTGCGGCAAGGCTGATAGAAATCACCTCAAGACTCGGAATTCCCTTTATCTTTAAAGCCTCCTACCGGAAAGCCAACAGAAGTCGTATCGATTCTTTTACGGGCATTGGTGATAAGGAAGGCCTGGAGATCCTCAAAGAAATACGCGAAAAACATGATATCCCTGTGATAACTGACGTTCATAGCCCTGAAGAAGCTGAATTGGCTGCTCAATATGTTGATATTTTGCAAATCCCTGCTTTTTTGTGCAGGCAAACAGACCTGCTTGTTGCTGCAGCCCGAACAGGAAAAGTTGTGAATATAAAAAAAGGGCAGTTTGTAAGCCCTGCAGCAATGGGATATGCCGTAAAAAAAGTTAAATCAGTAAGCGATAGCGAAGTGCTGCTCACGGAACGAGGCACCTCATTTGGTTATCAGGATCTGCTTGTTGACATGCGCTCCATACCGTGGATGAAACAACATGGCACGCCGGTAATTCTTGATATCACGCATTCGCTGCAACAACCCAACCAGGCCTCCGGGGTATCAGGTGGCTTACCGGAATTAATCCAAACCCTGGCCCAGGCAGGCATCGCTGCAGGTGCCGACGGAATATTCCTGGAAACACATCCGGAGCCCAAGAAAGCCAAATCCGATGGAGCCAATATGCTTCCACTGGAAAAAGTTGAAGCCCTTCTGAAACAGCTGAAAAAAATCTACACTGCTATAAACATATAAAATTATTTACTATGAACAGACAAGATGAAGTTCTCTTTGGGACAATCAGTTACATAACCTTGTTGGGATGGATCATTGCATTACTGGCCATTAAAGGTCGTCGTACACATTTTGTAACCTTTCACCTTCGGCAGGCACTGGGAATAAACCTTACCATCATGCTATTTGCCTGGATACCGGTTCTGGGATGGATTCTGGGAATTGTAATGTTTGTATTCTGGCTGATAGCACTTATTGGAGCGGCGCAATACAGAGCCGAACCCATTCCTGTTCTGGGCGATTTCTATCAACGTCTTTTTGAAGGAATCCGTTAATCAATAACTACTTTGGTGGCGGCGCCTGTGGCAGGATCAATAATTGCTCCCGGCTGAACCGATACCGGCGCAGTCATTACAGGACCAAATTGAGGCACAGTAAATATTCCACCTCCGATTTGAGTACTTCCCGAAGATAAAGTAGCAACAGCGGTTACAGGAATTCGGTATGTTACTCCTGATTTTTCAGGTGATTCAGATTTTGGCAGGGCATCTCCGGAAAATGTTAAAGTAATACCCTGACCTGCTGTGCGTCCTGTCAAATTCACCCCGGTAGTCTCCGAGAATCCACATAAAGTAATATCCTTGTTATAATCATCAAAAGAAGGAACAACAATAAAGGTGTAACTACTTTCCTGATGATTCTGCTGCCCACGAAACAAAGAAAGATAGGCTTCCTCCATCTCTTTAAACTGACAATCCATATAACTGATAGTACCTTCAGAATAGGCCACCTCCTGATATCCTGTCAACAGACTTATCCTGTCACTTCTGATTTTCATAATCGTTGCCACAACATCACGTGCCTTATCTTCCTCGGAGCGTTCCACAAGCTTATGCTTATAGGTAACATCCTTTATTGTGGCAGTATCAACGGTAATCAACTGAACAATCGTATCAGTAATTGTTTTTTGGTTTGGACCAGCAAGCAAATAATCAAAATCCGGTGTTGTATCATCCCAAACCGGAACCGAATAGGAAAATGCAACACTATTATCTGCAGCACCAATTTCACTGTTTATTCCTGCCAGTGTACCGTTTGAATGCATTGAAACAGCACCAGTTTTCAATTCTTTTGAAGAGCGCTCACCAACAAAATTCAACATATTCATTGTAGTCAGATCATTCACCGTTATGGCCTTAATATTAGCACCCGTCAGTCGATAAGTTGTTTTACGCGATTTCACCGAATTCTCAATACCCATTAACGAAGCCGCATATTTTTGCAATGGCCCAGGAAAGAAATCATTTCTTTCAACAGAAACAGTAACAACAAAAGCGCTTGCAGGTAATGTATAGGAGACACCAGTGTTTGTACCACTTTGCAGTACTCTGTCCTGTGATGAAACAGATAAAACAGCGCATATTGCAACGAATAAAAAGAGTATTTTTTTCATAATTCTGAATTTCTGATGTAAAGATACTGATTATCTCATTTCAAGCATATCCTGCCTGCCTGAAAGAATCCATAGCCCCATAAAAGTAATCATGCCATTTAATATAAGTAACTCAAAACCAAATTTATAACCATTAAACAGCACAACAGAGTATTCACTAAGGACAAAACAAATCACAGGTGACAGTACAGCTACCACAGGCACAAAACGGTCCTTTATATTACGTCTGGTGAAAAGGCCAAAAGCAAATAGCCCCAACAGTGGGCCATAGGTATAACCGGCAACCGTAAACAATCTGGATATCACTGAAGTATCATTTATAGCGTGAAAAAGTGTGATAACAATGGTTAATACAACAGCCGAACCAATATGTACCTTTTGGCGAATATTCACAGCTTTGGCCTCGCTCAGGTCATTACGCTTTTCGAAATTCAAAAAATCAACACAGAATGCTGTAGTCAGTGACGTTAAGGCACTATCGGCAGAGCTGTATGCGGCACTAACAAGCCCAATCATAAATACGATCCCCGCAACCGGACCCAGCATCTCAAGCGCAATGCGGGGAAACAAATCATCAGTGGTAGCAGGAATAGCCATACCGCGATGCTGTGCAAAAAGAATCAAAAAACCACCTAATAACAAAAAAAGAAAGTTTACCGGCACCAAAGCAGCACTCATCCAGTATACATTCTTTTGGGCCTCCTTAAGATTTCTGCAGGTAAGGTTCTTCTGCATCATATCCTGATCCAGACCAGTCATTACGATTGTGATAAACATGCCACTAAAAAATTGTTTCAAAAAGTACCGCTTATCATTGAAATCTGTAAAGATCAGCTTTGAGTGTTCATCATGAAATAGTTCCCTGGTAAGTGAAAAGATATCAGAATCCATACCTTTTGTTATTAAAAACAAGGTGATGAATAAGGCTCCAAGCATAAAGGTCGTTTGAAGTGTATCCGTCCATACAATCGTTTTTATTCCACCACGGAAAGTATACACAAGTATTAAAACCATAAAAAACAATACCGTCACAAGAAAAGGAATGTTCCATTGACTAAAAACAAATAAATGCAATACATTTATTATCAAATACATACGAAACGAGGCGCCGATAACACGCGATAAAAGAAAGAAAAACGACCCTGTTTTATAGCTGGTATTGCCAAAGCGCTCACCCAGGTAAGTATATATGGAAGTAAGTTTCAATTTATAATAAACTGGAAGAAGAACCCTGGCGATAACAATATACCCAAGCAGATAGCCAAAAACAATCATCATATAACTGAAGGATGTATTTGCCACATCTCCCGGGACAGAGATAAAAGTCACGCCAGATAAAGATGCACCTATCATTCCATATGCCACAAGATACCATGGTGACTGCCGGTTAGCAGAAAAAAACACGGCATTGGAGGTTGATTTTCTTGTGGTCAGCCATGAAACAAGAAATAATAACCCTGTATATAAGATAAAAGTGATAAAAATACTTAATGGCGTCATGCTAAGAGGTCTTTTTCATTGTGCTCAAGCCAGAGCGCATACTTTTTCAATGAAGGAAATTTCAACTGATACAGGCCTTCACAATCCTGATCCCGATCGGGTTCTGACTCAATAAACACTGCATCCATATTCAGGTTGCGGGCAAAAATCAGGTCAGAGCGGGAATCACCGGCCATTACGGCATGTGAGAAATCAATATCGGGAAAGTCATGCTGTGCCTGAAATGCCATTCCGGGGGAAGGCTTACGGCAAGGATCATTATCTGAGGCAAGCGAAGGACAAAAATAAATTCCGTCAACAACAGCACCGCTGCTTTCAAGGGCTTTGCGTAAGAAGCCATGCACCGTGTCTACATCTTTTTTGGTCATTATGCCTTTCCCCACACCCTGCTGGTTTGACACGATGATTATCCGATGGAAAAACCGGTTTAAACGGGCAATATCTGCAGTAACTCCGGGAAACAGATCCAAATCATCGATAGATTTAACATATCCTCCCGGGATACGGCGGTTTATTACACCATCCCTGTCGAGAAACAGCGTTTTTACAGGACTATTTCCGGTTGATAAAGTCATACTGTGCTTTTTTATAATCTTCAGGGATACCGATATCAATAAAATAGCTGTCGCAGGGATAACCATACATAGCCACAGGACGATCGGCCGGCATAAACAGAGATTTCTCTATCGAGAATCGTTGTTCTGGAACATTGGCAATCAGATCTTCTTTACGGATTAGATATACACCACCATTGATATATCCGGGAGCAGGAACAGTACTTTTTTCTTTAAATAACGTAATCATTCCTTTGCTATCAGTTTCAACGCTCCCGTATCTGGAGACATCCTGAACTTTTCGCAATGCCAGGGCAAAACCTGCAGAAGAGTTATTGCAGGCCTTTTCCATCTCCGAAAGGTTCACTTCAAAGAGAGAATCACCGTTGAAGACCCAAAAATAATCACCTTCAATTTTCTCTGCAGCCCAGGCAATAGCTCCTCCGGTACCGAGGGGTTGTTCTTCTACCGCATAGAATAACTGCAATGATTTATAGTGATCACCAAAATGGGCAATTACCGCCTCCGGTAAATAGCCCAGCGACAAAACAACACGTTCTATACCCTGATTTATAAGATAATCGAGCTGAAACTCCAGAAAAGGCCTGTTACATACCGGAGCCATCGGTTTAGGAACGTCGCTGACAACAGACTGCAGCCTTGTGCCGAATCCTCCGGCAAGGATTATTGCTTCTCTGGTTTTCATAAACTATTCTTTTGGGAAAATATCAGCTTCAATAATTTCACACAGAATATGCCCCACTAAAATATGAGCCTCCTGTATTCTGGGAGTTGATGAGGAGGGCATATCCAGAAGGTAATCACAAAACTCCTTCATTTTCCCGCCACCATTACCGGTCATTGCCACGGTAATCATTCCCCGGGCCTTGGCTTCCTTCATGGCACGTAGGATATTTTCACTGTTTCCAGAAGTAGAAATACCCACCAGGACATCACCTTTTCTACCTTTACTTTTAATACTGCGGGCATATATATCGTCGTAGGAATAGTCATTCGCCACGGCAGTAAGGTAACTGGTATTTACATGCAAAGCTTCGGCATATAATGGCGGGCGGTCGTAGTAAAACCTTCCGCTAAGCTCTGCAGCCAGGTGCTGAGCATCAGCAGCACTACCGCCATTACCACAAAACAACACCTTACCGTCGTTTCGCAGGGTATTAATCATTACTTCAGCAGCCGTATTTATTGCTTCTATCAGTTTATCATCATCACTAATCGTCCGCTTAACCTCAATAGACGCGTTAATTGCCTCCCGGATTTTATTCATCTGTAGCTTGTTTTTTTGCAAATATAGAAAAGATTAAAACACCCCGGGAGTTGGAATTATTGCACAATCATAAACGTTTTTGAATAAACGCTGTTATTCATCCTGAATCTGACAAAATATACACCTTCAGGATAACAGGAAACATCCTGATCCAATCGTTCTGAATTTACTATTTGCGCCAGTATTATACCAGTAGCATTATACACACAAATCTCATCACATTGCACTGAAGCAATGCAATGAATTGTAGCAGAAACAGGATTAGGGTATAGCGTAATTTGAGGATTTTCTGTCTCAGAGATCAACTGAGTTCCAAGATCTAAATGAAAAACCTGTGACTGGGTTATATGATCTCCGTTTTTTTTATAGTTAGCGATAATCAGGGCAGGGTTGCCACAATCATCGAAGAACTCCCAGTCTACAGCACCATGGGTTGGCACAGCTGCTACCTGATCAAAGCCATTATCGGTATATTGGAAAATATGACTATCAAGACTAAAATTTGCATCATCGTCACGATACTCAGCACAGGCAAGGAAATGCAATCCACCTGATTCAAAATATTCCCAGTCAAATGCACCGGTAGTAGGTATATTCTGCCATGCATCAAAATTTTCGCCATCAAACTTATAGATAACACTCTCTGTTTCATACGACATCAAACTGCGCCCGTTAGCAAGTGCAAGATATAAAGCTCCATCAACACGAAAGCTTTCCATTCCAGTTGCACCGAAAGAAGGTAAGGTTTGAAAAGCTTCGAAGAATTGTCCATTCCAACGATACAAATGGCTTCCAGCAAAAAAGGTATTTGCCACGCCAAAACAAGGCACATCATCAAGCAAAAAACCCTCCCAGTCACTTGCACCATAGGTTGAAATTTCCTGAATAGGGTTAAAACTCCCTTCCAGCCATTGATAAATCATTGAATTGATAAAATAGCCATTCTCGGATTCTCTCTGGTTTGCAACAGCAAGAAAATGATTCTGCCCATCGGTAAGAAATTCCATATCATATGCGCCTTTGGTCGACAACTCCTGAAAAGGCTCCCATGAAGATCCACTGTATACATACACAGAACTGCTCAAGCAATATGATCCTGCATCATTAATAAACTCCGAAACAGCAAGATAAGAAGTATCATTAATTTCGAAATATTCCCAATCAGAGGCTCCACAGGCAGGAATCAACTGAGTGGTATCATAATCATTAGTAACGTTAAAAATAACTGAATTCACCTCCACGCTGGAGTTATCCTGGAATGAAGCAAGAGCAAGGTAACCGGTATCCCGCATTTGAAAATATTTCCAGTCGTTGGCACCAAAAGTATTTATGTCACGCACAAAAGAAATAAACTCCTGTCCATATATAGAATCACAGCAACAAATCAGTTGAAAAAACAGAAAAATATATATCAGTCTTTTATTTTCCACGTCTGAACCCCCTGGGTGGTAAAATCGTAGCGTTTCGACTGGCCGCCAAAACGTCCAAGGTCTTTGATTACTTTATCACGTGTATTTCCCGGGCAATAAAACACCATAAAGCCACCACCACCGGCACCGGAAATCTTTCCACCTGTGGCACCGGCATCCATTGCAGTCTGATAGATTTCATCAAAAAACGGGTTGGTAATTCCTTCCGCCATTTTTTTCTTATGCTGCCATCCCATATCCAGGATTTCACCAATGGCATTCACCTGGCCGCGAAGCAAGGCCTCTTTCATCATAACAGCTTGTTTTTTAAGCTGATGCATTGCTTCAATGGTTCGAACATTTTTATCGGTAACATTCTTCGACTGACTGGCAATAATTTTGGAGGAGAGCCTGCTGGTTTCGGTATAATACAACACAAGGTTATGAGCCAGCTCCATCAGGTAATACTGTTTGATGCGCAAAGGGTTCACAATCACCTTATCATCAGCATAAAACTCCATAAAATTCACACCGCCAAAAGTAGCAGCATACTGATCCTGTTTTCCTCCGGCCATGGCAAGATCCACGCGCTCAATATCGTATGCCAGGCGGGCCATATCATATTCACCAAGAGGCAACTTAAGCCATTCAGCGAAAGCCCCTAATATAGCCACCACCAATGTTGAGGAGGTACCCAGCCCGGAGCCGGGAGGAGCATCGACCCAGGTAATCAGTTCAAAAGAGAGCGCCTCGCCGGTAAAATCCTTTACCACTCGGTTATAAATACCCCGATGCAAATCCAACTCACCATTTACTGGCAGACAGTCGGTAGATTCTAGTTCATAGAGCTCTGCTTTATCAAGCGAACGAAGAATAATTTTCCCGTCGTTTCGGGGAATAATCGTTGCATAAGCGTACATACTGATGGTAGTGTTCAAAATATTACCACCATAGATATCGGAATAAGGGGAAACATCAGTTCCGCCGCCGGCAAGGCCAATACGAAGGGGTGCTTTACTTCTTATAATCATTGTGTTTCTTATAAAAACTTAAAGTTTGCTAATATACCACTAGTTTCGCAATTATCAACCGGGATTGTTTTACGATTCTACTAAAACAGAAAACGCATTAATCCGGATAATGAACTTTTGCCAGGAATACTGTTTCTTCATATTAAGGATATTAGCAGAAAAAACATCCGTATTTAATGTGTAAAATTTTAAGATCGCTGAGGCAACTTCATCAGAATCAACATTAACGACATATCCGACTTCACCATCAGGAACCATTTCCGGCAGTGCGCCCACGTTGGTAACCACCATAGGCTTATTGAAATGGTAGGCTATCTGAGTAACACCACTCTGAGTTGCATCCTTATAGGGCTGGGCCACAATATCGGCAGCAGAGAAGTAGTATTTTACCCGGCTGTCAGGAACAAAATCATCAACAAACACTACCTGGTCAGAAAGATTCTTATCCCTGACGATCGTACGATATTTTTCTTCGTCATCATAAAACTCGCCAACAACCAACAGCTTTATATTCCGTTCTTTAAAGCCCGGATCTGCAAATGCTTCAAGAAGAATATCCAGGCCTTTATAGGCACGTATAAACCCAAAGAACAACACGTAATTCACATCAGGGCTCAGTCCGAGCTCCTGCTTTGCCTCACTTTTTTCAATAATCTCACCAAAATTATCATACAACGGATGAGGACTATATAAAACAGGTTTAGAGAGTTTAAAGGATCTCAACTGCATTCTTACGGCCTCTGACATGGTTATAACCCCATGCATTGAATGGATAAAATATCTTGTTAAGAGTGAATCCCCGGGTCGTTTTTCATGAGGAATTATATTATCGGCAATAGCCAGAACCTTTGTATGCCTATTCCTTTTTACAATTCGGGCAATCGTTCCGATGCAGGGAGCAAAAAAAGGCATCCAGTAACGAAAAATAATCAAATCCGGCTTCTGTTTACGAATTTTATAACCTATGTGAATCCAGTTTATAGGGTTTACAGAATTTATAACAGTATGGATTTTAATATTTTCCGGAGCCGGATCATCAGTATATTGTGTTTTCCCCGGGAAAAAAACACCCGGATACTGAAGGCTGTAATTGTATATTTCAGCATCTACACCCTCATCGATAAATGCCTGTGCAAATCGCTGATTAAATGTAGCAAGCCCCCCTCTTAAAGGGTGAGCAGGGCCAACAATAAAAACCTTTCGCTTACTTGTCATCCCATCCTTTACGTTGAAGTACAAGATACTTATTCCGGTCGGCGCCATTGCGGGTAATCATCTCGCCCAGGAAACCGGCAATAAACAGCTGTGTCCCTATAACCATACATAGCAGCCCAAAATAAAACAATGGTCGATCAGTCATACCATATTGATGTAAAGCGAATTTTGCAATGGCAAGCCACAGAAAGATTAAAAAACCAGCAATAAAAAGCAACGATCCGCCAAAGCCAAAAACATGCATGGGGCGTTTACCAAAGCGATGCATAAACGTCAGGGAAATAAGATCAAGGATTCCTTTAATACCTCGTGAGAAGCTCTCGTATTTGGGCTCGCCAAATTCACGCTTCCGGTGCTGCACAACCTTCTCCCCTATCCTTCTGAATCCGGCTTTCTTTGCGATTAACGGTATATAACGGTGCATCTCGCCATACACTTCAATGCTTTTTACCACCTGGTTGCGGTATGCTTTCAGTCCACAGTTAAAATCATGAAGCTTTATTCCTGACACACTTCGGGTAATACCATTGTAAAACTTCGAGGGGAAGCGTTTACGGAAGGAGTCATAACGTTTCTTTTTCCAGCCGCTCACCAGGTCAAAATCTTCATCCATAACCATATGATACAGCTCCGGTACTTCTTCCGGGCTATCCTGAAGATCTGCATCCATAGTAACCACTACATCTCCGGAAGCGGCTTTAAAACCTTCATTCAGGGCTGCTGCCTTACCATAATTGCGCTGGAAACGTATGGCTTTCAAAAAGTCATATGTTTTCATCAACGCCTCTGCAACAGCCCAGCTGCTATCACTGGAACCATCATCAACAAGAATAACTTCGAAAGAAAAACCCTCAGTAGTAAGTACCTCGGCAATCCATTCAATCAGCCGTGGCAATGATTCCTCCTCATTATATAAAGGAACAACAATGCTAATCTGCATTTTTTTAGTCATAAATTATTCGGGTAAAGTAGTATCTTTTTTAATAAAAAGCGAAACAATAGCCGACAGAACAAGAGCAGATGCAGGGATATTGATAAGCGTTTGACGCAGTTGTCTGGCAGGTTCAAGATTTCTGTTAATCCGTTCTTCCATCATTTCGAGCTGATCTTCCGGCAAGCGGGCAGCAAGTTTATCGAGCAATTCATTGGCATAATTCTGCATCAACTCGGGCTCAAAAACATTGTAAAAAAAGTAAGTAAAAGCACCATTAATAATTCCGGCAAGCAATAAAATCAGTACTCCAAGGACAAAAATCTGCCCGTAGGATATTTGTCCATCAAAATTCACCTGACGATATTTCACCATAGCCATGCGTACAAAAACAATATTAATAGCCAACACGAGAAATAGGTTAAGAAAAGATATTCCGGGAGCCAAAGGACTAATACCCAAAACATAAAAGAGTAATACGAGTACAATCTGAGCAGCGGAAATCATAAGTCCGTAACGAAGCACATAGCTCATTAATCCGGGTTTAAGTGTTGCATTTTCCATAAGGCAGTGTATTAATTGAACGTTTTACAAATTTAGTAAATCCCTGTTAGTTTTAGAAAAAGAAAATTTTTTAATGAAAAGTTCAATATTTTTGTATTTTTGCAGTCGGGTAAGTCTTATACGACCAGCTCCCGCTGAACTCCCCCAGGTCCGGAAGGAAGCAAGGGTAGGCGGTCGTAGCGGTGCGATATAAGTAGCTTACCCTTTTTTAATGCAGTAAAACTACCATTATGCTTATTCGTATTTATCCGGAAAATCCAAATCCCAGGCACATCCGTCAGGTCGTGGAATGTCTTCAGGACGGCGGAGTGATTATCTATCCTACAGATACCATTTATGGCATTGGCTGTGACATATTCAATCCTAAAGCCGTTGAACGTGTAAAACGCATAAAAGGGTTAAAAGGTGACAAAATCAACCTTTCGTTCATCTGCCATGATTTGAGCCATCTGTCGGATTATGCAAAACCTATTTCTAATCCGGTTTATAAATTGATGCGATCGGTACTGCCGGGGCCATATACCTTTATCCTGGAAGCGAACAACAACGTCCCGAAAATCTTTAAAAACAAAAAGAAAACCGTAGGTATACGTGTTCCCAATTGCCCCATTACACAAATGATTGTCGAAGAATTGGGTAACCCCATTATGTCAACGTCAGTGCACGACGAAGATGATGTGCTGGAATACACCACTGATCCTGAGCTAATCCATGAAAAATACAATGAGGTGGTAGATTTGGTTATTGATGCAGGCTATGGAGACAATGAGCCATCGACTATATTGGACTGCACCAGTGGCGAAATTGAAGTTATCAGGGAAGGAAAAGGGGAAATTTAATTTTTTTTTAATTTTTAAAATATTGATTTTCAAATAAATGAAATTTAAATTGGGATATAACAGCTAAAAGGTCTTGGTATTTTAATTATTACCTGTATCTTTGCAGTCCCAAACGGGAGATTGAGTAGCTCAGTTGGTAGAGCATATGCCTTTTAAGCATAGGGTCCCGGGTTCGAGCCCCGGCTCAATCACAGAAAGCCATCGGAATTCCGGTGGCTTTTTTGTTTTACAATGCCTCGGTAACCAAAAATTCAACATTCACACTATAACTACCCTTTTTCAGGTTCTGATCAAAAATCGAATAGGAATTCATATTCCCGTCACCAGTACCCATTTGCCAATAGATCACAAAACTATTAGCCGATTCATCACCGGTATTGGATTTATTCCCACTTTGCCCAATGAGTATAACCTCATTTTCTTCCAAAGCCTTTGCGTGATTTTTAGCCCAGTTTTTAATCTTATTATAGCCGGTCCACTTTACAGTAACACCCAGGTTATCCAATGGCATGGTAGTAACGCCATCACTATGTAAAAAAGGCTCAGAAGCATGGTATGACAGCTCCCAGTTTGTTGTTGCGGCTATACTGCCTTCTGAATAATAATTACCCATATGGCTCCCCACACCCTGATTATAATCCTCAAAAGTGGTGAAATCAAAATCAACGGAGGAGTTATCCAGATTCAGGAGTAAAGTACCATTCAGTGAGGCAAAAATAGTTGTGATTTGAGTATTCATTACCTGAGCAAGCGAGTTAACCGGAAAGATAATGGCATGTAAGGCTATTATAAAGCCACAGAGAATAATTCGTGTCTTTTTCTGCATAATGTATCGTTTTACACCTAAAAGGCATTAAAGCCTATAAGGCAGTGTTTTTCGAACTAATGTTGCAGCGGGTAGTGAAGCCGCTTAGTGTACCCTAAAGATATAAAAAAAGCGGGGTCGTTGCCGGCCCCGCTTTTTACTTATTCAGAAAAGCTGCTAACGAACAACAATACGTTCAACTTTCAGGAAGTTATCTCCCTGCAGACGCAGGAAGTAAACACCTGTTGGGTATTGAGTAAGGTTGAAGTTATGTTCGTATGTGCTGACATTTTCAAGAGTTTCAGTATGAATCAGACGACCGTCGTAATTCATTACAGAGAGTTCCACATTATCATTAAGACCGGTTACGGCAACTGTAAAGATACCTGTTGTCGGGTTGGGGAATACAGAGATAGCAACGCCATCCTGTTCATCAATACCAACACAACCATCATGTAAAATCTCCAGGCCTTCTGACCAGTCACTTTCACCACAGTCGTTGTAAGCTTTCACACGAACAACACAATAACCGATGTACTCTTCGTTCCATGTTACAGTAGCTTCTACGCCCGTACCGGCAATAGTACCAGCTTCAGCAGGAGTAATTTCCCATGTATAACCGTTAGCACCTGTAACATCAGCTACAGTGTATAATGTAGATTCGTTATAAGTACAGGTATGTTCATCTCCCATTGGAGTTTCAGGATCTTCAGGAGCTTTATCAATACTAACAACGATAGCGTCATCAGCAGTACCGCCACAAGCAGGATAAGCTTCAGCAGAAAGAGTGAGCTCTACAGAACCATATATGATATCAAAGCCGCCGGGTGTGTAAGTTGGATTCACAGCAGTAGGATCATCAAATGTACCGTCACCGGCAGTTGTCCACAGCAATGAAACATAGTTCTCAGCAGAAGCTTCTGCAAGAACAAGGCTTTCACCTTCACAAACCTTGGTATCTTCACCAGCAAATACATCGGCACGTTTGGAAATTGTCACTGTAATGTCATCATAAACATCACCACAAACACTTTCACCGTAAGCAGTAATAGTAAGTATTACTTCACCACCTTCGATATCGTTAGTACCGGGAGTATATTCAGTTTCCAGTAAGGTAGGATCACCAAATGTACCGTCTCCGTTAGAGGTCCATTCAATATTGGTATAGTTCTCAGCAAATGCATAAAGATCAGCGACTTCATTCTCACAGATATCCTGGTTAGCACCACCATTAATGGTAGGAGCATTATGGACAGTAAGGATCATGGAATCAGCATCTTCTTCATTGCAAGGTTCACCATTGGTTCCTGTAATTGTAAGAGTAACAGTTCCCATTGCGAGGTCAACTTCACTTGGCATATACGAAGGATTCACCAGAGTAGGATCATCGAAAGTACCAGTTCCTGAAGTAGTCCAGAGAACTGTTGCATTAGTAGCAGTTGCATCACTGATGGTGTATTCCAGACCTTCACAAGTATGGGCATCTTCACCGGCATATACTTCAGGAGTACCGTAAATAGTCAGTACAACATCGTCTGTCAGTTCTACATAACAAGGAGCGTATCCGGTAACAGTGAGCGTAAGAGTTGCACCACCATTGGCGATATCTCCGGTACCAGGCGT
The DNA here is from genome assembly GCA_964594665.1 of uncultured Bacteroidales bacterium. Taxonomy (GTDB): domain Bacteria; phylum Bacteroidota; class Bacteroidia; order Bacteroidales; family BM520; genus BM520. Next base: position 51,272 of record CAZQNY010000010.1, read on the forward strand.
ATACTCTGCAGTAAGACTTGCAGGGTTGTCGAAGGTACCATCACCATCTGTCGACCAGAGGCTTGTCATGTAGTTTGTTGCAGAACCAGTAAGCATAAGTGTAGAAGTACCACAGATTGTTGCATCAGCACCGGCATTAATAGTCGGGTTAGGAACAATCGTAACAGTAACATCATCGTAAACCCAATCGCTACAAGGAGCAATAGGTTCAGCACCCATGGTAAGAACTACAGAACCAGCTGCAATATCAGCCGCACCGGGAGTATAAACAGCACCCGTAGATGTAGGATCATCGAAAGTACCGTCTCCGGCAGTAGTCCATAAGATAGAGTTCGCAACAGTAGTAAATCCGAATGTCTGGTAGTTATCACCTTCGCAGATTGTAGCATCATCACCGGCATTTGCCGTTGGAGCAGGAGCGAATTCAATAGTTACCATATCCATATCACTGTCAGTACATGGTTCGAGAGCGAATGCCTTGAGTGTCAATTCAACGTCACCGGCATCAATATCACCAGTACCGGGAGTATAAACAGCATCAAGGAGAGTAGCATCATTAAATGTACCATCACCACTTGTGTACCACATAACAGAACTGAAGTTCATAGCAGCACCGTCGAGCTGTACATCAGAAGTTTCACAGATATACTGGTCATCACCGGCATAAGCTTCAGGTAATGGGATAATTGTAATTACCACCATATTAGAAGTAACTACACCACAGTCATCAGTAACAACAAGCTGGTAATGAGTTTCACCTGTAAGAGCTTCCGGCTGATAAGTATCAGCAGTAGCACCTTCGATGTCAACGAATCCATCTTCGCCTTCAATCTGCCACTGATAAGCGTAGTTACCTGCGCCACCGGTTACAACAGAAGTTAAAGGATCAGGAGCTGTAAAGTAGCATATCAGCTGATCTTCAGCAATTGAAACTTCTACGTCTTCGTACATCGTAATACTTACAACGTTAGTAGTAACAGTGCCACAGAAATCAGTAACAATACACTGATAATCAGTTTCAGCGTAAATTGTCTCAGGCTGATAAGTAGCTTCAGAAGCATTTTCGATATTGATAAATCCTTCTTCGCCTTCAATCTGCCACTGGTAAGTATAGTTTCCAAGACCGCCGGTTGCTGTAGCCACGATAGGTTCAGGTATTGAACCGTAACAAATGATCTGGTCAGCTGCTGCAGTAGCCAGGAATTCTTCATACATCGTAATATTAACCACATTAGTAGTTACTGTACCACAATCGTCAGTTACAACACACTGATAGTTAGTTGCAGCATAGATTGTTTCAGGCTGGTAAGTAGCATCAGAAGCGTTTTCGATATTAGCGAATTCGCCTTCTACTTCTACCTGCCACTGGTAAGTATAGTTACCTGCACCGCCTGTTGCAGTAGCAACGATAGGTTCAGGAGCTGTACCATAACAGATTGTCTGATCTGCAGCAGCTGTTGCAGCGAGATCTTCATAAACGGTAATAGTAACCTCATTTGTAGTAATTGTACCACAGTAATCAGTAACAACACAGTAATATGTTGTAGTAGTCATAAGAGCGGCAGGCTGATAGGTAGCTGCTGTTGCATCTTCTATCATTGTTTCGCCTTCGTACCACTGATAAGT
>CAZQNY010000011.1:0-50598 GCA_964594665.1 uncultured Bacteroidales bacterium
TTATAATCAGCAGCAAATTCAAGTCCGGCAAATACAATGTTATGTGCGAGGGTATAGGAGATTTTTTCCAATTCCATATTATCCTCCTGTTGATTTATGAGGTCTTTATATTCGAGTTTTGAAATATTAAATCGATATAAAGCATTTTTTATACCCAGACAGTTTAAATCGACAAGGTACAAACCAAACGTCAGGTTGCCATTGGTATGTTTGCGCGATAGGGTGATGCTAGCCAGTTTATCTTTTTCCCATCCTTTGTTAATCCAGCACTCATAAATAGGCAGTGTTCGGGCTTTTCGCTTTATATACTTTTCAGGTGAGAGCATCTGTACGACTTTTGTATTTTTATTTTTGGCCATAACGTTTGTTTTCTATCAGGTAGTAAATATACAATGAGGAAAAATGTTATGTGTAATGGGAGGGGGACAATGGACAACCCGACAACCAGATAACCCGACAACCAGATAACCGATAACCCTGTATACAACAAGACCCGACAGGAGAAAAATACCTGTCGGGTCTTACGTCATACTGACAATTTTTATTTCTTCAGACTTTCTTTATATGCGTCCCAGTCCGTGATTGGGATGCGTGCTACGCCGGTTTCACATGCGGCTTTTGCTACGGCATATGATTCGAATTCGTTGAGGCGTGGGTCGAAGGGTTTTGGGATGAAGTAATCGCGGCCAAACTCCAGCGATTCCAGCCCATAGGCATCGAGTACGTCTTGTGTAGCAGGTTCTTTAGCCAGCGCTGCGAGGGCTTTTGCTGCGGCGAGCTTCATGGCTTCGTTGATGTCGGTGGCGCGGACATCCAGGGCTCCGCGGAAGATAAACGGGAATCCGAGGACGTTATTCACCTGGTTGGGATAATCCGAGCGTCCGGTGGCCAGAAGAATATCATCGCGTGTGGCCAGGGCCTCTTCAGGTGATATCTCCGGAGTGGGGTTCGCCAATGCAAAGACGATAGGATCCTTGGCCATCTTCTTCAGATATTCCGGCTTAAGGGCTCCCGCTACTGAGAGTCCCAGGAACATATCTGCGCCTTCTATGGCTTCTTCCAGCGTATGAACATCGCGCTCAGTGACGAACTGCGCCTTGTATTTGTTCAGGTCTGTGCGATCTTTATGGATCACACCTTTGCTGTCGAGCATAGTGACGTTTTCGGGTTTTACGCCCAGGGCAATATACAGCTTTGTGCATGAGAATGCCGATGCTCCGGCGCCATTAACAACGATTTTCATTTCGCCAAGGTTTTTTCCAAGGATCTCTGCAGCGTTCAATAATCCTGCTGCTGTGATAATCGCTGTTCCGTGCTGGTCGTCGTGCATTACCGGGATATCGAGAAGCTCTTTGAGTTTTTCTTCAATGTAGAAACATTCCGGGGCTTTGATATCTTCGAGGTTGATGCCACCAAATGTTGGTGCCATGGCTTTTACAATCTCTACTATTTTTTCCGGGTCTTTTTCATCCAGTTCAATATCAAAAACATCGATATCGGCGAAAGCTTTAAAAAGCAGCCCTTTGCCTTCCATTACGGGTTTTCCTGCGAGGGTTCCGATATCACCGAGGCCTAATACGGCGGTACCATTGGAAATCACTGCTACGAGGTTTCCTTTGCCGGTGTATTTGTATGCCAGCAGTGGATCTTTTTCTATTTCCAGACAAGGAATGGCAACTCCCGGCGTATAGGCCATGGAGAGGTCATTCTGTGTTTTGCTTGATTTGGAAGGTATAACTTCCAGTTTTCCGGGTTTGGGGTGTGAATGATAGCGTAAGGCCTCTTCTCTGATATCTTTCATTATAAAATTTCTTTTACTTCTAACAATCGTTTCATTTTTTCCTGCATATCGCGGGCTTTTTCTGCGGCTTTTTCTGCAAAGTCCTCTCCGTTGCCGGCAAAGATGATTCCTCTTGAAGAGTTTACGATAAGGCCACATTGTTTATTCATGCCATAAGCAGCTACTTGTTCGAGGCTGCCGCCCTGGGCACCAACGCCGGGAACAAGAAGGAAGTGGTGGGGGACAATCTGTCGTATCCCGGCGAGCATTTCCGCTTTTGTTGCTCCCACAACGAACATCATATTGTCTTCATTTGCACCCCATTGGTAGCTTGTTTCCAGCACCTGTTCAAAAAGCTTTTTCAGCCGCGGCTTACGTGTTCTGATACCCATTTTGTCCATCATTGCCGAGAATTGCGGCTGTAGGAACTGAAAGTCTGCAGCTCCTGCATTGGAAGTCAGTGCCAGAAGAACAACCCATTTACCTTCGTAGTCGAGGAAAGGTGTTACTGAATCCTCACCCATATAGGGTGCCACGGTTAATGCATCAACATCCATCTGGCGGAAGAAGGCATTTGCGTACTGCCGTGAGGTGTTTCCGATATCCCCTCTTTTGGCATCAGCAATAATAAATGCTTCTTTATTGAACTGCTTGAGATATTCGATCGTTTTTTCCAGACTGATCCATCCCTTTGAGCCTCTGCTTTCATAGAAAGCAGTATTTGGTTTATAGGCAATGGTATACTGGAGTGTAGCGTCGATAATTTGTTTGTTGAATTCGAAAACAGGGTCATCCTTATCCAGCAGATGTCTGGGTATTTTATGAATATCCGAATCAAGCCCCACGCAGAGGAATGATTCCTTTTTGCGAATCAGTTCAAAGAGTTCATTTCTGTTCATGGCATTAGATGTTAATTAGCTATGTTAAAGGTGTTTTATTCGCTAACAGATTCTTTCAGTCGTTCGGCATTTTCTGCCACCTGAAGTTTATCGATGAATTCCTGGATGTCGCCATCCATTGTTGCGGGAAGGTTGAATACGGAGAAATTGATTCGATGGTCGGTAACGCGCCCCTGTGGATAGTTATAGGTACGTATTTTTGCCGATCTGTCGCCGGTAGAAACCATGGTTTTTCTTTTCGAGGAGATCTCATCGAGGTATTTCTGGTACTCCATTTCATAGATACGTGTACGGAGTACTTTCATGGCTTTATCCAGATTTTTTATTTGCGATTTCTGATCCTGGCATGTGACTACAATGCCTGTAGGTTCGTGCGTAAGGCGCACAGCGGAGTAGGTGGTGTTCACCGACTGTCCTCCCGGGCCGGAGCTGCAATAGGTATCCTTTCTGATGTCGGACTGTTTAAGTTCCACGTCGAATTCTTCAGCTTCAGGCAATACTGCAACCGTTGCTGCTGAGGTATGCACACGGCCCTGTGTTTCAGTCTGTGGCACACGTTGCACGCGATGTACTCCCGATTCATATTTCAGCTGACCATAAACACCAGTACCTATAACATTAAATACCACCTCTTTGTATCCTCCAACAGTACCCGGAGTTTCGCTTACGGGTTCCACTTTCCATTTTTGAGACTCGCAGTACTTAACATACATTCTGAAAAGATCTCCGGCAAAGATACTAGCCTCATCGCCACCTGTTCCGGCACGGATTTCGAAGATGGCATTTTTCCCGTCCTGTGGATCTTTTGGGATCAGCAGTACCTTAATGTCTTCTTCCATGGCATCACGACGGTGAATGAATTCATTAAGCTCTTCTTTAGCCATTTCCCTGAATTCGTCATCCTTTTCAGTTTGCAACATCTCTTTGGTTGCATTAATGTTATCGATGATCTCTTTATATTCTTTATAGGCAGTGGAAACGGGTTCCAGCTCTTTATAATCCTTGTTCAGTTTTACGAACTTCTTCATATCCGAAGCCACCTCAGGATCAGTGAGTTGTTTTCCCAGTTCTACGAATTTATTATATACTTCTTCCAGTTTTTGCAGTAACATACCTTGCTAAATTTTAAGATTACAAAAGTACGACATAGTTTACAGAACTACTAACACTCTTTTTTAAGGGTGCAGTGCTGTCCGTAATGTCGATTAACGGGATGGAAAAAAGGAGATTGTCGCTAGCTAAAATATTCAAAAGTACCTTTTTCGCTGCTGATCGTAAGCTTTTTGCCATTGCCGGCCTCAACGCGACCAACAATTCGGGCATCGATGTTAAAGGATTTGGAAATTGCAATTAATTCTTCTGCAACCGATTCATTAACATAAAGTTCCATTCGGTGGCCCATATTAAAGACTTTGTACATTTCCTGCCATGGAGTACCTGATTCTTCCTGAATAATGCGGAAGAGGGGTGGGATGGGGAAGAGGTTATCTTTGATGATATGCAGGCCTTGTTGTGCAAAATGGAGGATTTTCGTCTGTGCTCCGCCGCTGCAATGCACCATGCCATGGATATGTGACCGTTGGTTTTTGAGTATTTCTGCGATAACGGGAGCATAGCTACGGGTAGGAGATAGGACGAGTTGTCCCATATCAAGACCTTCGACAGCAGGTTCGGTTAATTTTCGGCTCCCAGAATATACCAGATCATTATCAACAGCGTTATCGTAGCTTTCGGGGTATTTTTCAGCCAGGTATTTTGCGAACACATCGTGTCGGGCAGAGGTGAGGCCATTGCTTCCCATACCGCCGTTATAACGATCTTCGTAGGTCGCCTGCCCGAATGATTCGAGGCCTACAATAACATCTCCGGGAACAATATTATCATTTGAAATAATTTGATCTCTGCGGGAACGTGCCACAACAGTAGAGTCGACAATAATGGTACGTACCAGGTCGCCAACATCTGCTGTTTCACCACCTGTCGACCATATTCCCACGCCCAGGTCACGCATGTTTGAGAGGAATTCTTCTGTGCCATGAATAATGGCTGAGATCACTTCTCCGGGAATAAGTTGTTTGTTCCTTCCAATGGTTGAAGAGAGTAGAATGTTATCCGTTATCCCTACACACAGCAGGTCGTCGGTATTCATAACTATGGCATCCTGGGCAATTCCTTTCCATACACTGATGTCTCCGGTTTCCTTCCAGTAGAGGTACGCCAGCGAGGATTTTGTTCCTGCTCCGTCGGCATGCATTACCGTACAGTATTCCGGGTCGCCGGTCTGGCGGTCTTCAACAACTTTACAAAAGGCATTGGGGAAGAGGCCTTTATTAATATTCTTTATGGCGTTATGCACATCCTCTTTGGTGGCGGAAACACCTCTTTTATTATATCTTGATTCTACGGACATCTTATTCGAATATAATCATTCCTGCCTCGTCATCGACAGTAAATTTGCCAAATCGATTCAGAATATCATTTGTCAATAAAAAGGGTTTTGTAAGTCTGTAGTTCACCGTGGCAACAACATTGTCAATAGTTGCATTGCCGAGGCGTACTGTTTTAATGTTAAACGTTGCCTTGTCAGCAATAAACCCGTCACCAATCAATTCATCGGCATTGCCTTCGAAGTCATCTTTTTTGATAGTTCCAGCCCGGAGCATTTCCAAAGCTTTTTCCTGGCTTATCTGCACGTAGGAAGATCTTTTGTCGTAAACGAACTGCATGGTTATACCATTTACAATAATATCAGCCTGGATCATTCCTCTGGCATCTTTTGTGAAAGGTATTTTATTTTGCTCAGGGTCTTCAACAATGGCAATGGTGGTTCCGGTATCTCCAGAAGTATTTATTTGAGATTTAGGAACAAAGTCTTTGCTAATTACGGAGAATTCAGTCCGGCGGTTAAACTGGTATGCAACCTCTTTTTGTTCATCTGATTCGAGGCTCATGATATATTCCTCAGAGAGTACCGTTCCTTCATCGAATGTAAAACCTCCTCTGGAAATTGTTTTACGCAGCCTGAGAGGTACCCGCTCGCCATAACCTTTTGCAATAAGCCTGTCGGGGTCGATGCCACGTTCAATAAGATAGTTGACAACGGACTCGGCCCTGCGTTGTGAGAGGATATCATTGGATTCCGGAGTGCCACGGGAGTCGGTATGCGAAGCCAGCTCAATAATAAGCGTTGGGTTGGCATCCAGCGTTTGGATCAGTCCCTGCAGGCTGTCCTGGTATTGGGGTTTGAGGTCCCATTTGGCAAGGTCATACAGTATTTCGGGCAGTTCCACAGGCTCTTCCGGGATTGGCTGCAGCACGAAATCGTGGATGTAATCTTTATTACGTTCCACACCAACTGTGGTTTCTTTTGCCGTAGTATTAAAATAATTGGCTTTTACAACGGTAATGTCATAGGTTGTTTCTGGTTTAAACTGTGATGCTCCGAAGTTGTAATATCCTTTTGGGTCGGTTCGTGACTGTATGGAGCTGCCATCGGAGCCCACAAGTTTTACAATGGCACCTTCCACAAACTGTAGGGTTTGCTCGTCGGTAACAACACCAGAAAGAGTGAATTCGAGTGGTGGTTCGATAAAGTAATAGATGTCATCACCACCGCGGCCGCCTTTTCTGTTGGACGAAAAGTAACCTTCTTCAGTATTTGGAATAAAGATAATGCCAAAATCATCGGTATTGGTGTTCATTGGAGACCCAATATTCTGTGGATTGGTAAATTTACCGTCTGTTTTTGTTGCCACAAAGATATCGAGCCCGCCAAGGCCGGGATGTCCGTCGGAGGCAAAATAGAGGGTAGAATCATTTTTCAGGAAGGGGAACAATTCGTCAGCCTCTGAATTTATGGCCATACCCAGGTTAACAGGACGGCCAAATTCGCCGGTTTTTGATTCACGTGTTGCGTACCACAGGTCTTTACCTCCTTTGCCACCTTTTCTGTCGCTGGAAAAGATAATCATAAGTTCGTCTTCAGACAGGGTTGGGTGGCCGTTTACATCCGTGCTGTCGCCGCCGAGGTCAAGGTGTTCAGGTTCGCCAAATGTTTTACCTGTTCTTTTGGATACATAAATCTGGCAACCTTTAAAACCGGAACCATCTTCTGATGATTCGGCGCAGCGTGTAAAATAGAACCTGTTTGCCTGTTGGTTCATGGTACCTACACCTTCGTTTGCACCGGTGTTGATAACTTCCCCTTCTTCGATAAGCACAGGTTCACTCCATTTGCCTTTGACATCTTTTTTGGCAATAAAAAGGTCGGAGAAGTTTTGCCCGGTCCATTCATCCGTATCTTTTCCTGTTGCTGCATCCCGGGAGGATGTAAAGATAATGCTGTTGTACACCTTGTCGGCCCACAGGGGAGCAAAATCATCCTCTCTGGAGTTTATAAGTTTTTGATTATCAATTTGATGGTTTGAAGGGTTCTCGAGCCATTGTTGAGCCAGTTCGCAGGATTTTTTCCCTGCCAGGGCTCTGGGATCATCCATTTTTATTTCCAGAAATTCTTCGTATAAAGGGAGTGCATCATCATATTTTTCATTAAAACGATAAGCATCTGCCAGGCGAAGAATGAGGATAGGATCTTCTTTATGATAATTGCCTCTGTAACTTCTTTTATATTGAGCCTCAGCGCGTTTCATTTCATTGGTAAACCGGTAGCATTCACCAAGTTTGTATGATATATAAGCTTTCTGCGCTCTGTTTTTTCGTGCTTTGGAATAGGCCTTTTTATATTTATCAATAGCAACCGAATATTTTCCGGTGGAGTATGTTGCTTCTGCTGCTTCCAGCTGGCGGTTTTGAGCCATAAGGGTATCAGGTGAAAAGGCAGCCACCATTATCAGCAGGATAGAAGCGGAAAGAAATATTTTTTTCATAGAGAGTATGCTTTTCATCTTAATAATAACTGGAAACACTATTTTTTGGTATTTGAAGAAATGTCTTTTTGGATGATCTTTTTCGGGTTGACATCATCTTTTACAGAATTCACTGTTTTTTTTATATCCGTTAGCTCTTTTCTGACGTTTTGTGATTCATCACTGAATTCGCGGGTGATATCCTGAGTAGCCCGTTTGGCATCACGCATAAATTTACCGGCTTTTCGCCCTATTTCAGGGATTTTCTGTGGGCCAAAAATCAGAAATACCACACCAGCAATAACCAGAAGCTCACTTCCGCTTAAGTTAAAAAATAATAATATTGAGGCCACCATCATCAGAATCTTTCGTTCATACAAAAATAAAAATTAACCTGAAGCAAAAGCTTGTTCTGGCTTTAAAATCAAAAGAATAAAATAAAAAAGGCCGTTACAATAGTTGTAACGGCCATATATCAGTTGAAATGCTGTCTTAATTAAGCTTTTCTTTTACTTTTTTCTTTTTTGCGAGTCCTTCCTGAGCAGCACCTTTATTTTTTGTAAGGTCGTAGGCTACAGGAGTAGAAATAAATACAGAAGAATAAGTACCTACAAGTACACCAACCATAAGAGCGAAGGTCATACCACGAATGACTTCACCACCGAGGATGAATACACTAAGCAGTACGATAAATGTTGTTCCGGAAGTCATAAATGTACGACCCAGTGTACTGTTTACGGCAGAGTTGATATTGTCTTTGAATGCCTTTTTAGGATGAAGGCCGACAAATTCACGGATACGGTCGAAGATAATTACCGTATCGTTGATGGAGTAACCGATAATTGTCAGGATCGCAGCAATAAATGATTGATCTATTTCAAGGTTGAATGGAAGAACACCATAGAACAGTGAATAGATAGATACAGTGATCATCGCATCGTGAGCCAGGGTCACCAGACCACCAACACCAAACTGCCATCTTCTGAATCGCGCAGCAATATAAGCAAAGATTACAACCAGAGAAATGATGATAGCCCATACTGCACGCTGCTTGATATCATCGGCAATTGTTGGTCCTACCATCTGTGAACTCAGAATTCCTACAAGTTTTTCATCACTATCTCCGGAGAATGATTTATAGGTAATAGGCTCGGAATAAAACTTGGTTAATCCGTTGTATAATTTTGATGTTACAATGGAATCAATCTGAGCACCTTCTTCTTCAATGAGATAGTTGGTGGTTATTTTTACCTGACGGCTGGGGCCGAAAGTCTTTACTTCGGGTGCGCTGCCGAATTCATCTGATAAGGCAGTACGAATATCCTGGGTTGATACATCACTATCAAAGCGAACAACATATGTACGACCACCGGCAAAGTCTACACCCTGGTTCAAACCACGGGTAGCGAGTGAAATAACACCAATTAGAATGACTACAGCAGAAACGATGTAGAAAGTCTTACGTTTGGAGATGAAGTCAACATTTATATTCGTAAACCAGTTTTCAGTTTTACTGTTTGAGAATTTGAGTGTACGGTTTTTCTCAAGTCTTCTGAAGAAGATTAATCGTGAAATAAAGATTGCAGAGAAGAGTGATGAGAGGATACCGATAATAAGCGTAGTAGCAAAACCCTGTACAGGACCGGAACCGAATACATAAAGTACAACAGCGGTAAGAAGGGTTGTAATGTTACCATCGATGATGGCAGAGTAAGCGTTTTTATAACCATCTTCCACAGCGAGACGAATACCTTTACCGGCTCTTATCTCTTCTTTAATACGTTCGTAGATGATAACGTTGGCATCCACCGCCATACCGAGGGTAAGAACGATACCCGCAATACCGGGCAGTGTCAGTACAGCTCCCAGTGAAGAGAGAACTCCAAACATAAAGAATATGTTAGTTGCGAGCGCAAGGTCGGCAACATAACCACCGCGGTTATAATAAAGTACCATATAAACCATTACCAGAACCAGGGCAATGATAAAGGAGTTGATACCTGAACGAATAGCTTCCTGACCCAGTGAAGGACCAACGATTTCTTCCTGAACAATGTGTGCAGGGGCAGGTAATTTACCGGCTTTAAGAATATTGGCAATATCCTGAGCTTCTTCAACGGTCATGTCGCCACCGGAGATGGATGAACGTCCACCGGCAATTTCACCGCGTACGTTAGGATACGAATATACATAGTCGTCAAGAACGATAGCGATCTGACGGCCTGTATTTTCACCGGTAAGGCGTTTCCAGATACGGGCACCTTCAGAGTTCATGGCCATGGTAACCTCAACGCGGCCGTTTTGGTCATAATCCTGACGTGCATCAACGATAACATCACCACCGAGAGGAGCTTTGGCATCGCGTGTAGTCACTTTAAGTGCTACCAGCTGAAGCATATCCGGAGCATAGGACTCAGGTTTGTTGGTCCAAACGAGTTTCATATCACGGGGCATGATATTGCGTACCTTACGTAACATGCTGTTTACCGAAGCTGTATCTTTAATAAAAGCAGAACCTACCGAAGCGCTTTCACCGGGAACAGGTTGTCCCTGTGCATTTTGATAAAATGCAGGTTGCAGATAGCGGAAAAGTGGGTTTTCATTTTCCCAGTCTTCGCGGGTCTGATCCATGGCTTCTGTATCCGTGCCGTCATCTTCGATGAGTTCTTCGAGTGACTGCTCTTCATCACCCGATTGCTGATCGGTTGTTTCTTCTGTTTTGGCTTCCTGAGCGATGGTTTCCTGTTGATTTTCAGCATTCTGTGAAAGTTCAGGAGTATTATCTGCTTCTTTTTCAGGAGTAGATATCGCCAATTGTTCTTTTTCGATTTCTCTCAGACGGGCATTAGCATCAGTAAAGTATGTGTATACTTCATTGAATTTGTAGGTTTCCCAAAATTCAAGTTTTGCTGATCCCTGAAGAAGTTTACGAACGCGTTCAGGCTCTTTAATACCTGGCAGCTCAATAAGGATTCTTCCTGTTTGCGACAGTTTTTGGATATTTGGCTGAGCAACACCAAAACGGTCGATACGGGTACGCAGAATTTCAAATGAGCGATCAATTGCGCCATTTGTTTCTTCGCGGATTATTTTCAGGACTTCTTCATTGGTAGAAGTAGTAGTGATGCCACGGTTTTTAAATTCATAAGCGTAGATAGCTGCAAGTTTTGCATTGGGGTCGAGTTCTTCAAAAGAATTCGCAAAAAGAGTAATAAAATCATCCTGCGAGTTCTTCATCTGTTCACGAGCCATGCGAATAGCTTCATTAAATGTGGGATCCTGGCTGTAGCCACTCAACGCCCTGACAATGTCTACAACAGACACTTCCATGGTAACGTTCATACCACCTTTAAGGTCAAGACCAAGGTTGATTTCACGCTCCTTACAATCCTGGTAGGAGTATTTTTTCCCAATGTTGTAAACAGTCTCCCGCTTCATGGAATCAAGATAATAGCGCTCGCGGGTAGCTTGCAGCGAATCCAGTATAATACCTTCTCTCAATTCATCACCTTTGGCTAAACGATTAGCCAGGTTAGTAGTTGTTTCACTTTCTGCATAGCGCACCGCTTTGCGTTCAACGTTTCTCGTTACGAAAGTAAACGAGAGTTGAAAAAGGCAAACCAGCGCAAAAGCGATAGCGAAAAATCTAATAGCACCTCTACTTTGCATTTGTAAATGAGTTTGTTATATTTTCTATCAACGATTTTTAAGCGTGCAAATATAGCGTATCATTATTAAAAACACAATTATTGGCTTTAAAGAATTCTATTTATTAATCATGCCCGATATTTTTTACCTTTGTGAAAACTTGTTTCTATGATTTTTTATATGAAAAAACATTGTATTTTGCTTTTGTTGATACTTGCTTCCTGCTCTCACTGTGCGCTTTTTGCCCAACAAAATTTGGGTTTTCAACGATATGATCAAGTGTCTGTTTATAATAGTAATGGTGTTGAAATGAATTTCCCCTGGACCGGAGGCCTTAATGCTGTGCAGTTTAACACAATGGACATTAATGGCGATGGCCTCGGTGATCTGATTTGTTTCGACCGTCTTGGCGACCGTTTATTAACGTTTATAAATGAATCTTCGTCATGGCAGTACAGGCCTGAATATCAAAAAGTTTTTCCGGAAATTCATCATTGGATAATTCTTCGTGATTTTGATGCTGACGGGGATAAAGATCTTTTCACCTATACTACCGGAGGGATAAAAGTTTTTCGCAATGATGGTATGGAAACGCCGGAGTTCAACCTTATAACGGATCCTTATCTGACTTCATTGCAGGGAAGTATTCAGACAAATATCCTGGTTACCTATGCTGATTACCCGGGTATTATGGATCTGGATTATGATGGGGATCTGGATATCCTGACTTTCTGGGGACTGGGGTCGTTTGTGGAAATGCACACAAATATGTCGATGGAACGGTATGGGAATGCTGATTCATTGGTTTTTGAGAAAACAACTTTTTGCTGGGGCCATTTCGCTGAAAGTGAGGAGTCAAATGAGTTGTTTATGGATACCTGTGCCGTGGGTGGTTATATCCCGGGGGTACCTAAGCATACAGGCTCTACATTTTTGCTTTTTGATTATGATGATGATCATGATTATGATCTTCTTCTTGGTGATGTGGATTATCCGACACTTGCTTTCTTAGAGAATGGCGGCGATAGTAATGAAGCCTATATGGTGTCACAAACATTGAATTATCCTTCGTCTCATCCGGTGTTTTTATATTCTTTCCCGGCAGCATTTCTTGAAGATGTGGATTTTGACGGTAAAAAAGATCTGCTTGTAACTCCTTTTGATCCCAGCCCGGATCATGCTGCTGTAAGTAATCAGATTTTGTTTTATAAAAATATTAGTCAGGATAATACTTATGATTTTCAATATCAGTGTGATGATTTTTTGCAAAAAGATATGATCGATCTGGGTGCAGGGGCAAATCCTGTTTTTTCTGATTGGAATAATGATGGATTGCTTGATTTACTTGTTGGAAATGAGGGTGTTAAAGATACCTGCTATATGGATGCTTATTATACGCTACATTGCAAATATGCAGCATCTCTATGCCTTTACCTGAATACGGGTGATAGCCAAAATCCGGTTTTTACATTATCAGATGATGATTTTGGCGGGTTACGGGCACTTCAGAAGCAGGGCTTTTATCCTGCTGTTGGAGATATAGATAATGATGGGGATCCTGATATAGTATGTGGTACTTCTGAGGGAGAATTCTTATTTCTAAATAATAATGGGGGCTTTCCGCCTGATTTTGTTGTTGTTCATGATGCTTTTAATGCTGTTACGCCGGGTAAAAGCTCAGCTCCTGCATTGTTAGATATAGACCAGGATGGTGATTTGGATATTATTAGTGGTTCAAGGGATGGTAGGCTGGCCTGGTTTGAAAACACCTCCAGCGGTGCTGAAATTTCCTTTGACCTTGTTACAGAAACGCTCGGAGGTGTGGATGTACGCGATCTGAATGTTAGTTATTACGGCTACAGTACGCCCTCTTTTTTTACTACTTCTCAGGGTGAAACTATGCTTGCGGTGGGTTCCAACTCAGGTCGTATATATCTGTATGGTGATGTTATAAATAATACAACTACTGATTTTGAGCTGATTACCGGTTTTATGCATTATATCGATCCCGGGGAGCGCTCTGCATGTGCCTTTGCTGAGCTTAACGGTGATCAATATCCGGAGCTGGTGGTGGGTAATTATTCCGGAGGCATGGATTTTTACAAAGGAATCTGGCCTCCTTCCGGTGTTGATGAAAAGGAAAGGGTTCCTGATTTTAAAGTCTATCCTAATCCGGCTTCTAATGAGTTTGTTGTTGAAATACTTGAAGATAATCACGAATATATTATCTCCTTTCTTAATATTTATGGTGAAGTTGTGAAACAATGCAGTATTATTGATCCGGTAACACGGTTAAATGTTGTAAATATGGAAAATGGAATATATTTTTTATATTTATTCAAAAATAATGATACAGAACTTTTGAATGTTCAGAAAATCGTCATTTTAAATAAATAATCAGTGATGTATAAAATTATTCTCTTCATTCTGCTTGGCAGTATTTTTACTATTTGTTCTGCATACGGACAACAAGCTGATACTGCAAATGAATACTATTTTGTTTTTATTTTGGAGAAACCAATGGAGTTTTCTGAGGTCAACAATATTGTGAGTATCGATAATGTTTCCGGGGATTCGGTGTTCTGCTACGCGTCCTCTCCCGAATTGGAGCGATTCCGGCATATGGGGATCCCTTATACTATATTGCCTCACCCGGGGATACAACCTGAAGCAGTTATGTGGGATGGTAGTGCAAAAAGCAAAGACATGTGGAATACCTATCCGACCTATGAGGGATATGTTCAGATGATGGAGGATTATGAGAATGATTATCCGGGAATGTGCTCACTGATTCGTTTTGATACCCTTTCGTCGGGTCATGAGCTGTTGGCAATAAACATTCATAAAGGTATAAGTGCCGCTTCAGATGTGCGACCAAAGGTGTTTTATACCAGTACGATGCATGGCGATGAGACGGTAGGTTACGTGTTAATGTTGCGACTGGTGGATTATCTTTTGTCGGGCTATGGCACAGATCCTCAGGCCACCTTCCTTGTGGATAGTCTGAATATTTTTATTAACCCCAATGCGAACCCTGATGGGACCTACTGGTCGGGGAATCATACTGTCTCCGGTTCACGGCGTTATAACAGTAATTACGTGGATCTGAACCGCAACTATCCTGATCCTGAAAACGGCCAGCACCCTGACGGCAAACCCTGGCAGGAGGAAACCATTGCATTTATGGCTCTTGCTGATGAATATGGCTTTGATGTGAGTGTGAATATTCATGGCGGAGCAGAGGTGTGTAACTACCCCTGGGACACCTGGTCATTGCTAACTGCCGACGACCTGTGGTGGCAACTGGTGTGCAACGAATATGCCGATACTGCCCAGTATTACAGTCCTTCGGGATATCTTGATGACTTTGGAACCGGCGTTACTAACGGATATCAGTGGTATACTACCAACGGTTGCCGTCAGGATTATATGAACTGGTTTCAGCAGTGTCGTGAATTTACACTTGAATTATCAAATAGCAAAAACCCGCCCTCAAGCCAGCTGCCTGCTTTCTGGGAGTACAACTACAGGTCGTTTTTGCAGTATATGAAACAGGCCTGGTATGGCGTTCATGGTATCGTCAAAGATAGTGTTTCAGGGGATCCTTTACATGCGAAGGTTTTTATTAACAATCATGATAAAGACAGTTCATGGGTCTATTCAGATGAACTCAACGGTGATTATCATCGTTACCTGAAGGCCGGAACCTATCCGATGACTTTTTCCGCTCCCGGATATGTGTCTAAAACAGTTGATGTAACGGTTACTGATGCAACGCATCAACTTGTTGACGTGAGCCTTGTTCCGGAAGGATGGCAGCCCCCTGTGACACAAATACACAGCTTCCCGCAGGGATGGTCGGGGTTCTCAACCTATCTTGACCTTACTACGGATTCAACAGAAGCCATCTTTGGCCCTCTGGCTGATACATTGATAATTTTGAAAAATATTTCTGATGTTTACTGGCCTCCCTATGCGAATAATATTCCTGTGATTTCTCCGTTCCAGGGTTATGCTGTAAAAATGGATAATCCTGTCACTGTTACATTTACCGGCTATATGCCTGATTCCACAACTGTAAGTCTCACGCAAGGATGGAATTATATCCCTGCAATGACTGCCGACAGTATCAGCAGTGCAATGGTTTTTGGATCGGTTGCGGATAAAATTATAATTGTGAAATCGTTTAATGGCGATCAGATATACTGGCCCGGAGCAGGAATTAATACGATGGAATATTTATATGCCGGAAAATCGTATCTGATAAAAGTTGATGAACCTTGCGTTATAACTTATTAATCGTTTTCGTATTTTTTATAATATAGTCTGATCTCAAGCAGATTATAGTCAATTATGGCTTTATGCTTCAATAAAAACTCACTGCCGATAACACCATCAATAGGTGCTATGCCAAGCTTTTCGTATGAGTCGTTTACATGTTGCATATTAATGACAATCACCGGATAGTCGGTGAGTTCAATATCGCCAATCTTTATATTTTCAAGTTCAGTATAAGCACTTGACATGGTGTTTGTTCCCAGACCGGTACCGTTTTTGTCCATGGAAAGGATATTATCTTCTTCAACACCCGGAATATGTAAAATTCTTGTTGAATCGAAGCAGGTTAATGAGGCACCCGTATCAATCAACATTTTTACAGATGAATTATTAACTGTTACGTTAATCATCAGGTGAAATCCGTCTTCAAGCTCCACCAGCTCCATAGGAATAGATGTCTGTTGTTCCATGTCAGGTAAAGGTAATGAATTATCTGATTTCATTTTTTAAATAGCGTGCTGTGTAGCTATTGTTTATGGTACAGATTTTTTCGGGAGTACCTTCAGCGACAATTTCGCCACCTCCATTACCGCCTTCGGGGCCAATATCAATTATATGGTCTGCCACTTTTATTACATCCATATTATGTTCGATAACCAGAATGGTATTCCCTCTGTCAGTTAGTTTTTGTAATACTTCGAGTAATACTTTTACATCATGAAAGTGTAGCCCTGTTGTAGGTTCGTCGAGGATGTAAAGTGTTTTACCGGTGTCACGTTTTGATAATTCTGTTGCAAGCTTAACGCGTTGTGCTTCACCTCCGGAGAGTGTTGTAGATGATTGCCCCAGCGTGATATATCCCAATCCTACATCCTGTAAGGTTTTAATTTTTTTTATGATGGAAGGAATGTTTTCGAAAAAATCCACTGCCTGATTAATGGTCATATCAAGCACATCACTGATGCTTTTCCCTTTATAGCGTATTTCCAGTGTCTCTCTGTTGTATCGTCTTCCGTGGCAGGTTTCACAATGAACATGCACATCGGGGAGAAAGTTCATTTCAATGAGTTTAACGCCTGCGCCCTGGCAGGTTTCACATCGGCCTCCTTTTACATTGAAGCTGAACCGTCCCGGTTTATAACCACGTATTTTTGATTCAGGAAGCTCCACAAAGAGTTTGCGGATATCACTGAATACACCTGTATACGTTGCCGGGTTTGATCGTGGCGTTCTTCCGATAGGAGACTGATCGATTTCAATGACCTTGTCAATATGTTTTAGGCCTTCAAGCTTTTTAAATGGCAGGGGACGTTTTTCAGAGCGATAAAGTATCCTGCTGATCTCCGGATAAAGGGTCTGATTTATGAGTGATGATTTTCCGCTGCCACTAACGCCCGTTACGCAGATAAACTTACCAAGCGGCAGTTTTAGCGATACATTTTTCAGGTTGTTGCCTGAGGCTCCTGAAAGAATAAGGAAATCTCCGTTACCCGATCTTCTTTTTTCAGGAACCGGGATTTCTTCCTTCCCGTTGAGGTAGCGACAGGTAACCGAGTCACAGTTCAACAAATCTTTGGGTGTTCCCTGTCCAACAATCTTTCCGCCATGGATGCCTGCTCCCGGCCCTACATCGATAATATGATCTGCGGATTCGATCATCTCCCGGTCGTGTTCCACGACAATTACGGAGTTGCCAATATCGCGCAGGTTCTTCAGGGCATCAATAAGTTTAATATTGTCGCGTTGATGCAGTCCGATACTGGGTTCATCAAGGATATAGAGCACACCAACCAGCTGCGAACCGATTTGCGTTGCAAGACGTATCCGCTGGCTCTCGCCACCACTTAAGGTTTTGGCCTGACGGTCCAGTGTAAGGTAATCCAAACCTACATTAAGCAGAAATCCGGTTCGTGTTTTTAGCTCACGGAGTATTTCATAAGCCACCACATTCTGCCGTTCATCGAGCACCTGGTCAGCATGTGAAAACCATCCGTAAAGCGATGCCAGGTCGAGCTGGGCCAGTTCGCTGATATTTTTTTTATCAATTTTAAACCAAAGGCTCTCTTTTTTTAACCGTTGTCCGTTGCAATCAGGGCAAGGCGTGGTATTCATAAAGCTTGCGGCCCATTTTTTTATGCCTTTACTGTTGGAAACTTCAGCCTGGCTGCGGATAAATTTGATAATGCCTTCGAAGGTAAGGTCGTAGGTGCTGTTAACGCCCAGGTATTCATTTTTAACATGAATAACTTCACTGCTGCCATGAAGGATCATATCCATGGCATCGTCGGGAATATCTTTCACGGGAGTATTAAGCGTAAAGCCGAAATGTTCTCCAATGGCCTCCAGCTGACGGAAGATCCAGTTGTTTTTGTATTCCCCCAATGGTGCCAGGCCTCCCTTGCGGATACTTTTTTCCGGTTCGGGGATAATTTTTTTCAGGTCTATTTCAGAGATTTTTCCCAGGCCGTTGCATCTGGGGCAGGCCCCGTACGGCGAGTTAAATGAAAAGGTATTTGGCTCGGGTTCACGATACGATATGCCTGTGGTCGGGCACATAAGCATTTTGCTGTAATGCTTCACATCACCGGTTTTCATATCCTGAATAAGCATCATTCCGTCGCCCACCTTTAGGGCACTTCTGACTGCTTCACGGATTCTCCTTTCCGCCTCTTCTTTTACCGATAATCTGTCGATAACGACTTCGATATCATGAATTTTATATCGGTCGAGCTGCATGCCGAACTCAATTTCCCGGATTTCTCCATCCACGCGAACCCGGATATATCCTTGCCGGCGGATTTGTTCAAACAACTCGCGGTAATGGCCTTTACGACCTTTTACCATTGGCGCAAGAATGAGAATATCTTTTTCTGTGTAATGATTGAGAATGAGCTCAATGATCTGGTCTTCGCTGTAGCGAACCATTTTTTCGCCGGTATTGTATGAGTATGCATGTGCTACTCTGGCGAACAGTAATCGCAGGAAATCGTATACTTCTGTAATGGTGCCAACAGTAGATCTGGGATTTTTCCCGGTTGTCTTTTGCTCAATGGCAATAACAGGGCTTAAGCCGGTTATCTGGTCTACTTCCGGGCGTTCAAGGTTGCCAATGAATTGCCGGGCATAGGCAGAGAAAGTCTCCATGTAGCGTCTCTGGCCTTCAGCATAAATGGTGTCAAATGCCAATGATGATTTACCGCTTCCGCTGAGGCCTGTGATTACTACCAGCTCATTTCTGGGGATAACGACATTGACATTTCTGAGGTTGTGAACTTTTGCTCCGTATATTTTTAGCTGCTCCTTCAAGCCTGGTCTCCTTAAAATGGATTATCAATCTGATTATAAAAAGGTGCTTCGTTGTCTCTGCCGGAAAGAATGGGGTTTTCAATGCCCCATTGAACTTTTACATCAGGGTCATCCCACCGGAAAGTAACTTCCGAAGTGTGATCATAAACCTCAGTACATTTGTAGTTTACGATGGTATGATCTTCAAGGGTTAAAAAACCGTGTGCAAAGCCTTCCGGAACATAGAACATGTGGTTGTTTTTACCACTGAGTAATGCTGTTTCGTGCTGTAAATAGGTTGGGGAGTCTTTACGAAGATCAACCGCGACATCCAGGATGCTACCCTGTATAACTCTTACCAGTTTGCCCTGGGCAAACGGCGGGCGTTGAAAATGCAATCCTCTGAGGACATTTTTCATGGATAACGACTGGTTATCCTGCACAAAATCATGCACGAAACCCAGTTTTTCCAGGGTGTTTTTATTCCATGATTCAAAAAAATAGCCTCTTTCATCTCCAAATACCCGGGGTTTAATGATAATAACATCCCGGATGCCGGTTTTTATGATCTCCATTATTGTGTTTTTATAAATGTATACATTCGTCGTAGGCATTGGCTACGGCTTCCATAACAGCCTCTGAACGTGTTGGGTGCGGGTGGACAGCTTTCAGGATTTCATGTCCTGTGGTTTCCAGTTTTCTGGCCACAACCGCTTCAGCGATCATTTCAGTAACGTTTTCACCAATCATATGTGCTCCCAGCCATTCGCCGTATTTGGCATCGAAGATAACTTTTATAAATCCGTCTTTGTTTCCCGATGCGGAAGCTTTTCCTGATGCTGAGAAAGGGAATTTCCCGACTTTAATTTCATGTCCGGCCTCCAGAGCCTGTCTTTCAGTCATGCCAACAGAAGCGACTTCCGGAACTGTATAGGTACATGAAGGGATATTGCTATAATCAACCGTTTCAGTTTCCATACCGGCGATTTTTTCCACGCAGCAAATTCCTTCAGCGGAAGCAACGTGTGCCAGCGCGGGGCCATGAACGATATCTCCAATGGCATATACGCCGTCTATATTTGTCCGGTAATATTCGTCAACTTTGATCTTTCCTTTTTCAAACTCAACGCCGGTTTCTTCCAGGCCAATACCTTCAAGGTTGGTCTGAACGCCAACTGCAGAAAGAACCACATCGGCTTCCAGTTGTTGTTCCCCTTTTTTAGATTCTACGGTAACAAGGCATTTCTCACCTGAGGCATCCACGTTTTTTACGCTTGCACCAGTCATAACCTTCATACCCATTTTTTTGAAAGAACGGGCGAGCTGCTTACTAACCTCCTCGTCTTCTACCGGGACGATATTTGGCAGGTATTCTATGATGGTTACTTTTGTGCCAATTGACTGGTAGAAATAGGCAAACTCGGAACCAATAGCACCGGAGCCAACAACAACCATGGTTTCGGGTTGACTCTCGAGAGTCATGGCTTCACGGTAACCAATTACCTTCTTGCCATCCTGCTTCATGAAAGGAAGCTCCTTTGAGCGTGCTCCGGTAGCGAGAATTGTATGTTTTGCTTCGTATATGGTTGCGTTACCATCAGCATCCAGTACTTCTACTTTTTTGCCGGGCATTACCTTGCCAAAGCCATTGATTACGTCGATTTTGTTCTTTTTGAGCAGGAATTGCACCCCTTTGCTCATGCCATCTGCAACGCCACGGCTGCGTTTGATTACATCCGGGAAGTTGATCTGAGGAGCCCCATCACTCAAATTTATACCATAATCCCCTAAATGTTTTGTGTAATTAAACACCTGAGCACTTTTTAGCAGTGCTTTTGTAGGGATACATCCCCAGTTCAGGCATATTCCACCCAGTTCAGCTTTTTCTACTACTGCAGTTTTTAATCCAAGCTGTGAAGCTCGTATAGCAGCGACATATCCACCCGGGCCACTACCTATTACCATTACGTCGTAGTTCATAAGTTTTAGTTTTTCGCGAAATTAATAACTATTCATTAAATAAGGTAAAAAAGTTATCCCTGTTTTAAAAAAGGGATGACAGATTATGAAACAGAGGGGGGTGGAAAATGTTTGATCTGTGGCATAGTAACCAACAAAGGCCACCTCATCCGGGACAGCCTCCTGTCAATCATCGAACAAAAATGTAGCAAATCATGCCTCACTTTAATAAGGAACACGGGGTTTCACAGGGTTTACACGGGGTTTCACAGAGTTTTTTTTCTGCATTGCAGAAAATACTCGGTGAACCCCCGTGTTCCTGATAATAAAAAACGGCTCCCAAAATCAGGAGCCGCTCGTCATTACCGCGTTTAACAAGTAGAATTCTATTGCCCTATCGGAATAGTGCTTAGAAGTTGAATATCTTCCGGATTTGAATAGTTGTATTGGTATATGCCCTGTTCTCCAACAAGAATTAGTGTTTCGCCCAATGGAATAACGTCAAAGGCATTGATATCAGAATAATGGGCCAGCTGGTTTTCATCTATGGCTTCGGGATCGTCTGCATTATAAACTTTCAGGCCGGCATCGCCATCACACACAAAAAGCGTATTGTCAGAAATACCTAATCCATATGGCTCCTGCATGGGGTAGGATGCTATAAGCTGAGGCTCTTCAATGTTTTCAATATCAATTACTTCAAGCTCATTAACATTGCTCCCGCAGGCATTTCCGCCTCTCAGGGTGATGTATGCCAGGTTATCTTTTACCACCACCGGATCGCAGCTGGTAACATGCCAGAATTCACTGATATATACCGGTGATAAAGGGTTTACAAGACTGTAAATACTCATCCCGTTGGATGTTCCGAAAAATGCTTTTTCATCGTTAATAAATAGCGTTTCAATATTCCAGCCAACATAAAAGCTGTTTTTGAAAACGGGATCCTCAACATTCGTTACATCGAAAATATGAAGCTGATCTGAATCAACAGCATAAAGTGTATTCTCCAAAATGCCAAAGCGTGCCATGGAGCCGCCCATTCCGATGCCTTCACCGGAAACACCGCCACCTCCGTTGGCCAGATCACCGGAAATTCTCCAGGTACTCTCATACATACCATTGGTGTAGTATATGGGGTATGGGTAATGCGTAAAATCGTCTTTTATCATTTTTATCTCCCAGCCAACAACAACTCCGGAATCCCGGTTTATAGGTCCCAGAGGATAGTTTTCATCCCATTCCGGTAAGGTGTATGGCATAACGTCGGTTATGCGGTCGATTACCGTGATGTTGGTAATATCCTGAACATCCAGCGACACCATATCCGTGTAACTGTCTACGTACAGAACATGATCTTTTACAGCCATATCAATACATCCGGGCACTTCAATAAACGTAATATTTACCGGATTTTCAGGGTCTGTATTATCAATAATATGAATCCCTTCAAGTTCTTTGATCAGGAAGATGTACTGATCTTTAAAGTATATTTTCCCATGGCTTTCAAGAGGTTGCACTTCCGTTTGTTTTACTGCAGAACGCAAATCCTCATACGACATATATACAGGGCTGTTGGCCATGTATTCGTGTGTAAATTTATCCTCACAGCCGGTGAAAATGACAATAGCAAGAAGAAAGAATAAAAATCCTTGTTTTTTCATGGCATGATTAGTTAAAGATAAAACCTAATTTGATGGTAAGCCTGTTGTATTCAATGAGCATGTTGTTATCAGCATCTTCAACAGTATATTTAAGTTGCTGGTAACGATAGCCTACGGCAAAGACAAACCCCAGATGTTCGTTAAACATGTTTTTAAAACCCACTTGCGGATTAATGAAAAAGCCACCTTTAGGGTTATATTCACCATAATAGGGGTATGGATAAGGAACAAAGGATGATAGTGCTGAATATTCAGGATAAGAATACCATGGGTAGATATTGCTGTTATTTGTTAAAGCCAGGTTGTATCCTGTTTGAAAATTAACAAAAGGTGAGAATTTTTCATCTCTGAAATAGTATCTCAGATCCAGGAATACGGGCAGATAACTCTCTTCAAGAAACTCAATTCCAACACCTGCGCCGATATGAATGATATTGTTTATGCTGAAGCTGCTGATATTTGATATCGTAAATGGTGCCGGTCTGTTGTTGGCCATGGGTCCGGCAAGAAAGCCTGTTTCTGTGATGTTTTCATACCTCGGCGAAGTTTGCGGGGTGTCCTGCGCAATTAATGCTCCGGAGCAGACTATTATCAGAAAACAAAAGAGGAATACTTTTCTCATATTTATAAATTTAATAATAGAAGTGTTGCTAATTAAATGATTATATGAGGTTAAAATGGTTGCGTTTTAGAAAAAAAAAGTCTGCACCAGGGTGGTGCAGACAAGAATTGAATTTTTGGGAATTTTGGAGATTACAACGCTCCGTCGTGGTCATAGGCTTTTTCGCCATGCAGGGCTTCGTCAAGCCCGTTTTCTTCTGTTAACTCATCCACCTTCACCGGAGTGATCAGGTTAATAATAATAAGCATCAGATACGTAAACAGGAAAGCATAGATTGCTGCTACGAACACAGAGATGGTCTCTTTCCAGAAGAATGCCCAGTCGCCCTCGATAGCACCACCCTGGCCGTGAATGGCAGAGCTGGCAAAAACACCGAGAAGAATCGTACCGATGAAACCACCAATACCGTGAACACCCCATACATCGAGTGCATCATCCCAGCCAAGCTTGTTTTTCAACTGTACGGCAAGATAACATACTGCACCGGCAATAATACCTATTACCATTGCAGCCCAGAGAGGTACGAAACCTGCTGCAGGAGTAATGGTGGCAAGACCGGCAACGGCGCCCGTTAATAAACCCACGAATTTGGGCTTCCGTTCCCGGCTCCACTCAATAATAAGCCACGTGATCGCCGCGAAAGAAGCTGCCACGTCAGTATTCAAAAATGCAAGTGTTGTATTTGCATTTACGCTCAACTCACTGCCGGCGTTAAACCCATACCATCCGAACCAAAGTAGAGCGGTACCAATAGCCACCAACGGAATACTGTTAGGACGAAACTCTCTGTCGCGGCGCTTGCCAACATAAAATATCGATGCCAGGGCTGCAAAACCGGCTGTAGCATGTACCACAATACCTCCGGCAAAGTCGAGAACTCCCCACTCAGCAAGAAGTCCGCCACCCCAAACCATATGTACAAAAGGATAATAAACAAAGATCTGCCATGCGACCAGGAAGATCAGGTATGCCTTGAAGGATACACGGTTGATAAATGCACCTGTGATAAGTGCAGGTGTGATAATGGCAAACATCATCTGATACGCAATAAATATGTATGTGGGAAATGCTCCTCCCGGGCCGCCATACGCATCATTGAATCCTATCCCTCTGAGAAAGATATGATCAAAATTACCTATGATGCCGCCTTCGCCACCACTGAAACAAAGTGAATAGCCTATGGAAACCCATAAAATGGTTGTGATACCAAGTGATACAAAAGTCTGTATCATGATACCGAGGATGTTGCGTTTTCCTGCCAAACCGCCATAGAAAAATGCCAGACCCGGAGTCATAAGCATTACAAGGCTGGTGGCCAGGATCATAAAGGTTGTTGTGCCTGTATCAAACATAGTTTTAATGTGTTTTGGTTATTGATTGTTATAAACTGATTCCGAATACGAAAAAGATATTGCCTGCCATAGGATTACAGATAAATGATGCCGACATGGGAAGGGCGAATTTTTCGGTTATCGCTAACTCTTTTCCTGCAGTAACACCAAGGTTTATTATTCCCATTTTGTCACCATAAAAACCACCCCATTCGGCTTCTTTATCGGTGTCAGACTGGCCGGTCAGGTTTGCTCCTGCAAAAACATCCAGTGAAATTTCATTTTTCGTTGCAAAAGCGTAGCCTAATTCAGCATAGGTAGAGTATCTGTTGTCTCCCTGCGAGTTGAGATCATCACCGTAGAAATTTGTTGCTATCATCAATGATAAAGGAAGGGATTCCGTACCATTGAAGCTTACTGTTGCCTCAAAGAGATGTCCTGTCTCTCCGTTTTTGTAGTTAAAATAATCGTCGTCGAGTATATCACTCGGAAAAAAGTAATCTGTAACCGTTACAGAGAACATGTCCTCCAGGAATGTGTACCCGAGATAAAGGTCTGCCTCCTGTCCCTGGCTGCCATTAACCGAATATGCACCCCATGCACCAACAGTAAAACCACTATTGGAATATTCAACATAGGGCTGAATACTTGGGGAAGCGCCTAAATCCATGCCGCGCCATACATAGCGGCTCATAACGTCAGAGCCAATGCTCCACTGTGCCTGTGTCTGATGCGAAATCATTGTAAATGAAAACAGCATCAATAAAAGGCATAATGTCTTTTGTAAAGATTTCATACTTGTGTATTTGGTTTGTGAATTTCAAATACAAAAATGAAACTGTTAACAGAAAATTAAAACAGGGGCATTCTGAATTTTTTATCAGAAAATATGGGAAGTATTTCTCCGTGATTCACGGAGGGATGGGGCTTATAGCTCTATAATACCGTTTTTAATGGCAAAACGCACCAGGTCAACGTTGTTTTTAAGGTTTAGCTTATTGAGGATGTGAGTTTTATGTGATTCCACCGTGCGGATACTGATAAAAAGTTCATCGGCAATTTCCTGATTGAGCTTGCCAAGAGCCACATGCCGCAGAATCTCCTTCTCACGCTTCGTAAGAGACTGATCATTTTGTTCATCCTCTTCATCGCGGGCCTGGCGGATGTAACTTTTTAGTATGATATCTGAAATTTCAGCACTGAAGTATTCTTTTCCTTCCGATACTGTGTGAATGGCATTGATCAGCTCCTGTTTTTGTGCCGTTTTTGGAATGTACCCTTTGGCACCTGCTTTCAATGCACTGAAAATAAAATCTTCCTTGATATGCATGCTGAGCATAATGCATTTTATTCCGCTATAGCGTTCCGTGACCATTTGGCAAATATCAATACCTGAAATAGTTGGCAGATTTATGTCCAGCAGTAATATTTGAGGGGTGCACTGTTTTAGAAGGAGCTCAAGTTCACCCCAGCCGGCAGCTTCACCAATAATTTTGATGTTTTTTTCATTCCTGAGCATGGAGTTAATCCCATCCCTTACCATGGGGTGGTCATCTACAATTATTGTCTCAATCGGGTTCATATTTTGTTTTATCACACGGTATAATGGCTGTTATTTTTGTTCCTTTTTTTTCGGATGATGAAATTTCCAGGCGTCCATTCAGCAGGCTGGCTCTCTCCTTCATATTGAGGATTCCATTTCCTGATGTAAAATTGTTATTGCTAAACCCTATTCCATCATCTTTTATACAAAGGTAAATATTATCATCTTTTGTGGAAATCCTGATGGTTATTCTGGTAGCTCCTGAATGTTTAAGAATATTATTTACCGCTTCCTGGATAATTCGGAAGAGGTAGGTTTTAATTTTTTTGTCATGGATGGTTTTAATTCCCTGATGTTCGTATTCAACGTGTATCCCGGTGGAAGCCTGAAGGTTGTTGAGCAGGTTTGCCGTTGCCGGTACCAGTCCGAATGAATCAAGCTCTTCGGGGATCAGGTCATTACTCATGCGGCGGATGTCATCAATGGTTTTATTAAACCATACCGAAGCTTCTTCAATAGTTTTTTTCTGCTCTTCAGTATTCTGCCCTGCAATAGAATTGAGTTTCATTTTTATGGCGATGAGGTTCTGACCCAGACCGTCGTGCAATTCTCTGGAAATCCTTTGGCGTTCCATCTCCTGCCCGTCGATCATAGAGCGTAGCCGAATAAATTTTTCTTTCCGGAGCTCACGTTTTTGCTTTTCAATCTGCTCGGCCATGTCGTTAAATGTGTTCACCAGCGTACCAATTTCATCATTATTCTGGTTTTCAATCGGGTCGATGATTTTTCCCTCACTGATACGTTTTGCCGCGACAGTGAGTTTGCGGATAGGGGAGGTTATTCTTCGGGAGATGAGAAGAGCAAAAAGGAAAATTACAAATGCCAGGATTACGCTAATAAGGATAATGCGGTAACGCGCATTTCGCGCCGGGAGGATAGTCTCATACATATCCATCTCAGCAAGGATCACCCACTCTAATCCCGGGAGGTCAAGCTTGTCATAGCAGCTAAGAACCTCTATCCCGCGATAGTCGTTTATCACCATCTTACCACTGTTTCCTGCAAGTGCAGTCTCTACCGATGGGGTTTTAACCGGTGTATGTAAAATGCTTCCCGGGATAAACCTCGACTCAGAGCGCATCAGGTTGTCGTTGCCCACAAGATAGGTCTCTCCGGATTCGCCCATGCCTTCCAGCGGGTTGTTTTCTATCATCAGTGCATCGATGTGATCCTGACGCAGATACATAGCAATGATGAAATTGCCACCGGAACACTCCGTTGCTGATACTATGGCCGGTGAAATAATGCTGTTTTCGTTTTTTCTATAATCCGAAATAGTAATTTCTCCTTGTTCTGATAAGAAAAAGGTATCAAATCGCGGGTCATCCACGGGGATGTATTTAAGAGAGAAAATACTATCATAATAGCCGGCCAGGACTGCAGCATTACTGCCCTGCTGAAAAACGAATATCTCCGAGAAGTATTTATTGATTTTTGGGTTTCCGGTTAACGCATTTTGTATTACAGCAATCATTTCATGATTATATTCCCCTGCAGTAGCTTTTTTTTCTATTCTGGAACGTATGTATCTGTAGTCGTTAATGCGGTCATCGAAATAGTGCATCAGCTCATCCTGTTTGTGATGGAGCACAGAGGTGAGCTGTTCAAATGCGCGTTGTGTGAGGGCATCTTTCGTGGTGCGGAATGAAAATGTAGATACCACTATCACTGCACTCAGGCCAATAAACAGGAAATTCAGGATTAACCTTTCGGATAGTGTAAGGCGCTTCATTCGTTTTTTTTGTAAAAATATCGAAAAAACACTCTTGGCAAACAGGGATCATAAATATTTAACCGGTAAGGCGGAAAGACACAAATAGGCCTCCGTGTCTTTCCGCCTTTGAAGTATTATTTATGCATCATTATTTATGAAAAAATGTGGATGACTCAACTTCTGCTTTCTGTGCAATTTATATACAAAAAAAAGCCGCTCAACAATATTGAGCGGCCCTGATATCTTTTGATAAGTGTTTTTATTCTTCCAGAAGCTTTACTGTCAATCCCTCCATGGCTGTTGTACTGAGATCTTCAATAAGACTCTTTCTGTAAGCTATGAGGCTAACAACAACATCATAAGAACCTGGTTTGAGATCTTTAATTTCAAAGTTACCGTCAAAGTCAGTATATGCTTTAAGTTCAGTGCCCTGAATCATTACTTCAACACCTGCGAGAGCTTCGCCTGTGTTCATGTCAACAACCTGACCGGTAATGGCACTGTTTGCTGATGCAGCAGGAGCAGTTTTTACATTTTCACCTTCTGCGAAAGCAGCTACTGCAAATATCATTACGAACGCTAATGTGATTATCTTTTTCATTTTTTTTCTTTTTTGATAATACAAAAGTATATCAGCCATGTATCTCGTGTGTTAAGGCATGCTTACCCTTTTGTTAATTATAGGTTAAAATAATGTTAACTGGCTTATAGTTCTGAAAATTAGTGGTTTGTGTATTTAGGGGCAAGTTTTGTGTTGACTCTTATTAAAAAATTAATATTGAAGAGCTTGCTTTTTGAGGTCAGCTGTTATACCTTTTTGCCCTCTTTTGATTTGATAACCAATGATAATGCCATAAAAAATGAAAAGTGTAAGACTAATTCTGATGCTGATGGCTGTCGGCCTCTCATCATTTATTATTGCGCAGGATGCTACTGCCATTGTACGTAAAGCTGATGAACGTTCTCAAGGCGAAAAATCAAGCTACACAGAGATGGTCATGACTGTAGTACGCCCTTCCTATAGCAGAACGGTTGGATTTAAAACATGGACCAAAAACCGCGATATGAGCATAACTCTTATTACCTCTCCGGCCCGTGATAAAGGGCAGGCGTTTCTGAAAAGAGGTAATGAGATGTGGAACTGGAATCCTACTATTTCACGGATGATTAAACTCCCGGCCTCCATGATGTCGCAAGGATGGATGGGTTCCGATTTTACCAACGATGATATTATGAATGAATCCTCCATTGTTGTTGATTATACCCATGAGATTATTGGCGAAGAGATAATTCAGGATTTTCCGTGCTATAAAATTGAGCTGATTCCCGGGCCTGATGCTGAGGTGGTCTGGGGGAAAATACATATGTGGATTAGCAAGGATAGCTTCCTTATGCTTAAAAACCAGTATTATGATGAGGATGACTATCTTGTCCGTACAGAGAATGGTTACGATGTGAAAGAGATGGACGGTCGACTGCTGCCTTCACGTTTTGAACTGATTCCCGAAGAAGAAGAGGGAAATAAAACAGTAGTAGAGATTATTACTGTTGAATTTAACAAGGATTATGATGACCGGTTTTTCTCACAGCAGAATATGAAACGTTTAAAATAGCCCTGACATGAGAGAAGATTTAGTATTGGCATGGCGGAATATCTGGCGCAACAAACGACGGACAGCGATTACAATGGCATCGGTGTTTTTTGCTATCTTTTTTGCATTGGTAATGCGTTCCATGCAGCTGGGTACCTACAGCCATGCTATTACCGGAGTGGTTGAAAATTACACCGGATATTTACAGGTTCACAAGCAGGGCTACCACGACGAACCAACCATTGATAATGCCCTTGAAGCGAATGAAGCACTACTGCAGACTGTTAGTGAGACTGCAGGCGTCAGTGCTGTGATCCCACGGCTGGAGTCCTTTGCACTGGCAGCATCCGACAACCTTACGAAACCGGTGATGGTGCTGGGTGTGGATCCGGATTCAGAAGTAAAAATGACACATCTTGCCGACAAGGTGATCCGCGGGAGGATGGTTACATCTACAGATCGTGGTGCATTAATTGGCGAGTCTCTGGCAAAATACCTGAACCTTGATATTGGCGATACCTTGACGTTAATTGGACAGGGTTACCACGGAGCATCAGCTGCAGGACTTTTTGTTATTCAGGGGTTACTGAAATTTCCTATGCCGGATCTTGATAGTCGTATGGTGGTTTTGGCCCTTTCTGAATCTCAGTACCTCTATTCTGCACCGGGAATGGTTACCTCTTTGTTGCTAAATGTTAATGACTCTGATGACCCGGAGGATGTGAGAACAGCACTTGAAGCACATCTTGATCCTGATGAATATGAGGTGAAAACATGGCAGGAGATTTCTCCGGAGCTGGTACAACAAATCGCTTCTGATCAGGCCGGTGGATTTATTATCCTTGCCCTTTTATATATAATTGTAGGTTTTGGTGTTTTTGGAACTGTGCTGATGATGACCACAGAGCGGAAGCGTGAATTTGGTGTGATGGTGGCAGTGGGAATGCAGAAAACACACCTTTCTGTTATTCTGGGATATGAAATGTTGCTGATGGGTCTGACAGGTATCATTGCCGGTGTGGGAGGAAGTGTTCCTTTTATATACTTTATGCATCTTCATCCGCTGCGTTTTGGTGGCGATACTGCTGAGATGATGGCCAGCTATGGTTATGAAGCCATTATGCCGTTTGCCTGGGAACCCGGTTTCTTTTTCGGACAGGCGGGAATCGTCTTGCTGATATTTATTTTTGCAATTCTTTTTCCGCTGTATTCAACATCACAAATTAAGGTAATAAAAGCTCTCAGAGCATAAATAGTAAGGTTATGATATTTCAAATAGCGTGGAAAAATATATGGCGCAGCAGAACCCGTAGTCTGGTGGTGATCGTAGCCGTGGCACTGGGAATGTTTGGCGGGATATATACCGTGGCAGTGATGCTTGGTATGGCTGACCAGCGTGTGCAAATGGCCCTCGGTAACGAACTGGGGCATCTGCAGGTCTGTCAACCCGGTTATCGCGATAATAATGATATTGTGGATTATTTTGATAATGCACATGCGATTATAAAAGATATTGATACGATTGAAGAGGTATCGCTTGTAACAGGAAGGGTAAAAGTGCAGGCAATGGCCAATGCTGCAGGATATACTGCCGGGGTGATGCTCTCGGGCATTGATCCCATTAAAGAGATGGAGATCTTTGATCTGAAAAATAAAATTTGTGATCATGGTGGTGATTATCTCTCTGTGGATAATCCAAATGGCGTGTTGATTGGTCGAAAATTAGCCGAAAATCTTCACCTTGTCTATTATGAATTTTCTGAAATGGCATTTAAAGAATTACATAACAATGGCATTGATGATGAAATCCTTGAGGCTTTATCTAAGTATCCTGAAACCGTTTTTCGTAGTGAAAAGGACCTGAAAGAGGTTATGAAAACGGTGATGGATGACCAGCAGGTGCTGAAAAACAGCTACGTCTTTAAAAATGCTACGATAAAATATAAGCTAAAGAAAAAACTTCGTTTCCAGTTTCAGGATGCCAATGGCGATCTTAGTGGTGGAATGTACCGCGTATCGGGTGTCTATCAGACTGGGAATAATATGTTCGATGGTATTAATGCCTTTGTTTTGAATGAAAAATTGTGCGCACAGGCTTCACTACCGGCAACGGCAGCACATGAGATTATTATCCGTGTGGAAGATGATGATATGCTTGATGAGATTAAACAATCGGTATTGACTATTACTGGTGATAAGGATGTGAAGACATGGATTGAGATGGAACCCATGCTCAAGGCTGTGAATGATATGATGTGGATCTTTTCGCTTTTCTTTATAGCTGTCATTCTGTTTGCCCTGAGCTTTGGTATCATTAACACCATGCTGATGGCAATCCTGGAACGTACCAGGGAGATTGGAATGCTTATGGCTGTGGGAATGAGCCATAACCGTATCTTTAAAATGATAATGACAGAAACAATACTGCTTACTTCAACAGGTGCATTAGCCGGGGTGATAACCGGCAGTGTTGTAATTGCCGCTACTGCCTCTGCTGGTATTGATCTTTCAGCACTTTATGGCGATGGGCTTGCTGAAATGGGGTTCAGCGCTGTTCTTACTCCTGTGATTGGTGTAAAAGAATATGTGATGATTGTGATGCTGGTTTTTATCACCGGAATAATTTCTTCCATTTACCCCGCAAGAAAAGCTCTAAAATTAAATCCTGTAACTGCTTTGCGTTCAGAATAATAACATTGTAAAAAATAGTATTATGAGTATTATAAATATTGATAATTTATCAAAGATATACACCGAGACGGAAGTTGAGGTAAAAGCCGTTAATGGAGTATCTCTTCAAATTGAAGAGGGTGAGTTCACTGCGATTGTAGGCCCCAGTGGTAGTGGAAAGACTACCTTGCTTAACATGCTTGGCGGGCTCGATGTTCCCACATCCGGAAAGATAACGATAAATGGCACCTCTCTTGGTGAGCTTGGCGGAAAGGAGCTTATCGACTTTCGGCTGCGGAATATCGGATTTGTCTTTCAGGCCTATAACCTGATACCTGTTTTAACGGCCAGCGAGAATATTGAGTTTATTATGCATTTGCAGGGGCTTTCAAAGGCGGAGCGGGATCAGCGTACCAATGAGCTTCTCTCTGCTGTTGGTCTTGACGGGCGGGGTAACAGCCGGCCGGCACAGCTTTCAGGAGGGCAGCAGCAGCGCGTGGCAGTGGCCCGGGCTCTGGCATCCAAACCACGGTTTATCCTCGCCGATGAACCTACGGCAAACCTGGATTCCAAATCTACTTCCAGACTGCTGGATATTATGGAGGAACTGAATGAAAAGGAAAATATGACCTTCATTTTTAGTACCCACGACCAAAGGGTGGTTAATAAAGCTCACCGGGTTATTACCCTGGAAGATGGAAAAATCGTAAGTGATGAATCGAAAAAATAATTCCCGCATGCGGTGCTCCGGGTTATATCTCATTCTGTTAGTATTGTTGTTTTCCGGTGCCTCTGTGAAAGGGCAGGAGAAATCTCAATGGATTTTTGCTGATGGTTATATCAGCGATATCCAGAGAGCGATGTTTGACAGTATTGATAATCCCTGGGTGACAGACAATGTGATCCATAACCGGTTGAATCTGGAGATGGCACCATCAGGACCGTTTCGGGCGGTGGTACAGGTTCGTAACAGGTTGATCTATGGTAGCTCCGTTATGGCTTCACCTGTATACGCGGAGAATACCGGTGCTGATAACAGCTTTTTGGACTTATCATTTAATTGGGCGCATGGCGACTCCTATGTGCTGAACAGTACTATCGACAGAGCATTTCTGGAGCTCACGTTCGACAAGCTGGAGGTTGTCGCCGGGCGACAGCGTATCAACTGGAGTAATACCTTTGTCTGGAACCCCAATGATCTGTTTAATACCTATAGCTATTTTGAGGTGGATTATCCGGAACGTCCCGGGTGCGATGCTGTTTCAGTGAAGTATTATCCTTCGTACAGCTCTCAGCTCGAAGGTGCTGTCTCGGCGGATAGTGCAGGAAAAGTTACTGCTGCGCTTTTTGGGAGATTCAATGTTCGGAATATGGATGTCCAGGTGATAGGAGGGATGCTGAAAGGGGAAGATTATGTGCTTGGCGCAGGCTGGGTGACCGATATTGCTGGTTTGTCATTCCGCGGTGAAGGCTCCTGGTTTCATCCTATGGAGAATTTTAACGACACCTCTGCAAAAGTAATTCTCTCTGCCGGGCTGGATTATACCTTTTCGAATTCTGTAATGTTGCAAACAGAATGGCTTTATTGTAATAATCCTATGGACATCTCCAATGGTTTTTATTCTTTGTATGAAGGCATGATGGATGTACGTGCACTGGCATGGAGTGAATGGTCGGGTTTTGCCGCCATTAGTTATCCTTTTAATCCCATTATAAACGGTTCGCTTGCAGGTATGTGGTATCCTGATCTGAAAGGCTGGTTTATGGGGCCTTCTGTTGAGCTTTCTGTAGCTGATAATTTTAATTTTTCTCTGATCTGGCAGTATTTTAACACCAACGCCATGCCCACAGGTGCAGGCATGGCGCAGGATTTTCGTTTGAATATGCTTTTTCTTCGGATGAAGTATAACTTCTGATACTATTTACACTCAGAAATAGCTTCGTTTACATTTTCAACATAATCACCGATTTTTTCATTCATCGAAACAAGATCCGAATAGAAAGAGCCGGTGTTGAAATTATAAAGTTCTTTTTTAAGGGCTTTTGCATTGCCCTTTTTGAGCTTATCACGTAGTTTGTTGATGCTGTTTTCAATTTCCATTGCCTCAGTAATATTTATTTTATGGTAATCACCCTTAAGGTTTTCCATCATTGTTGATAAGGCCTTCTGCACAAGGTTGAACATTTCTGTAAGATGATCCCGCTGCTCCTGAATAAACCATACTTTTTTGTCGTTTTTCTTGTCAATGGTTTTTGCCATATGGAAGCAGCTGTCAGCCGTGCTTTCCAGTTCATCAACAATTTTCAGCATTGCTGATACTCGTTTGGATCCATCGATACTAAGGTCGCTCTCTGATATCTTCGTAATGTATTTTGTGATTTCTACTTCAAGACGGTCAGTGATATCCTCGTATACCTCTACCTTATGCATAAACTTGTTGTATTCTTTTTCATTTTTTTCAACGAGCAGCCGGGGAATCAGGTTAAACATTTTAACCACTTTTTCACCCATGTAGACGATTTCTTTTTTAGCCTGTATTGTAGAAAGCTCCGATGTGGACATATATCCGCTTGAGATATAGTGAAGCCTGAATTCTTCATCCGAACCTTTATCTTTAACCATTTTTGTAGCTACTTTCGCTATAAAGTTTGCAAACCATACAAGGATTAAGGTATTTATAATATTAAATGCCGTATGGAATATGGATAAGGCAATAGTTACATTTTCCTGTACATCGTGATTGGCAATATCACCGAAAACTGAAACACCTGTACTCCGTTGAATGAAATAGTCTATACCATTCAGGAATGGGTGAAATAATATCAGTATCCATATAACGCCAAAAACATTAAAGAGGAAGTGAGCCCTTGCCGTTCGTTTTGCCGAGACATTGGCAACAATGGCGGCAATATTGGCTGTGATAGTTGTGCCGATATTCTCACCCAATACCATGGCTGCGGCCATCTCAAAAGGAATAACGCCATTATAACACAGCACCAGTGTTAAGGCCATGGTAGCACTCGACGACTGTATGATAACAGTCAGTAGTGTTCCTGTTAAAACAAACAAAAGGATTGACACGTATCCGGCATTGGTGAAGCTTCTAAGGAAGTTAAAGAATTCAGGGTTCGTTTTTACGTCAGGTACACTCTCCTTTAGAAACTGCAGACCAATAAAAAGGATGGCGAAACCAAGAACAAATTCCCCCCAGGATTTACGTTTCCCTTTTTTTGAGAACATTAGCGGCAGGAAAATACCAATCAGAGGGAGACTTAAAGCGCTGATGGAAACTTTAAAACCAAGCAGTGAGATGATCCATGCTGTTACTGT
The DNA here is from genome assembly GCA_964594665.1 of uncultured Bacteroidales bacterium. GTDB lineage: Bacteria > Bacteroidota > Bacteroidia > Bacteroidales > BM520 > BM520. Next base: position 35,242 of record CAZQNY010000011.1, read on the forward strand.
GGTACCAATATTAGCACCCATAATAACACCAATCGCGCCGGTAAGAGTCAGAAGTCCGGCATTTACAAAACTTACAATCATCACTGTAGTTGCAGATGACGATTGAATAACTGTTGTGATTAAAAATCCTGTTAAAACGCCTCTGAACCGGTTATGAGTCATTGCGTTAAGAATACTTCTCATACGTGATCCTGCTACTTTTTGCAGCGATTCACTCATGAGTTTCATTCCAAAAAGAAACAGACCTAATGAGCCTAATAGAGTGAGGATTTGTCCAATTATTTGAAAAACAGACATCTGGATGGTTTTATTTTATACTAACTTTTTATTGTCTACCATGCTTTTATCAGGATGCAATGATAAACAGATTTTACAGGTCTATTTTCTGAATTAATATAATTAACAATTTGTTAACTTATATGTATTGTTTGCCTAAGCTTTAGAACTGTCTGTATTTTCAATATTTCCCTGAGGAACAATGAATTCCACCCGTGTACCTTTGCCTTTAGTTGATGTCAATGATAGTTGGCCTTCCAGCGCATGCACCAATTCCCGGCAGATGGTCAACCCTAATCCGGTGCCTCCGTATTTGCGGGTATAGGAGTCGTCTGCCTGCCGGAACTGGTCAAATATGATTTCCTGTTTTTCTTTTGGTATTCCTATGCCGGTATCTTCAACATAAAACCGGATGTACTCATCCTCCTTGCGGTATCCGATTGTTATGGATCCTGAATCAGTAAATTTGGCAGCATTTGAAGTCAGGTTTGTCAGCACCTGATTAAGCCTTACAATATCAGTGTTTATCATTGCCTGGTCATCAGAAAGAGGAATCTCATGGATGATTTCTATATCCTCTTTGCCTTTGTTTTTTAATTCATGTCGCAGCGTTTCAATCTGTGCTTTAATGCTGTTGTTTATGCAAAAGTTTATTTTCTCGACAATAATCTGTCCACTTTCAATTTTTGCCAGGTCAATGATGTCATTGATAAGAGCTAAAAGTGTTTCAGAGTTTTTATTAATGATATTGACGTATTCGCTTCTTTCTGTTTGGGAAATATCCGACTCTTCAAGTAAGCGTGAAAAGCCGACAATGGCATTCATCGGGGTTCTGATTTCATGCGACATATTGGCAAGGAAAGCTGATTTTAGTTTATCTGCTTCACGGGCTTTATCTCTTTCCACCAATAGCATATCCTCTGTCTTACGTTTTTCCTCCAGCTCTATCTCCAGTTGCTTTGTTTTAAGGCGAACCTGTTTTTTTAAACTAAAACTGTACACGTAAAACGTTATAATTATGAGAATTAAAATGCCTAAACTAAATTTGATATATTGCAGATAACGTTCTGAAAAGGATTGTTTGTCGTATTTACCAAGGTACTTGTTTTTAATTTTGTCGTACTTTCCTGTATTTCTAATAATCCTAAGCCCCTGGTTAAAGATGGAAACCAGAATCGAATCGTTTTTATGCATTGCAAAGCTGTATTCGCGGGGCAGGAATTCCTCTTGTAATGACTTTATATTTGTCAGGGCATATTTGTCGATGTGATATTCTCCTAAAATCCGTGATATAATAGCGCAGTCATGGTCGCCTTCTGCCAATAACCGCAATGCCTGTTCATAATTTCTAACAATAGTAATCTGTGCATTTTTATTGTAGTTTTTGATGAAAGATATCAGGACATCACTGTTTTGTGTGATAATGCTGGGCCTTTCAAGCCGTTGAATATCATTTAAATTATTAATGGGAGATCCTTCCCTGACAAAGATGGTATGGAAGTTCCGTGCATATGGAGATCCAAAGAGGTATTTTTCTGCTCTTTCGTCAGTATAGTAGGCACCTGCAAGGCCATTGTATTCCCCCTGGTCGAATTTCTCCAGGTTTTCATACCAATCGCCAAGCTGTATACTTAACTTAATACCCATCACTTCTGCGATGGCATTCATGACTTCGATATCGAAACCTGCCGGATTTCCTGATTCATCGAGGTATTCAAAAGGAGGGTAGGCATCATCTCCCGTAAAGACCAGGCTTAAGGTATCAGGTTTTTTTATTACTTGTGCCTTTAACTCTCCACACAAAACCAGCGCCATAAACAATGTCGAAACAATATAGGTGCATGTGGTTAGTCTTCCTGTCATATACCGGGGATTTCCATCAGTGCATAAAAGTAGGAAAAATATTGGGATTCTGAAAGGGGGAATTTTCAAAATTTAAAAGCTAAATGTTTTATTGCTCCTGATCATATTGGTGTTGTTAAAGTAGCCACGGATAAAGGTCAGTGAAGTAACGGGGTTGTCGGTAAATATGAAATGACCGGCATCGGGCACTGTTTTGGTGATGGCGTGTCGAAATGCATCTTGCCGGGCTTTTTTATCCACTGCAGTGAAATATTTATTGCACCCGCCATAGAGCAATAGAACAGTGTTTTTGAACCGTTTATTTCCAACCGTGAAGTCAATGGTATTTCCCTGTTCCGGGGTATAGAATTTCCCCAGCAATTCATAGGATGCCAATGCACCGGGGCGGCGTAATAATAAGCCCCGGTATGATTCCTTATTACAGGAGTATTGCGACATAATATGGTTTTTGGCTTTCAGTGCGGAGAGCATCTTTCTGTCTTCCTTATCATGTCGTTTGACGGTAAACTCTTTAGACTTTGATTCCAGGAGAGGACTGATATCCAGAAGGGGTGGCAGGCTGTCATTCTCATTTTCTGTTGTTAAAAAGGGCGGTTCTGCCAATACGGTATAGGCAACCCGCTCCGGGTGCTGCCCCAGATATGCCGAGGCAAGCATTGCGCCATAGCCATGACCGATAAGGTTTACGCGACGATTGTTGCCAAAATGAACCACCATGCCATGGAGGTCTTCAAGAGCATTGGCCAGCGTTAATTCATCCGCATCGTAGCGCGGCGATAACCCGCATCCCGACTGATCGTAAAACACAACATAGTATTTGTCGCTCAGGCTTGCAAGGGACATCAGATAGCTGTAATCCCAGCCCGGACCACCATGGACAACAATGACGGTTGGATTTATGGGGTTGCCAAAAGTTTCTACATGAAACTCTTTGTTGTTAACAACTATTCGTGGTAATTCACTGTTCTCTGCAATGGTTTCAGGAAGCGGGCTTTCATGATTACAGGCATATCCTGTAACTACAATAATCAATAATATTGCACTCCTGATGATTGTACCGGCGTATTTTTTCATGAAGGCAAATATAAACCAAAGGGGGCAATACTCCAATTCTGTATTCTGCCCCCTTAACGTTATGATGTTTATTGATCTTTATTTATACCAATATAAATAGCCATCATGGTCGATGCAGATTTCCGATGAACTATAGCCGCCAAAGAAACCAATGCCATTCTCAATATTGGAAAACACCGGAACCGGTTCTGAAAATGGATTTCCATCGTTGGCATTATGTTCTGTTCTTGTTTTCAGATATTTGAAATAATCTTTCGACAGTGTTTCAAGATAAAAATGAAGCTTAAAATGTGACTCTTCATTGTCGCTCATTAATTCCCAGGGGCTGATATAGAATTTCACACGATACGATTTACCATTAAAGAGGTCGTCATTGAAGATATTAAATTCATTATAGGCTCCGGTATCGAAGATTTCATTTTCACCTTCAGTGCCTGCTATCACAGGGTCGTCGGACCAAATCCACATGTTACGCTTATCATAATAGAACTCACCTGCTAACTCATCCCAATACCAGGCTTCAGCATAACAGCTGATCCTGTAATAGTTCTCTTCATTGGCAGGATCCCGGATTTCCAGTTTAACCTCCATATTCTCAAGGTAGTTGTCATAGAACGTAGTGAGTGTATCAAAGGATGAAATAGGTACTGGTATAGGAATATTTGCAGTTGATGAGACATCTTTAAAATCCTGGGCTTCCACCTGAATAGAATACTCTTTATTTGCATCCGGGATAATACCGGGATCCTCGTATATGCCTTCTGATGTATGTGGAAGAGTACCCAAAAGTGTGCCGTCTGAATATAGTTTGACTATGGCGTTTTCAATGTTCTCAACAGGTGCATCATCGAGAAAAAACCGACTTCGCGATACCGAAACCTGAAATACCGAATCCGGATTAAAAATACTGTTTACAACTAATCGTGGCTCGGTGATTTCTCCTTTAAATTCCACGACTTTTGTGCATGAAAAGAACAAGAGAACAAGGGCGGGAAATAGTATATGAATTTTTTTCATTTTCAGATTTTTAGAATTTAAAAGCTAAAGCTGTACGATAAAGAAGGTATGATGGGGAAAAGGCTTACTGACTTCAGCACTTTATGAGAGTTTCCACCGAACATATTATCTTCATAGGTTTCATATAAGAAAAAGGGATTTTTATGATTATAAAGGTTATAAACACTAACATTCCACGTTGCTGTTCCTCTTTTTTTCTCTTTATGATAATTTACTCCGAAATCCAAACGGTGATATGCCCCCATTCGGTAATTGTTTCTGCCGTCGTAGTGCGTTAACATATTTGAGTAGTATGAGTTTATTATTGATGCTCCGCTGTACTCCTGTGTTCCCAGTGTCATGGCATTTCCTGTGCCATAAACCCATACAAAGCCAAAGTCATATTTCTCATTAAAACGATGGGTTATTGCCAGGCCAATGTCATGCGGGCGATCGTATTTCGCATCAAAGACTTTGCCGTCGTTGAGGATGGGATATTCGGGGTCGTTGAATAGACGCAGTGATCTGCTGTAGGTGTATCCAATCCATCCGGTAGTTTTTCCGATATCTTTTTTCAGCAGTAATTCTATACCATATGCTGTACCATCGCCGATGGTGATTTTATCCTGCCAGTCGTTTTGCAGGCTCATAAACGATGAACCCTGAACATATTCGATGACATTGTCGAGTGTTTTATAAAAACCTTCAACACTGACCTCCAGCTGATCATTAATCTGATATACTGCCGCAACAGCAAACTGCTCCGATTTCATGGGCTTTATCTTGTCAGTTACCGGCATCCATAAGTCTGTTGGCAGGCTGATTCGTGAGGTAGTGAGCAACAGAATGTACTGTGACATTGTGGAATAGGCTGCCTTAAAGCTAAGCTTGTTATTGGCTTTGTATCGCAGTGAGGCACGCGGCTCCAGTGATTTGTAAAAATTGTTTTCAACCATGAATCCTGACATATGCACGCCGAGGTTGGCTTTAAAGCGTTTTCCGATTTTAAAATTGTCTTCAATGTATAACCTGAATTCATTGGCATAAATTTCTTTTGCCCCGAAAGTGGTGTCAATTGTTGTTTCATTTTCTTTAAAATGAAATGCGTTTACTCCGGGAACAAACGTGTGATAGGTGTAGTCAGCACCATATTTCACAGCATGATCCGGTGATGGAAACCAGTCGAAATCAAGTTTTGCACTCCAGTCATAAATTCCGGAATCATAGTCAAAGGCCCATTTTTCCTCTTCGTTTTCTGTAATGTTTTCGTATGTTTCTTCAAAACCCATATTGAAATTATACCGGGAGTACGTAGCAGTAAGGTTAGAAAACAGTTTGGGCGTAAGTGTATAGTTCCATCTTAAAGCTGTTGTGATATTTCCCCAGTCCAAACCAACATCGTATTTGTCTTTATAGTGGTTCCCGTCATAATGATATTCATCCTTTGTTCGCAGGTATACCTTGTCGTCACCCGAATAAGCACTCAGGTATAATCGGCTTCTGTCGTTGAAGATATGATTTACTTTTGCATTGAGGTCGTAGAAATAATAACCACCTGTGCCGGAGACGTCATTGGCGGCATTTATGGCTGCAATAATTGGTTGCGCCAGTAAATCATAATATGTGCGCCTTGCGGAAAATATAAAACTGGTTTTATCTTTTATAATTGGCGCTTCCAGGGTGATCTTCGAACTTATAAGCCCGACAGTAATATCGCCATGAAATTCCTTCATATTTCCTTCCTTCATAGTTATATCGAGAACCGATGACAGGCGACCTCCAAATCGTGCCGGGAAACCACCTTTGTAAAGAGAGACATTTTTTATTGCATCGGGATTAAAAACAGAAAAGAAACCAAACAGGTGATTGACATTGTAAACCGGAACACCATCAAGCAGGATGAGGTTTTCATCCGGGCCGCCACCACGGACATACAGGCCTGAACTTCCTTCTGATCCGGACTGAACCCCCGGTAACAGCTGAATGGCTTTTATCACATCTGCTTCACCCAACAGCAAAGGGAGTTGCTTGATTTGTCGCATGGGTACATTCACCATACTTACCTGGGTGCGTTCAAGGTTCGATCCGCCTTTCTCTCCCAAAATTTCTACTCCTTCAAGCTCCATATTGGCTGAAATCTGAACTGTAAGGGTTTTGTTGGAGGTAAGCTCCACGGTTTTTACAACGGGTACATACCCGATATAACTAAAGGCAATTTCGTAGGTTCCCTCCGGCAAGGTGAGGCTATAAAAACCATAGGTGTTGGTAGAGGTGCCCCGGAATGTTTCGGCATCGTAAACATTTGCCGCCAATAAGCGTTCTGATGTGGATGCATCTTCAACATAACCACTCAGCGTAAACTTGTTTTGTGCTGAAAGTAATGACGGAATGATTGCTAATGCTATGAGCATCAGGTGAATTCGGATTTTGAGCATAATCTTTTGTATATATGATGCAAAGACATGTGTTTTCGTTGCTGGTTGCCTGCATGAATTTTATAACGTAATATTTTGCTGTTTGGTATTATGTGATATTGTTTTTGAGATAACAAACATTATCTTTGCCACTTATAAATAAACTACACACAATCAAATATTATAAGGCTATGATTACCAATAATTTTGCACAGCGACACATCGGCCCAACGCCGCAGGAGCGTGAACAAATGCTTCGGAAAATCGGTGTCGCATCCATGGACGAATTAATGGATAAGACCATCCCCCCCCAGATTCGGTTTAAAGATGGCCTGGACCTCCCGGAAGGATTGAACGAATACGAGTACCAGAATCACATAAACAGTATCGGGCAAAAGAATAAATTGTTCCGTACCTATATTGGTATGGGATATTATAATACCATTCTTCCCGGTGTTATTCAGCGTAATGTGCTTGAAAATGCCGGCTGGTATACCGCCTACACTCCCTATCAGGCAGAAATCAGCCAGGGTCGCCTTGAGGCATTGCTGAATTTCCAGACCATGGTCTCTGACCTTACCGCAATGCCACTCTCTAACTCTTCGCTTCTTGATGAAGGTACCGCTGCTGCCGAGGCCATGATTATGGCGTATAATGCACGCCCCCGGGCAAAGGCAAAAGCCGGTGCTGTGAAATTCTTCGTTTCTGAATCGGTATTCCCTCAAACACTCGCTGTTATGGAGGTGAGAGCCGAACCGCTTGGGATTGAAATTATTAAAGGTGATTATAATACCTTTGTGGCAGATGATATGTTCTTTGGCGCTCTGGTTCAGTATCCTGATGGCAATGGTGCCGTGAACAATTACAGCAAATTTGCTACGATGATTCATGATGCGGGAGCCATTGTTTGTGTTGCTGCAGATATTATGAGCCTTGCCTTGCTAACGCCTCCCGGTGAATGGGGTGCAGATGTCGTTGTTGGATCTTCGCAGCGTTTTGGTGTTCCTATGGGATTCGGTGGTCCGCATGCTGCCTTCCTGGCATCAAAAGAAGAATATAAACGCCATATCCCGGGCCGTATAATTGGTATTTCTGTGGATAAAAACGGGAACTCTGCATTGCGTATGGCTCTGCAAACCCGCGAACAGCATATCAAACGCGAACGTGCTACTTCAAATATCTGTACTGCTCAGGCATTATTGGCTACTATGGCAGGTTTTTATGCCGCATATCATGGCCCTGTAGGAATAAAAAATATTGCACGACATATTAATATCCTTACCGGTGTTTTGAATAATGAATTATCGAAATATGGATATACACAGAAGAATGAGTTCTTCTTTGATACATTGTTTGTAGAGCTGCCAAAGGATGTTTCAGAGGAAAATATCCATGAACTGGCACTGGAAAAAGAAATGAACTTCCGCTATTTCGGTAACGGTCATGTTGGTGTCAGTCTTGATGAAACAACTTCTTTGGCTGATGTTAATGATATTCTGGAGATTTTTGCTCATGCCAATCAGCAACAGTTTGAGACTTTTGTTTGTGACCCTGCTGAATGTCAGTTGATTAAAACGATACCTGAGGCGCTAACAAGAACTTCTGAATACCTCACGCATCCTGTCTTTAACTCCTATCACAATGAAACAGACATGATGCGCTACATGAAGAAGCTGGAAAACCGTGACCTTGCCCTAAACAGAACCATGATACCATTGGGATCATGCACGATGAAGCTTAATGCAGCTTCCTGGCTGTTCCACATGAGTAATGCGCAATTTGCCGGTGTGCACCCATTTGTTCCTGCTGATCAGGCTGAGGGTTATCACTTGCTTATTAATCAATTTGAGGAGCAGATTTGTGAGATTACCGGCTTTGCAGGTGTTTCTTTCCAGCCTAACTCAGGTGCAGCAGGTGAATATACCGGGCTGCTGACCATTCGTGAATATCATAAAGATCGCGGTGACGGTCATCGCAACATATGTCTTATCCCGTCATCTGCACACGGTACTAACCCAGCCTCCTCGCACATGGCAGGTATGAAAGTCGTGGTAGTGAAATGTGACGAGAATGGGAATATTGATATTGCTGACCTACGGGAAAAAGCGGAAAAATATAAAGAAAACCTTGCTGCAGCAATGGTAACTTATCCGTCAACTCACGGTGTTTTTGAAGAAGAAATCCTTGAGATCATGGATATTATACATGAAAATGGCGGACTGGTATATATGGATGGTGCCAATATGAATGCACAGGTAGGCTACACCAGCCCCGGACATATTGGAGCGGATGTTTGTCACCTGAATCTGCACAAAACCTTTGGAATTCCTCATGGTGGTGGTGGCCCCGGTGTTGGCCCCATTGGTGTGGCAAAACATCTTGTGCCGTTCCTGCCAACAAACCCTGTTGCACCTACCGGCGGAGAGAAGGCAATTAAAGCAGTCTCCTCAGCGCCTTTTGGAAGTGCCCTGGTAATTCCTATTTCATACGGTTATGTTACAACCCTTGGAAGAGAAGGCCTTGAACAGGCTACTGCCAATGCCATTCTGAGTGCTAATTATCTGCGTGTATGCCTGAAAGATCATTATAAAGTGCTTTATACCGGTAAAAACGGTATGTGTGCCCATGAAATGATCCTTGATTGTAACGAATTCCATCACTCCGCAGATATTGAGGTGATTGAAATTGCAAAACGCCTTATGGATTATGGATTCCATGCACCAACTGTTGCATTCCCTGTTCATGGTACACTGATGGTTGAACCTACCGAGAGTGAGCCATTAAGAGAACTCGACCGTTTTGTGGATGCCATGATTCAGATTCGTGAGGAAATACGTTGCGTGGAAGAGGATAAATGCGATAAGGCTAATAATGTTGTCAAAAATGCTCCTCATACCTGTGATATGGTAACTGCTGAAGAGTGGCAATTCCCTTACACTCGCTCTGAAGCTGCTTTCCCTGTAGCGTCGTTGCGCGAAGATAAATACTGGCCTCCGGTAACAAAAATTGACGATGGCTATGGCGACCGCAACCTGGTTTGTGTGTGCCAGCTGCCTGTTGAAAGTGATGAATAAAGTATCCTTATCATAAAAAAAAACCACCCATGATAATTTATGGGTGGTTTTTTATTTATAGAATTGTTTTTTAATACATAGGCTGTTCTATTTCAATAAGCTTACTGGTTTCGGAGCCTCTCCGTGAAAAAATCCAATGAGCTCTTTATGTATGCCAATGTCCATTTGTGGCTTCCGGGTTATCCTACTGATTCCCCGGAGACAGAGCTATTAATAATTTTCACTTTTAAGCTCAAAATAGGCCTGCGGGTGCAGACATGTGGGGCAGTTTTTGGGAGGTTTTGTACTTGTATGCACATATCCACACTTTCTGCAATACCACTCAACCTTTTCTTCTCTTTCAAAGACTTGCTCTTTTTCCATGTTTTCCAGGAGTTTAAGATACCTGTCTTCGTGAACTTTCTCTGCTTTAGCAATCATTTTAAAGGCTGTGGCAATGGTTTTAAAGCCTTCTTCTTCTGCTATTTCCGCAAACATAGGATAGAGTTCAGTCCATTCTTCGTTTTCACCTTCTGCGGCAGCTTTGAGGTTTTCCATTGTTGTCCCGGTGATTCCTGCCGGATAAGCCGCTGTAATTTCTACCATACCACCTTCAAGAAAGCTGAAAAAACGGTTGGCATGCTGCTGTTCCTGTAAGGCTGTCTCTTCAAAAATGGCAGCTATTTGCTGGTAGCCCTCTTCCCGTGCCTTCTTAGCCGCAAATTCGTAACGGTTTTTTGCCTGCGATTCTCCGGCAAATGCTTTTAGCAGGTTTTGTTCTGTTTTCGTACCTTTTAATGATTTGTCCATAGTAAAGTTGTTTTTCATTCTGTTTGTACAAATATAAGTTTGTATTGCAGAGATTGTTCTTATAACGATTCTAAATTGGGGTATGAGGTGAAATTACCGTATGTAGGTGCAATCGTTTGCAGCATTTAAAAGGCTTTATTTCTATTGCTAAGGTTATGAACAAAACATTTTTTTGATTTACTTTGTTAGCATTCAAGTACACAGAGGAGATTTCTAATAAAATATTTAAATATTAATTATTACTGATTTTTTATTATTTAATAAATAAACAACCATGGCAAAAAGACCCCGTCTATCCTTTTGGCAGATCTGGAATATGAGTTTCGGATTTTTGGGTATCCAATTTGGTTATGCCCTTCAGAATGCAAATGTTAGCCGAATATTTGAATCGTTAGGTGCCTCGGTGGAAAGCATTCCGATTTTATGGATTGCCGCACCTGTAACAGGGCTGATAATACAACCTATTATTGGTCATATGAGTGATAAAACCTGGACCCGCCTCGGGCGCCGGCGCCCATATTTCCTGGTGGGAGCGATTATGGCTTCTGCAGCGCTGTTTATAATGCCCAACTCCGGCGCATTATGGATTGCTGCCGGGATGCTCTGGATTATGGATGCCTCCATCAATATTTCCATGGAACCTTTCCGTGCCTTTGTAGGAGATATGCTTCCTTCCGAACAAAGAACCCTTGGATTCTCTATGCAGAGCTTTTTTATTGGTATAGGTGCCGTGGTGGGTTCTGCACTTCCATATGTTCTGGCTAACTGGTTTAATGTTTCCAACGAACCTGTTGGAACTTCTCCTATTCCACCTACGGTAAAATGGTCCTTCTATCTCGGTGGATTTGTGTTTTTTATTGCGGTGCTGGTAACTGTTTTTACAACAAAGGAATACAGCCCTGAACAAATGGCTTCGTTTGACGAAGATGAGAAACAATCGGCCCGCGGGCACGATGATGCCCATTTTGGTCGTGAAGTATCTTCACAGAAATTTGGGCTGACCGGACTTTGGTTCCTGATTAGTGGTCTTCTGGTTGCTGCTATAGTTTATTTCCTTGATTTTGAGAAAGAAGTGTATATCCTTGGCGGTATATTGGGCCTTTTTGGTGTGATATTTTTCCTCTCCTCAATGTATAAAAAGCGTGAAAAGAAAAACGGGATGGTTGAGATCATGACTGACCTTCTGAATATGCCGAAAACAATGGGGCAACTTGCCGTTGTTCAGTTTTTTACATGGCTGGCGCTTTTTTCCATGTGGATTTACTCTACTCCTGCTGTAACGGCATTCCATTATGGAGCGGAGTCGGCAACCTCTGAATTATATAATGAGGGCGCCAACTGGGTGGGTGTTCTTTTTGGTGCCTACAGCCTTTTTGCTGCTATTTTTGCTTTTCTGTTACCTGTTTTGGCGAAGAAAATCTCCCGTAAAATGACACACCTCGTTTCTCTTGTGGTTGGTGGCTTTGGTTTGATATCCATGTATCTTTTTAAAGATCCCAATATGTTGATTGTCAGTATGGCCTGTGTAGGGCTTGCATGGGCAAGTATCCTGGCTATGCCATATGCAATGCTTACCGGTGCCCTGCCTCAGGAAAAAATGGGTACATATATGGGAATCTTTAATTTCTTTATTGTACTTCCTCAAATTCTTGCCGCAACAATTCTTGGTGCCATGACAAAACATCTCTTTGGCGGTCATGCCATTTATGCTATCGTTTTTGGTGGTGCTTCGATGATTATTGCAGGGTTCCTGACCCTCCGGGTTACTGACAAGGATGATGTGTTCTCATTGAAAAAGAAAAATAAATAGAATACTTTTATAACATCCCGGATTGTTCCGGGATTTTTTTTACACATTAAATTATGAAATATATTTTTACCTCTGTTTTATTGATTGTTAGCGCTTTAGTGTTTGGTCAGGTAACTGAATTTCCTTACCAACAAGGGTTTGAAAATGAAACCTTTCCACCGGAAGGATGGGAAAGCTATCCCATGGTAGCCGGGGATATGGAGTTTCAACGAGTTACAGAAGGGGAGTGGCCTGAATGTATGCCTCACGATGGATCACAAGCAATGGTGCAGTACAGAAGTTTTGGCGCTTCCGTTGGTGAAGAAGCTGTGTTGATATCTCCTGAGCTCATCCTTTCCGACGACAATGCTGTGCGATTCTGGTTTTACCGTTCTGAAGACCCCAGCAATAACAGGCTGGATAAAATTGAGATCTATTATAATGATTCTCCCTCTTTGGACGGTGCTGTGTTTCTCGATTCTGTTAATCGCGCCATTAATTTTTATCCTGAAGTTGATGTTGAAGATTGGTATCAGTATGATTTTGAATTTAACCGCTCCGGGAGCACGTATATCATTATAAAAGCAATTTCTGCCTATGGATGGAATATGTTTATCGATGATTTTGAAGTGGCCGATGATCTTTTGGATGAAGATCCTCCTGAAGTAATTTCCCTAGAGGGAAATAGTGTTTATGCACTTGAGGAAATGACTTTGGAATTACGCGTACGTGACATTTCTGATATGCCTGAAATATTGCAGGGAGAATATACCATAAACGGACAATCGGAACCATTTGAAATGATTAAAACCAGCTTTGACAAAGGTGATTATTTGTATCTGGGAACAATTCCGGGACAACCAAATCACACTGAAGGAGTGGTAAAATTTTATTTATCTGATGAATTTGGAAACAGTACCTGGTCGGAAGAATACAGTGTTATATGGCAATGGATTATGCCTCTTTTGGAGGAAGGCTTTGAAGGTGAAGTGTTCCCTCCCGAGGGGTGGACCGTCACAGGTGAACCTTTGACATGGCTTACCTGGAACGATTATGGTCTGGTTTATTACACCGATAGTGATAATGTGGAATGGGAAGTATATCCGCCTGAAGGTGAGCGCCAGGCTGCCGTTGAATGGGATTTTCAATACAATGTGCAGGATGAATGGCTGATCACTCCGGAGATCTACATTCCTGAAAATGCAGACCTCTCTTTTAAAACCTTTGCAAGACTCTATAGCTACGATTATGACGAGTATTTTGTCAGCGTCTCTACAGATGGTTTTAATTGGAATACAGTGTGGAGCGCTGCCGACTATCCTGCAGGAGTTTCAGATTATGAACAAGATTATGTTGTTAGTCTGAATGACTACATTGGTGAAAATATTCACGTAGCATGGCGTGCCTACAACTCACAGGGAACAAACCTTTGGTACTCCTGGTTTGTGGATGATGTGAAGATCAGAAAGAGCGATACGCTGGTGGGTGTTAATAACCCTCGAAACATCTCAGCTGGTTCAGTATTTCCAAATCCGTGTGAGGATTCCTTTGAGATTCAATTTGATCTTGATGATGATTTGGATGTTAAGGTTGAAGTCTATAGTTGTGATGGGAGTGTGGTTTATAGAAAATTTTATTCTGATATGATGGTAGGCCGAAATGCAGTTAAGATTGAGATACCTGATGTTCCTGAAGGGATGTATTTTTATACGATAATTTCTGATAAAGAGAAGTTTACCGGTAAGATTTTAAAAAAGTAATTTTTAGCTATAACACAAAGATACACGAAGGAGGCACAAAGATACACGAAGTTTCTCCGTGGCCCTTTGTGCCTCCTCTGTGGCTCTTTGTGTAACAATTTTAATCTTGAATAATGACCTTTCTTGTTTCTATATCACCATCTTTCATTATGAATTTTAGGATATAAATTCCATTGTTTAAGTCTGTTGCGGAAATAGAGTGATTTTCTATATTAAATATTCTTTTTCCATGAATATCAATAATCTCAACTGAATTAATCTCCCTTGTAGTTTCAATGAACAGCTTATCTGTCACAGGATTTGGATATACATTAATGTTATCATCTGATATAGAGTGATTAATACCGGTATTCACACCATCCCATCCTGCAATTCTTGCCCAGAGATACCAGCAGGCGATTCCTTTCTTAACACAGTTGAGGCTTACGCTGTGAGCGCAGGAGGAACAATGTTGTGAAATTTGCTCCAACTCTTCTCCCTGATGAGAATTAAGCCAATCCCAGGCCCAGTTTTTTGAGCCAAATGTGGGATGGGTGTAGTTGCACTCATCTGTGGCATAGTAGGTTTGAAAGTTGGTGTCTGCTTCGGGAGAGTACTTCTCAATATCCGCAAAGTCAAATAATACTTTATTGTTATCAATACAATAGTCACGGATCTGTTGGTTGGCGTTGTAAAGGCTTCCTCCGATACCGCTACCTTCAAGATGCCCGGTCATATATACGAAAGTTACATCAGGATAATCTGTTTCCAACTGCTCCATAGGTTGCAGGTAGTGAGAGTTGAGGTTGACACCATTCACCTGACCGCACCACGACCAGATGATTACATTGCAATCCGGAAAAAGTTCCAGGTACTCTCTTGTCTCATCGTCCCAGCCGGTGTAGCCGCAATCATGATCCAGGTAACCGTCTCCATAGCCATCACCCTCAAAAAGGTGCAGTTTCCCTTCACCTCCGTCATGACTCCAGTCGTAGAGCCCGCTGTCATAATAGGACTCCAAAGCATTCATTCCCGATGTCAGTTGACTCCCGTGACTGGTGTGCCCGTAACCAATCCAGAGATTCTCTTTTGCAGCATCAATCCATTCCACCGGAACCGACTCCAGGTTGATGCAAGTATGGTCAATGATTAGAGGTTCCTGTGCCGTTGCCCTGTCCGCGAAAGCGAAAAGGAATAATAATGTAAAAATGAAAAGCACAGCAAGTCGTGGAAGGAGTGTTGTTTTTCTCATAATGATGATGGTTAAATGATTATTCGGATTCAAAGATAGGAATAAAAAAATAGCCACATCACAAATAAAACCTGTTAAGGGTTTCGTCTCA
>CAZQNY010000012.1:0-46313 GCA_964594665.1 uncultured Bacteroidales bacterium
ATAAGATCACCGCTTGTTACGAAGTCATCCCCGAAAGGGATATCTTCATACTCTTTTCGGTAATCTTCATTTGTAAGAGCATTTTTTAAACATCGGGAGAAATCCTGAATAATAGTTTTATGATTAAGATTGTTATTGGCAATCGCCTCATCGATCAGTTGTTGTGCTGTCTCAAAGCGCACAAATCCATAACCAATATTCTTTTTTCCGGTGAATGAGTAGTTTGTTCTGAGCACATAGCCTTCCGGTGCTGTTTTCGCATCATTGGCATCAAATTTTGTCCAGGTGTAGTTATTTACTTCATAAAACGCAGCACCGCCATTGGCATCAATTACACCAATATGCGCAGCCAGTCCCATGGGTCTCTTCTCATTATTCAAAAGTGCTTCAAAATCTTTCAGTGTAGCGCAGTTTTCCAATGCTTTGCGCATAAAGATTCCTTCACGGTCTTTTCGTTTGGTTTTATTATCAAGGTTTACATTAAAGGAGGCACTGTTCATAATGGAAAAGCCTTCTACATTGGTTCCGGACCACACATTTTCAGCTTCTTCGTCATTGGAGTTGATCATGCCAATGAATGCATAACGCCCCTCTTCCGCCCAGATCATTTTATTTTCAAGCCAGTCGGTATCGCGAAGCTTCCAGAGAAGTGGACGGCCATCTGCCGTAGCTTTTCCTGAGACTACCAGGGTTGTACATCCGAAGGATTGTCCAATAATTATCATGAAAAGGACAACGAACAGCGTTTTGAGTATTGGTTTCATCAAAATAGTAATTACATGGGTTTACGGCTGTAAAAGTAGGAATAGCGGATGTGAATACAAAAAAAAAGCCTGCCACAATGGGCAGGCTTTAAGTAAAAAAGTATATACTTAGATAACTTTTACGTTCACTGCATTTAAACCTTTTCTACCTTCTTTCAGCTCGAACTGAACATTGTCGCCTTCGCGAACTTCATCAATTAAACCTGATACGTGTACAAAGTACTCTGTTTTTGTCTCTTCGTCGATAATAAAACCAAAACCTTTGGCATCGTTGAAGAATTTTACTGTTCCTGTTTTCATTATTCAATTATTGTTTAAAAATGCAAACCTACTCTTTTTTTTAACAAAAAACCTGAAAAACTACAATTTCTGGTAAATAAATTTCTAATAAGTACAATAAATGCAGTGATTTGGTGAAAAAAATGGTTTTTCGACCAGTTAAATATTACAATTGCAACCATTTAGAGAGTTTTTTCTTATCCGTATCCGAGATATGTCCATTACGGGATTTTAGGCATATTGCAGGTTCTGTTTTTAAAATACGTTTCATGCGAATGAAGATTGTGCCCCAAACAAGCGTACAGGTTGTAAAGAACGCCGTTTCTTTATCCTGTAAAACCGGCAGGCGTTGGGCGAATTGTTTCCATTTTTTATCAGGATGCTGAATTATGATCGTGCTGTTTGTCCAGGTGCCAAGTAATAATTTATCGCAGTTATATAGCTTCTCAGTATCATAATCGTCGATTGACGAGCATTCAACATGATGATTCCGGGATTTAAGAAACCGGGTAATTTCTTCAGCGTATTTCCTTGTTGTTCCTTTTTTACTGTTGTAAAGGATATATATATTCATAAAAGTAAAATTGGGTGATAATAATTTGTCTGATGATACGATTTTTTTTTCTGTAGTGCTTTATTTGTTTTTCCTGACAAATAGCTGTGCATTCACGTATCGTGTTACGATAACAGGTGTGCCTTTTTCCAGAAAACTGGTTTCGGCTACCGCGTCAAAAATCTCATTATCTATCTCGACCTTGCCCCCCGGGCGGAGTACCGTATAAGCAATTCCTGTTCGGCCAACCATAGAATTGGTAGTGTTTTCTGAACTGATAAAACCCTCGTTTTTGTCGAGTACGGTATTAAGGGCGAACTTAAGTTTTTGACTGGTGAGCATTTTGCGTGCCAGGAAGAAGGATAAAAAGACCCCGGCGGTAGTGGCAATAATAACAATCATAAACGCTGTAAAAAGTTTTTCACCCTGCTCCATAGAGAAGGTAAAGCCAACATTATCGACCATACTGAAACTCAGCGAGAGAACAATAAGCAGAATACCACTGATTCCGGCAACACCAAAACCCGGAATGGCAAATACTTCCACCATCACAAGAATTAACCCGACGATAAATACAGCAATTTCCCAGTTCGCTGCGAGGCCTTCGAGGTATAAGGGTGCAAAATAGATCAACGCTGCAGTAACTGCTGCAATGGATGGGAATCCCATTCCCGGGCTTTGCAATTCAAAATAGATTCCTCCAACAATAACCATGATCAGTATTCCTGAAATAAACGGGCTGATGAGGATTCCGATAATTTTATCTGTAACGGATAGTTTCTGTACCACGACTCTGGCATCCGGAATTTCGGTATATTCTTTTATGACTTGCTGGTAGGAATCTGCTTCGCCTTCGCAAAAGCCGTTTTCAATGGCTTCCATAGTGGTGAAAGTAAGAACTTTTCCCTCCTCAGAAATCCCTTCAACAACCACATCCGGATCGACCATAGCCTGGGCGATTTGTGGATCTCTGCCGTTGGTTTCTGCCGTGGAACGCATCATTGAACGCATATAACTCTGGTATTTGTCGGGCATCTGCTCAGCTTCCTGGTTGACAACGGTGGCAGCACCAATATTTGCTCCCGGGCGCATATATATGCTGTCGCAGGCAATGGAGATCAGCGCTCCGGCCGAAGCAGCATTGTTGTCGATAAATACATAAACAGGGATTTCCGACTGAAGGATTTTTGTGCGTATACTGTCGGCCATATCAACCTGTCCACCGTATGTATTCATGTGAATAAGTATCAATGATGCTTCCTGCTCCCGGGCTTCATCAAAGGCCATTTGTGTTTTTCTCCATACCGGTTTGGCTATCTCTTCCTTTATGTCAAATACATAAATCAACGGTAGGGTGGTACTATCGCTAACCGTATGTGTTTCGCTGCTGTTGGTTGTATTGCTTGTATCAACATTTGCAGGCACTTGTTGAAAGGCTTGAAAAGTAAAAAATCCTACAGCAAGACAAAGCATTGCAATTGTCTTTTTTATCATTTCACTAAAAGGTGATTTTTCGGGTTGGATCATGATGATATAGTTATGTGTTTATGTACAAATTTAATATATTCATTCAATTACGGCAAAACTATTTTTAGCGGAATATGATCATTTTATGGTGTTCGCTGAAATGCGAACATTTAAATGTTAGTTGGTATATTCCTGCTGGAATATGGGTGTAGTTAAAATAGGTTCTTTCCCCTGCCGATATTGTTATATCTGTTTTTTGAAGAACCCTGTGTCCGTTTGAATCAAAAAGTTCCAGTATCCCGTTTTCTGCTTTTTCCCCGGAAGCATTGTAAAGTGCAAAGTTACCATTGTTTGGATTGGGGTATAATATAAGATTGTTTTCAGTGTGCACCGCAGCGGTACAATCGTATTCCCATGTTGGCAGATTGAACCAGCTGATGATATTTTCAGCCATAATACAGGGTCGCTGACTGGCAAAATCGTACATAGCATCAATGTTTTCTTCCCACACAGTTTTATTTTCCGGGTAACCCCAGCGGTTGATGTGTTCAGCTATTTCCGGTTCGTATATTTTTTCATACGAAGAAATGAATTCTGCCATATGGTCTGTAGCAAAGATTGTACGAAGGCATTCATTGAATCGCTGCAGAAAATTCTGTGCAAAGGCATCGTTTGTCAACAGTATCCTGAAAATTTGATTGGAACAAGTACAGAATGGCCATTCGTTTTCAAGACTTGTGGCATGTTCCATGGATGCTGTAAAAACTGAACATTCATGGTTGAAGGCAAAAGAATAATCCAGATCGTAAACCAGAAAACGCCATTTGTTTTCTGGTGCATTATCCTTCCATTGTTTGAAGTTATTGCAGGGCCAGTCGTAGTTGGCATAAAAGATTTCAGCAATCTGGAAGTTGATAAAGTTATTGATATCAATGCGTTGACAGATATGGCTGTAGTGTTCATCCAAAGTCATATCATGTGTCTTCAGATAATGAATAACTTCATTATAATCGCTGTTTGAGCCTTCCTGAGGATTGCCGCAAATTTCGAGGATATTCACTTCATCTTCATCCGTATCAAAATGATATTTAAAATAGTATTTATCAAAACGTTCCCTTACATTGTGAATTCCCCAATACTCTCCGTTTAGAAAAACAATAACTGGTTTTGACGGTTGAGTTTCAAGGTCAAGCGGTTCGAGGATATCGTGTAAGACCGCATCTCTGAAATGTGTGAATAAGAAGTCGTTTCCCCCATTTCTCAGAATAAGTCTTTTATAAGTTTGATTGTCAGTATTGTTGAAAACAGGATATTCAATGTCGCTCAAGCCATATTCCTCACGGAAGTACAGGCGCAAGGATTTCTGGGGAAAAGATTTGCTTTTGTTGCCGTGCATTCTGATTCCGGCATCGGTTTCCAAAGCGAGATTCCCTGTTGTATCAATCCAGGCAATATGAATTTTACGTTCCCAGTCGTCTCCTTTGTTGTTATAATTCCCGTCAGGATACCATTCAAAACCATTCTCATCAAACCTTTTTCCCGGGACGTATATTCCTGTGTCATAGTCAAAGAAGCTTTCTCGTGGTGTTGTTATCGAAATTACCGGGAATGAATATTTCTTTTTAATGCTATTGGTGATAAAGAAGGTTTTTGTGTAAACGGGGCTAATTTTTTTCCCATTTCTAAAAAGTGCATATCTGATAACAGTGCCTTTGAAGTAATTTTCGGGTTTAATCCATTTATACAAATCCAGCTGAGAAGGTCCCTCCAGAGGTGTTGTGGGGATTTTGCCAAGGTCGCTTAATGACGGTGTTGCTGCAGTAATAGCAATCTGGCCATTACATACATCAGAGTAATCAGTAGGTTCACTGCCATCGAGTGTGTATCGGATGGTTTCCTCATCGCTGCAGGTATTTAACGATAAAGAAAAGGGATCGGTGTAGAACCCTGAATGATGTGAGCAATAGATCCCTGATGCATTGTTATTGGATGCTCCCGGTGTTGGATTAACAAATATAGCGTAACTGGTATCCCCGTCAGTAGTTGAACCGCAGGATTGATTTTTATGTAAATAACCAAAAGAGAGCGAAGAAATAACGTGCATATCCGGGTTAGATAAAATCAACTGCTCACCCTGGCGTTTTAGTTTGAAATTTGTGTGTATCTCGCCATTTACATTGCAGTTGCGGCCAGATGCAAAAATTACGATGCATCCTTTTTCAGGTATAACAACATCCTTTAACTGGTATTTAGCAGGGTTATTATTGTCATCGGAGAGAAACCATCCATCCAGGCTGACACCA
The DNA here is from genome assembly GCA_964594665.1 of uncultured Bacteroidales bacterium. Taxonomy (GTDB): domain Bacteria; phylum Bacteroidota; class Bacteroidia; order Bacteroidales; family BM520; genus BM520. Next base: position 5,367 of record CAZQNY010000012.1, read on the forward strand.
TAATCGCTGTTATTGTATAATTCAATCCAGTCACTAAATTCACCATACTGATCCTGCAGTGATTGGCTGTTGGAGGTCATAAGTTCATTGATAACAATATCCTGAGCGATAATTGTACTGTTTATTCCCATAATGAGAAACATGCCAATAAGAAGGTGAAGATAATAGTTCATTATATATTGATTACCTGCTTAACCATTTCCACCGGCAGGGGTTGTAAGAAACCCTGCCGGTGAATGCAAAAGTAGTAAATATGTCTTGAGGAAGGATTATTAATCAGTGGACTTATTATTTATATGCTGATCGATGATATCCAAAAGTTTATTTTTATCAATTGGTTTTGTGATATAATCGTTACAGCCTGCCTCAATGGCTTTCTTTCTGTCACCCTCCATTGCATAAGCTGTTTGTGCTATTATGGTTATTTTATCGTTGAATTTACGTATTTCTTTTGTGGCCTCATAACCGTTCATTTTGGCCATTTTAATATCCATGAGCACAACGTCGGCCGGATTATTTTCTTTTAAATAAGTTACTGCTTCCAGGCCTCCCGATAGAGAAATAATGTTTGAATAATAATCGTTAAGCATTGATTCAAGAAGTAAAGCACTGGAGGTGTCATCTTCAATGATAAGAATAGAAATCCTGCTGTTTTTTATTTTTGGAATAATGGTTTTGTTTTCATTATTTGTATGATTTTTTATTGCATTGGCAGAAATAGCATTATATGGGATTGTAAAATTAAATTTAGACCAACCGGGTATTTCTTTTTCCCTGTTTTCTGTTTTTGATTCAACATGAATTGTACCACCCAGCATTTCAACATATGCTTTGGATATTGCCAGTCCTAATCCGGAGCCTTCAAAACTTCCTTTATCTTCAATATCCGCTTGCTCAAAGCGGTTAAAAACCGCCTGAATACGTTCTTTGGGAATACCCATACCTGTATCATGAATATAAAATTCAAGAAAATTGCCCTTTTCTGAATATCCAAAAATAATGCTGCCTTTGCGGGTATATTTAATGGCATTCTTTATCAGATTACGAAGTATGGCATGTAATTTATTGTTGTCGGTACTAATTATTGCCATATTATTTGGTAAAGCATATTCACATCGGAGTTTGAGATTTTTTTGTTTTGTTTCCGGAAGAAAGAATTCATACAGTTCCTCAAGAAGTTCGTTTACTGATGTTTCTGCCTTTACAACAGTCATCTGCCCCGATTCGATTTTAGAGATATCGATAATGTCGTTGATAGTGTTTAGTAGTCTGGCGCCATTTTTCTTAATGATGTTTGTGTAGTTTTGTGTGTCGGAAGTGCTTATGTCGGGGTTGTTGAGGAGATCAATAAAACCCATTATCCCGTTCATTGGGGTTCTGATTTCATGGCTCATATTTGCCAGGAAAGCGGTTTTTAATTTCTCACTCTCAATGGCTTTTTCCAGTGCTTTCTGTCGATCCTCTTCGGCCCGCTTTCTTTTGGTGATGTCCTGAAATGCCTCCAGTGCTCCGATTATGGTACCATCGATATCATATATCGGTGCGGCAGTAAAAAAAAGCCATTTGCCATCTTTGCCCAGATTAGGAAAATAATCCTCAGCCATCCATGCATCTTTGATTTTATTGGATTTGTAAAATTTCCCTTTATAAAACCTCTCCAATAGGGGCTTAGGGTTTTTATACAACATAAGATTGGCCAGAATAGCACGTTCTGTAGAGTAAAAGGCTTTCCATTGATGATCTGTACCAACGATTTCTTCTGCAGGGATTCCTGTTAATGACTCACATGCTGAATTCCAGTGGGTTACCTTTTTGTTTTTATCAATAACAATAGTAGCAATAGGCAGGCCATGTAGGATGTGGGCAAGCATCTTTTCGCTTTTCTCCCGGTTTCTGATATCCTCGCGAAGTTTAACTGTCATGTTATTGAATGCTTCACCCAGAATTCCTATTTCATCGTTGGAGTTTAATTGTATTCTTTGATCCAGGTTCCCCTTGGTGACTTCGGCTGTGTGGTTTGTTAAAGTTATCAGCGGCTGTGTAAATCTTTTTATCGCAAAATATGTTAAAGCAACTGCAAGGCATAATGTTATAACTGCAACAACAAGCAATGTATTTCTGAATAATACAACGGGAGTATATATTTCATCCCTGTTCATTCTCACTGAGTAGCCGACATCCAATGCTTTACAATAACCAATAATTGCTGATACGGGTTCTCCTTTATAGTCTGTGAGATTTTCATAGGTACCTGTCTTCATTTCAGCTGTCTTTCGCGATACTTCTCCCATTTCAGTATAGTGGACGATGCGACTTGAAATGCCTCCTTTTTCCGACCTTCGCGTTGTTATGATGAACTTATCCGGCTCATCGGTTTTTATTACTAACAGATTATATCCTGTTTTCCCAACAAGACTATAGTCAGTTAAGATTTTCTGAAGTTTCGAACCTTTTATTTTTATCGTTAATACACCTGCTGATCTGTTCTCATAAAATAGAGGGCCTGAAAGATGCATTACCAGACTGCTGTCGTTTTCAATAAAAAAATGGTTTGTTACTGGCTTTTGTATCCCTTTCGGTAAACAATACTTGTCGTGATTTATATTGCCGGTATCTCTTTGTTCTGTTGAAGCAATAATAATACCTTGTGTGTTTGAAATTTGAATAGATATAAAGTCAGGTACTGATTCTAATGTGTTGTAGAGTATATTATTAATATCTTTTTTAAGGGCCTCTTGAGGCTTTGCATTGTATTGCGCTACCAGGCGGCACAAATTTGAATGACGGGATACAAGTAATAACCGCTCCAAATTAACATTATTGAGGTTATTTAATTGGTTTTCCTGAGCTTTTGCTATGGATTCAAGGTTACTGAAAGCATCGTTTATTGCAATATTTTTTGAAATAATCAATGTTGTAGTAAAAACAATCGTGAATATGCAACAAAGGATAATTGTTGTATACAATGAGGTCTTTTGTCGTATTTTCATTCAGATCTGTGTTGTTGTATAAGAATATTGTTGCGATTATATATTTATACTAATTGTGATCCTGAAAGTTTTTAGTCGGGTATAATAATAATGACATAAATATATGCATAAATCATTAAAATAGCAAAATTTGCTATTTTAATGATTTATGCAATAGTCGCTAATGAAGATATAAGGGGTTTCCTTATATATTATGAAATAGAAAAAAGAAAGGATGGACTTAGTTCTGAAAGATTTTTTTTGGCGTTCTGTTTTCAAAATATAGTCCCCAGTGTTTTTCAGCCCCATAAGCATTATCCGGATTTCCTTTCCATGGTTCATCAAAGGCTTCAAAAATGAAGGTTGTAATGTTATTCTGTTTAGTCCAGTCCATAATCTGGTGGTAATAGGCAGCCTGTTTTTCTTCACTTGCCCGTTTACCAAATTCTGAGGCCTGTGAAGCCCAGCCAGCTTCACTGATTACTATTGGTGCGTTTGGAATAGCCTCTCTGACCTTCATTATATTTTCGATTGAATAGGGGAGGGCCTCATCGATATCTTTTCCTTCCCAAACCGGGTACACATGGATGGAGATAAAGTCAAGGGCATTTGCCAGGTCAAGACCTTCCCTGGCCCACCAATCGTAATTATCTGCAACAGTAACAGGTTGTGCGATATGCGATTTTACTGTCTGGCAATAACGAATTACGGTATCCACATCCATCATATGATCATTCCATTCCACCAGGGCTTCATTTCCCACATTTACAGCCACAATAATATCTTTATACTTGTTTGCCAGGTCTATTCCCCTTTGGAGCTCCAAAAGATTTGCCTTTTTATTGGCATTGAGTTCTTGCTGTGGTATGGGTTCTGTAAGCCATGAACAGGTTTCGTGTGCACTTAGCTCAGCTTTTAGCCAAACACCAAGCATGACTTTTATGTTAAAATTTTCGGTGTCAATAATTCTTAGCACTGCCTGTGAATTTTCACCGCAATCATACAACCGGATAAGATGAATATCCATCTCATCGGCGATGATTTTTAAATCCTCAATGATTTGTACATCGGTAGGATTATTGGCCCCGTTTCCTCTGTCTGGATGCTGTCCTTCACGAAATCCGGAATAACAGATTGCTTTATGTATTCCGGCGAGCAGATCGTCCGGCGGTTGAAATGTTGGTTTCTCTGTTGTGGTATTTTTAACTTTATTTTCATTGTTCCCACTATTGTTGCATGACCAAAGAATGAGTGCCAACAGGGTAACAATTCCGATTGATATAACATTTCGTACAGATGATCTGATCGTTTTTTTCATAAAAACAGGTTTATCGGTTTTTAAATTGGGGTTTCATAACTTTCTTGGGTGACCTGTCTTCATAAAACAGGCCCCAGTGTTTTTCCGGTTCATTGGCTTCCGGAGAGCCTTTCCAGGGTTCATCAAAGGCTTCAAAAACAAAGGTTATTATTTTCTCTTTATCACACCATTTTTGCAAGTCGTGATAATACTGTTCCTGGAATTCTTCACTTACATTTCCGGGGTCGATGCCTTTGCCATTGGAATTTGTGGCCCATCCGGCCTCCGTGATCATTATTGGCTTATGGGGGTATTTATCTGCAATCCCCAGGAAATTCTGTTTTGTGTATTCCAGTGCTTCACTGATGTGTTTGTATTCCCAGACAGGGTAGGAGTGGATCGAAATAAAATCCACTGCTTCAGCTAAAGGCTCCAGCTTATTGTGCCAGGGAACATAGTTTTCACAAAAAGTAACCGGTTGATTTGTGCCCTTTTTGAGCATCTCAACATAAGTGATTACTTTTTGTACCGGTACGTAATGATCTGTCCAGTCAACCGTAGCTTCATTGCCTGCCGATAATGCGAAGATTATCTCCGGATACGCATTGGCAAGCTCTATAAGTTTAATAACTTTTTCAATATTAAGGCTTTGGTTGTATACCAACTCCTCTTCTGAGTATATTTTACCCCAGGGGCATCCAAAATTGTTCATTTCTGCTTCAATATAAACTCCTTGTAATACTTTCAGGTGTAAATTTTCTTCAGAAATTACTTCAAGAATTGTTTCGGCATGGGGGCTGCAGTCATAAACGCGGATATAATCCATGAATTTGTCGATGATATGCAGATCTTCCCTTACCTGATCTTTTGTTGGATGAATGCCTGTTTCCGGGCTTTGCCCTTTTCTGTATCCCGAATAGCAAATAGCTTTTCCGTGTGTTATGTTTAAATGATTATATCTGCTCATCAAGGTTTATTTGTTGTATTTCAGCATGCCATTCTTATCCCACAACCCCCAGAATGCGCCCACATCGCCTTCTGCATCAATTTTCCATTCCTCGTCGAAGCTGGAGAAATACATCACCTCAATATTATCTTTGAGGCTCCACTTCTGGGTATTGATAAAATAGCGCATGGCATTAACTTCTGAAGGCTCAGAAGCTTCAAAAGCAGTCCCAATATTAGGCCATCCTGTTTCGCTGATAATCACTCGTTTACCGTCAGCAACATTTACTACACTGTTATACATGTTTTGCATATATATCAATGAATAATCGATGTGACATCCTTCCCAGTAGGGATAGCAATTAATAAACAGTACATCGCAGGCGTCTTTTAATGTTGGCCGGTTTACAAATTCATAATAGGCATCAACATAGCCAACCTGGACATCCGGGAGAGCTTTTTTTACCTTTTCAATGTATGCAATAAGCTCTTCTTCCGTTAATTCTTCCCTGTAGAGTACTTCATTTCCTACCGCAACCAAATCAGCATTGCCTGCTTTGGCAACCTGAATAAGGTTATTAATTTCTTTTTCATTCATCTCCTCGTCATCGCTAAGCCATGCTCCGGCCATAACCTTCAGCCCATGAGTTTTTGCTATTTCCGGAATGAGTTCGTTACCATCGGTACATGAAAAGGTACGAATCCATTTTGTGAAGGGCCTGATGATCTCAATGCGCTTTGTGATCTGTTCAGGTGTGATTATTGACCCCGGACCCTGCCCGTCGGTATACGAGCTGAAACATAATCCATGGATACCTGTGTTGAGGTATTTGTGAAAAAGGTCGATGAGATCATTGTTGTTTTTTTTACTAAAATCTTCACCGGCCAGCGATAATATTCGTTCACTTCTAAAAGACATATCGTGAGGTTTTAATTATTATAATATTGCGTGAAAATGTATTTGTTTTATTTCTCCTTTTCGTGAGAAAATAGAGTTGCTGATATCCGTGCTGATAACTTTATCTCTGAATTCCCGTATTGTACCGTCCTGATATTCAACAGCGATAACATTACTGTCGCCAAAAGAGCAGATCACCGGAACCTGGCAGAATGTAAATGCTATCTGGCCGGGGTTCAACGGAGCCTGACAATGATCGCCACGAAGGTTAAAGTAGGAAAGGACGTCTTTTTTTGTGAGGATTTCATCCGCATTTAGCAGTGTAGGGTTGAAATATATTTTCCCGTTGCTGATTTTGAGTCCAAGCTCTCCAAAGCGGGAGATAATATCTTCTTTTACCTGCCCTGTAAGCCCGGGTTGCTTTACGCCTGAGTTTCCCGGTGTATGTGAATACGCATCCGTCGGGAAAGCCCCGTACAAAGCAGGGTTTTTGTACAACCCGATACCTGCCTTTATCTCGTAATAGTGTTCCTGCAGTTTGCCAAGAGTAATTTCATCGGCTTTTGCCTCAACGGCACTGAAAAAACTCTCCTGAGTAGCAAGCAAAAGTTTTGATACCATGTGCCAATAAATGCTTCCCAAACCTTCGTATCCGTAAAATGTTCCTGATCTGCCGGTAAATGAGTGATGATCAAAAATCTCCTCGTATAAATTTAACACAGATGCTTTATCTTCCTTTAATTTTTTACCATAAAGGTCCATGGGAAGCGCATCAAGTAACTCATTCAGGCGGTCAGCATTTTTACAGTTGCTGTCAAAATGAATATTGCCCAGAACATCCGCTTTGATGATATCGGTATTTTTGTCGGCAAGGAGTTTCTGCAGCAAACCGATCTCTTCAGCCTTTTTTCTTGGGATACTGTTTTTCTTCGTGAAACGGGGTAATTCTCTGTCCGGATACAGAATATAGCTATATTGATCAGGGCGGAACAGTGGACTTCCTTTAAGTGCATTCAGCAGGCTAAGGCTTTCTTTTGCATCAAGGTATCCGGAGCTTAACACTGCAACCTGGCCTTCCAGCATTTCATATAAATAACGAATAGAAGCTTTGCCGTTGCTGAAGCTTACCAGGTTGTATGCATGGTAAAGCCCGTCAGTGCGCTTGTTTTTTTCTATTGATTGATTCAGGTATTGAAGTGCAAGTGAAAAATAGCTGGTGATTTGATCACCGGAAACTTTTTTGCGCTTTCCGGAGAAACTGTTCAGGTATATATTTTCACGATAAACAGACCCTGCCGTTCCCATTTTCATGCTAAAGAGATAGCGGTTTTCATCTGAAAAGCCTGTTTCCAGGTTGTTTTTGAAGGTGTTAAAGGTATTCTGCATTTCCTCAAACAGCTCATATAACTCCTCCGATATGTTGGCTTCCGTGAAATCACTGTTATTCAAAAGTTCCACCCAGAAAGTAAGTGAACGCCGCAGATAATACAGGGTTACCATTGATGCTCCGTTTCCGACCAGCGCATTATTGGCATCATTCCACTCGGGACGCTGCGTATTTAGCCATATACCTGCTTCCGGAATAAAGTTATACAGCTTGGTGAGCAAGGAGACGAGAATTTTTTCCGTGAAGTTGGTTCTGATAATATCACCCTGATAGTTTGTTAACAGCTTTCCGTCGGCTCCGGTAACATTGGCACGGGCATGTAATGTTTTATTCAGATCCTGATCAAAGGCAATGGTGTCTTTTGGGTTGATCAGCATCTTATCAAAGGGTTTTATTTTATAGGGTACAGAAGCAAAGACAAAAGTGTCGGCAGTGAGCATTTCAGCAATTTTCCCGGGATGGTAAGCATTTGATAATTCCAGGAATTTTTGCAGGTAGATTACCTGGTGATCACCCCAGTAACCGATATAAGACCATGGGTCATCCGGGTCGGATTCTTCCCAGTCGATCCCTTCCCTGGTAATACGGTAGGGGTTGTATCCATCGGCTGTAGTAGCGTTAGCAAAGCGTGTGATCATGGCTTCAATAAATTCCGGAAATGCCATGCTAAGGGCTTCCCAGTTTTGAAAAATATCCCTCCAGTTTCCTTCGTAACTTAGTTTATCCTCTCCGTTATCTTCCTTCACCTCAATGCTAAACTGATTCCATGGCCTGCTGGGGTCGCCATGCCGACGGCTGAACGTAAGTGGCAGATATTCCGTACATACACGCTCCAGGTCAGGGTCATGTTTTCCTTTTGCCCATTGCAGAAGCTCGCTGTACTCGATTTTTGTTGTAAATAACGCTATTTCGCTATTGTATTTTTTTGCAAGTGACTTGTTTGTCTGTGAAATATACTTTTTTAAATCTTGTGGATTAATATGATAATCGTCGGTAAAAATGCCACCACGCATAACATTGAATAGCGTATTTGAAAAATGACGGGCATAGCCCAGCTCCTCATTTGACATCTGTAATCCGTCAGAGCTGCCAACGATTCTTTTTAATGCCAGTGTACCAATACGGATATCATCCAGAATAGCTTTTTCAATTTGTTTATTTCCCTGAATTTCATAGTTAAGATTAACAACATCTGCTGAATCTTTTGCCACATCAGCAATGATGTACCAGTGTTTTTCTGTCTGAGGTTCCAGTGTGATTGTATTATTGACAAAATATGCACCTTTGCTTGCACGCACATCATTTTCTTTCGCAACCTCGTTGCCATGAATAAAGCGATGGATTTGTTTATCTGAAATTAAAATCTTTGTTTCTTCTGGCAATCCTGCCGACCAGACTGCAGTAGCCCTGAGTGCTTCACTGGGCTCAGCTCTGTCGACGGGTATGGAGCTTAACATAAACAATGCCAGGCTGCTATCCTGCAGGAGTTCGCTTTTTTTATAGGCGTCGAGCAGGTTGCTGTATTCATTCTGGAAGGCGTAATCCACGCCCCAGGGAATAATATTCCTAATACCATCAAGAAACCCCACCCGGATGTTTTCATGCCCCGTGTTTTTTAGCTCCGACCGTTTTATCCATCCATATTTATCACTGTTATACCACCCATAACTGAATATCGTATTCAGGTCATGATTGATTTCTTCAAAAACAATCTTATTTCCGTAGATGCTTTTATAAATATTACGTTCAATGCGGTATGCCTTTTCTGATTCGTGTGAAAATGGCTCCCATAGAAAGTTTTGCTCATCTTTTTCGATTATGCAAAATGTACTACTGCCTGTTTTTCCACGGAAGTCATGTATTTTATCCACCGTATAGTAAGGAAACAGCGCCATGTCACGCGATTTTCTACCTGCTGTAAGCGATCCATTGCTTGATAAAAACATCCAGTGGTCAGAATTACTGACTATGGTCATAAAGAAATCCTGCATTTTGTTGTAATTGCTGATTTTGTAGAATTTCTCACTTCCAATGGTTGTAAATCCGCCGTTTACTTCTCCGGAAGTCTCATTAACCTGTGTGTTACCCAAATAAATAGCTTTCTTCATCCTGTTCTCTTATCCTTGAATAATTCTTGTAATACTATTATCTGTTTTATCTTTTAAAGTTGAATTTGTATTGTTTCCAGGGCATTTGCATCTAATGATAAGGATGCAAACTGATCCTTAATGACCAAATTTAATTCTAAAGGCTCTTTTGTTGTATTTAATAGCTGAATGCTTAATAAATTCTGATTATTAATGGTGGCACAGCAATGCAGTGCATCACTATCGAGGTCGTTTTTATCCGTTGCAGTCTGAACGGCATAATCACCCGGGCGAATTGTTTTGCTAAGCTGCGCCAGAATATGGTAGATAGGTGTATAATAGATTTCTTTGGTGGTTGTATTTATCATAATTGGGGCGCCGCAAAAATTACCAACATGGTTAGGGCCGCCATTATGATCAAGAACAACATTCCAGTCGATCCATCCCTTTAGCCAGTGATCGATGCTGACAATAATATTTCTGGCATAGCGGTGAACAGGTGTATATATAGGATGTTCTTTGTAGTCCACTCCCGGCCAGGTCGCGGTATAGCCCCAGTCGGTAGCATTTTTGTTCCACCAGAAGCTATCGTTCATAAACCAGTCTTTTTCCTGAAATTTCTCCGGATCGAGAATTCCTTCCGGAGCCGGTTTTCCAAGGTCATCAATACAACCTTCAGTATGAATTATAGCTTTGTCAGGGAATTTTGTATTTACTTTTTCAAACTCCTGCTCATAAACCTTGTATGTGCTTTCATACCAGTGCACTGCAGTACCGTATGTGTACTTTGCTGCCTCCGGATCACCAAGAATAACATCTGTCCAGTGCTCCAGACCATCACGGTTCTGATCATAAATCAGGAGCTTGACGTTTTCATGTGATGCATTGACTAATTTCGGGCCCAGATATTTTTTTATGAAATCACGCTGTGTTTCAGGGGTAAAGTGCATGCTTTCCCATTGACCACTGTTGCCATGAGGCTCATTTACCGGAGTGAGTCCCCAGATATTTACACCTTCCTTTTTGTATTCATTCAGATATCTGATCAGATAATCAGCATAAACCTCTTCGTATTCCGGTTTTAACGATCCTCCTGTGCCCTGCCAGTTGTTTTCAGGTGTGCCTTTGATGTACCAGTCTTCAATGTCTTTCATCCATGCCGGAGCAGTCCAGGCTGAAGCAACAATATTGAGCGTCTTGTCGTTTTGTCTGCTTTTAATCTCCAGTGCTTCATGAATCATGGGCAGCAGGTCGTAGTTTTCATCAATGATATTGGGGTGTTGTTCTGCAGAAAATCCTTCTTTATCGGGCAGAAGGGAGAATGATTCCAGGTTTTTGTCACCTTTAACATCAGCATACGAATACCTGCCATCGACACAAAAGTCGCAGGCTCCGATATGCGTGCGGGTTAGGGAAAAATCAGCTCCCTCATCAGTAAAGATTTTACGCATAACCTCTTTACGTGTTTCGGGATCCAGATGAGCAAGCACAAATGCTGAAGCTTCGGTGAATGATGAGCCGATACCGTCAATCTTTTGCTTTTTTGTATCAGGATCAATTTTCACAGTTACACCTGTTGGTGTCCCCCTGGTAAAGCGGATATTTTCTTTATTCTGCAGTTTTGCCCCTGCTTCCGAAGTGACAATAATCTGTTTTGTTTCCAGCATCGTTTTGTTGTTACTGCATGATTGTAATAGAACTACTGCTAAAAAAGCACCTATTGGTGTTATAATCCGTGATAAAAAGGTTTTTGGTTTCCGTGAGAATGATTCTGTATTTGCTGAAGGATTATTCATAGTTACGGTATCGTTAGAGTTAGTTTTTTAACAGGTTAATGTGTTTTGATCAACCGGTGTTTTAAATATCTTTTTACTGGATTTCAGAGAAATAGGTATTTATGCTTTGGATCGTTGTGTTTTTCTTCATGGGGTTAAATTGATGTACTTTTTTCAGGGAAAAATAAGCTGCTCTGGGCTGTAAGGTGTAGAGCCCTTTTTTGTTTGTTGGACCCTTGGCGCAAATGCCAAACCACTCTTCATTCATGTTATTGGAGCCTTTTTTAAAATCATTAACATATCCTCCATTAGCCCATGAGGCCTCTGTATTATGTATATCGAGATCTGTTGTCTGGCCATGTTTCCACCATCCGTCGCTGAACTGAAAAGTAAAGCCACCAATCGAATTACCGGCTTTTCCAAGCCCATATGCGTTTTCGTATATCTCTTTCCAGTTGTTAATCAAATACCAGGTCTGAGACTTTTGGTCCTCGCTGTTTTCAATTGCATTGAATGCGTCAGCACCAAACTCGGTGAACATGATTGGCTTGTTAAGAACAGTTTTAACGTGCTCAAACGCATCACCAAATGATTCGCCACGGTACATGTTTACTCCAAAGATATCCACATCCCTGCACTCGTCCTTTATGATATCGATGAAAAGAACATCGCCATTACAGATGGCAACAGGGTGTGTGTTGTCAATGGATTTCATTGCAATAGCAGCCTCATTGAAGAGTTTGTACATATGTCGGGCACGGAAGGCTGCGTTTTCATCAATTATTGGAATATCTTCTGTTTCGGCTCCCTCCCAAAACAGGCCATAGTTGTTTTCATTTCCAAGAAGGAACATTAACAACCCGGGAGTATCCTTGTATTCTTCCACCATGGCGGTTACTTCCTGCAAAAGAAGTTCACGGGTTGCATTATCTCCATATTCCGTATTGGCGATCCAGACATCGTTTATTGCTAATCCATATCTACCAAAACTATGGTTTAGCATGGTATAAATGCCATAGTTTTCATAAATATACTGAATCCATTTGGCCGGAATACCAGTATATTGGCGAATAGCGTTTACTCCCATGACCTTTAGCAAACTCATTTCTGCATAAAGCGCTTCCCTGATTATACTATCAGGTTGATCCCAAAGGCTGTAAGTGTAGTTTGTTCCAATGGGGAAATAATCCCAGTTCATTCCGTTAATCATGAAATCTTCACCATTTACTGTTAACTTCATGCCTGCCTGATCGGAAATAATTTGAACCCGCTGAGCCTTATTTGAGCTGTTTTGGGCAAATGAAATATTTGAAAAATAAATACTTATCGAAATAAGAAAGAATATAACAAAGGATCTTCTGATATAATTTTTCATTCGTTACTGGTTGTGTTTTTGTGAATTTTACCCGCTTGCTTAAAGAAGTATAAATATCTGTATATATATAGTTGAAGTCAAAAAATGTACTTCTTCAAAAACACATCAGTAGCGATAACGGAGTACATCAACACTACTACAATCAAAACTTATCCTGTTGTAAATCAGTATTTTATGATTATGTTTTTTGATAAATATTCAAGGACATTAAACTCCTGAAAATTGTCTTTTTTTCAGTGGATTCAGAGGTAATTACGGATATTACAAAAGTTTCAAAAATGAATTTTGTATGTGTAAGGGTAAGAAAAGAGAAAATAACAGGAATGCTGCTACGCTTCGAAGTCCATGGTTTTGACCTGGATATTTCCAATGTCCTGTAGCGATTCGGTGAGATTACGGCGTTCTTCCATATCACCGGTAAGTTCGATAATGATAAGACCACATGAACTGCAAAACTCATCCGAGACTTCATGCAATCCGATACGTGTTTTAATACTACATCCGTAATTCGTAAGGATGCGCTGCACTTCGATGGCTTCGTTTTTCCGATCGCCAACATAGATACCAATAACCTGAATTTTATTCATAACAGTAATATTTTTGAGAATTTAAAGATACAAAAATACGGGACAACCGCAAAGGTTACCCCGTATCAGCATTATTGACCAAAATTTACAGATTGAAAACCATCTCTTTGATCTCAATACCACCAATTGTCTTTAATTCATTTATCATATTAATTTGTTCCTCTTCAGGTCCGTCAAGTGTTAGCACTATTGTACCTATCCGTGAACAAATGTCGTCTGAAACTTCATGATAACCCATTCTGGAGCGAATAAGGTGTCCATACTCTGAAAGGACTTTTTGTGTCCTCCCGGATTCTTTAATGCGGTCTTTGATTAATATGCCTGCAATACGGAATTTTTTCATGTGATTCTATTTTGAGGATTAAAAATAAAGATCTCTTTCACCGGTTTTTATGCGGGCGACCCTGCTTCTGATTTCATCGGTATTGACTTTGAATTCGCCTTTTTCAAGTTTGGCGAGCTCTTCGTCGATACGGGTCCATCCTTTTTGTTGAACTTCAGGAGTTGCATAATCCACAAGGTATTCCGATAGTGTCAGGATTGCATTGGGGGTGCAATATCGTTTGATAAAGCCTGGAACCGAGAATTCCATAAAATGCTCTCCGGTACGGCCAAGGCGATAGCAGGCAGTGCAGAAAGAAGGCAGGTATTCATGCTCCAGAAGTTCGTCGATAACATCACCCAGCGAACGGTCATCGCCAATTTTAAACTGCTCTCTGTTGAGGTTTTGGTCTTCGTTTTGCGATTTGGAATACTCACCCAATTCGATTTTTGTTCCACCGTCAATTTGAGATACACCAAACTGCATAACCTCGCGCCTTACATCCGGGTCTTCGCGGGCGGTAAGGATAAGGCCTGTGTAGGGTACCGCAAGGCGTAAAATGGCGACCAGTTTTGTGAAGTCTGCATCGCTTACTTCGTACTTATCCGTAATGTTGAGGGTTTTGGCGTCTTTAATCCTTGGGAAGCTGATGGTGTGTGGCCCGACATTATAACAGGCCTCCAGGTGAACTGTGTGGCGTACCAGAGCAAGAACCTCGAAACGCCAGTCGTACAATCCAAACAGGGCACCAATGCCCACATCGTCAAGTCCTGCTTCCTGAGCACGGTCGAGTGAAGTGACACGGTAATCATAATCTTTTTTCTTTCCACCAAGGTGATACCATGAATAAGCCTCGCGGTCGTAGGTCTCCTGAAATACCTGATAGGTTCCGATGCCTGCTTCCTTAACGGTTCTGAATCCATCAATATCCAGTGGTGCCGCATTAATGTTTACCCTGCGGATCTCCCCATTACCTTTTTTAACACCATAGGTTGTGCGTACGGTATGCGCAATATATTCCGGACTGTACTGAGGGTGCTCGCCATAAACAAGGATCAGCCTTTTCTGACCATTATCTTCCAGTGCTTCAACCTCTTTAATAATTTCTTCATCAGAGAGGGTTTTGCGAATCGCCTCTTTGTTGGTAACCCTGAAGCCACAGTATTTACAGTTGTTAACGCACTTATTGCCAATGTAAAGTGGTGCAAAAAGAACAATGCGGTTCCCGTAAACTTTTTCTTTCAGCGTACGGGCGCCGTTTTTGATCATTTCTACCTGCTCAGGTGTGTTGGCATTCACCAGAACAGCAGTTTCCTCAAGTGTAAGGCGTTCTTTATTAAGTGATTTGTTTATAATCTGTTGTACACGCTCATCGCTAACGGTGGTGTTGTTAATGTAGTTCCAGATTTCATTGGAATCGATAAATGGCTGCATTCGCTTATCAGGAATAGCACATTTTTCAGGATTAAAGCGCATTTTTTTATTATTTAGTGTTTAACAATAGTATGTTCAATTACTGATGAGGGAAAAACTGCTGATTTAACACTTATATTTTTAACACGCCCCAGTTTGCCACTTAAAGCACCAAATTCATCGGTTGTAGCTTCCAGAATGATTGAGATAATACTTTTATCCTGGATGCGTGAAGGAAGCCCCTGACGCCCGATAATTAATGAAGAATAATCTGAGAGAATATGATTTACTGCACCGGCTTGTGCAGTATCGTGTATCAGAATAATGATTGTTCCAATTCTCTTTTCCATCAGAATAACTCCTTTGGGGTTGAATAAAATGTTAAATCCTCAGGTTAGACCATGTCCTCCCGTCAGATAGTGCAAATTTACAACGAAAATTTGCTTAAGCAAGCGTTTTGTTATTTTGCTAACAATATATTTTTCAGATGGTTATTTTTAGCCCATCGTAAGCCATATGCATATTTCTGGGTAATTTGCGTTCAACATCTGCATGTTTACCGATAAAATGGCTCATATGTACAAAATATACACGTTCCGGATTGATTATATTCGCCATTTCAATTGCCTGATCCAGTGAAAAGTGACTGATGTGCGGGCTGTTTCTTAATGCATTGATAACAAGAACTTTTGTTCCCCTGATTTTTACAATCTCCTCCTCGTCGATTTTGCTTGCATCGGTGATGTAGGTGAAATTGCCAAATCTGTAACCAAAGATGATATCATTGTGATGATGAACCTTAATAGGTTGTATATCAATACCTCCGACATTAAATTTTTTCCCGTCCAAAGGGTGCAGGTCGACCTGAGGAGTACCAAAATACCGTTTATTGGTGAAAATGTACGGAAAGGATGTTTTTATGAATTCCAGTACGTTTGGCTGGGCATACATGTCAATCCTTTTATTGAGGATATAATTAAAACCTCTTACATCGTCGAGCCCTGCAATATGATCACGGTGAGAATGAGTAAACAGAATAGCGTCAATATCTTCAACATTATTTTCGAGCATCTGAATTCTGAAGTCCGGGCCGCAATCGATAATAAACGTTTTGCCCTGATATTTCACCATTGCTGAAGTCCTTAGCCTTTTGTCACGAGGATCAGATGATGTGCATACATCGCAATTACAGGCCACAACAGGAACTCCGGTGGATGTTCCTGTGCCGAGAAAAGTAACTTCTGTGGACGTATTACTTGAATTTATATCTTCGTTCATATTAGTAGATTAATTCTTCTGCCTCCTGATAGGCTTTATCGAGTACTCGTTTTATCTCCTTGCTGTTTCCGTTTAACGGAAGATTGCTGATGCGCTTATGGAATGTAAGTGTAACCCGTCGGTTATTAATATCTTTCTCATCCAGCAAAAGAAGATCCAGGGCCACAAGTCCGCATTGCATATTCTCCGGGGTCTGGCAATTGTTGATGATCGCCAGAGCTCTGTATCGGTTCCACTGGTAATTTATGGTTACCGCATAGGTGCCTGTCTGGGGAATTAGTTTGCTCTCTTCCTCAATTTCAATTCTGCAGGTGGGAAATCCATGTTCCAGGTAGGGCTGGATTTTGCAGGATATATTTCCTGTAACAATATAGTAATGATCAAGATAGGCATTGGCTTTCTGTATATAACCCTCATGAATGGCCTCACGGATTTTTGTTGAGCTAACCGTTTCGTTCTGAATATCCTGTTCAGGGATTTCTTCAACCTCGAAATTATGCTTTTGCCCCAAGGAAATTAATGACTCAAGATCGCCTTCCCTGTTTCGTCCAAAATGATGATTAAACCCGATAACTACCTTCCTGACTCCCAGCTTTTTTACCAAAAGGTTCTCGATAAATTCCAGCGAAGTTGTTTGTGAAAATTCTTTGGTGAATTCCATGATAATTACATTATCAAGGCCTGTTTGTTTTAATAGTTCAATTTTTTCATCCTGGGAAGCAATAAGCTGCAGGTTTTTACATTCCGGATATAAAACTTTTCTGGGATGAGGATGAAAGGTGATAAGAACAGATTCTCCTTCAACCTGGCGGGCAAGCGCAGTGATGCGTTTAAGAATCATTTTATGTCCTATATGAACACCATCAAAAGATCCGGTTGTTACAACAGGGTTTTTTATTGCCTTCCCGGCTTCTTCAATGCTGTGAAATACGCGCATAATTTATTCTTCGTTGGTGTTTTGTTTGATGAAATAGGCAATCTTTTCCAGCGATGTTACCATGTCATATTCTTCAAGGTAGATGTTGTCAGGTACATTGAGCGATTTGGGTGTGAAGTTCATAATACCTTTGATCCCCGACATCACCAGGGTGTTTACAATGTCATTGCTTTCACGTGCCGGAATGGTCAGTATGGCCATTTTGATGTTTTCCTGTTCAATGATATTCTGCAGTTCCCTGACAGGATAACATTTCACCCCGGCATAAATACGATCTGTTTTTTGCGGGTCGTTATCAAATGCCGCAACAATCGATAGTTTGGCTCTTTTCCCATTGAAATATCCAAGGATGGAACTACCCAGATTTCCCAGTCCTATAATGGCTGCCTTTTGCCCTGAAGGCGTATCCAGAATATCGCCAATCAATGCGACAAGATCCTGAACATCATATCCTTTCCGCAAAGTGCCGGAATACCCAATAAGCATTATATCACGACGAACCTGCACAGGAGTGATATGTAACAAGCTGGCAAGCTCATGAGAGAAAATGTGTTGTTTTCCCTCTGCAAGTGTATTATAAAGAACCCTGCGGTATTTACACAAGCGTTCAACAGTTTTATCCGGTAGTGTATTCATTGGTATCTATACTAAATTAGCTGACGGGATTTTTGCTGTAAATGTTGAGCCTTTACCCGGCGCTGTATCTACAGAAATGTTTCCATCATAATAAGTGATTATTTTTTTTACAATACTTAGCCCCAATCCGCTTCCTGATATTTTTTTTGTCTCGGAATTTTTTATCCGGACAAAGTCCTCAAATATTTTCTCTGAATCTTCCTGTGTCATGCCTATACCAGTATCTTTAACACAAATAATGGCATGATCATCTTCATTTTTCAAAGAACAAGTAACAGATCCTCCGGGGCGATTATATTTTACTGCATTGGATATCAGGTTATTAAATATTATTTCCATCTCAGAGCAATCAGCGAGAACTGAAAAGTCATCATCAGCATGTAATTTAATATCCACATCCATCTGAATAGCTAACGGCTTCATTGTATCAATGGCATTATTGGCAATTTTTTTCAAATTGCATTTTATCATGGTTCTTTTTTTGTCTTCTGTTTCAATGCGTGTAAGGTCAAGCATATCCATGATAAGTGTACGCATACCATGTACGCGGTCGAGACTTCTGCTCACTATTTTATCATAATCATCCAGATTGTTGCCCATCTGCTTTTCCTTAATCATGTCCAGATATCCTTCAATGGCATTGAGAGGAGCTTTAAGCTCATGAGACAGTACCGACAGGAACTGAAAACGAATCTGTTTCCCCTGATCTCCCATTTGCCGGGTCATTCGTTTGAGAAAAATCCGTTTGGTGATGTTCTCAATTGATGACCTGAGTTCCTGGGGCGTGAAAGGCTTGGGGATAAAATCATGCGCGCCGTCTTTTGTGGCTTTAACCGCCAGATCCAGCGACGCATAGCTTGTTATCATCACCACTGTGATATCATAATTTCTTTTTTTTACATATTCCAGGACCTCAATACCCTGAATTCCGGGGAGTTTATTGTCCAGTAGGATAATATCAGGCATATCAGCTTCAATAATATCAATTCCTGCTTCACCGCTTTCAGCTTCCAGGATTGTAAAATTTACGTGCTCATCCATAAATGGATAGTCAACTGTAAATTTTCGCATTATCCGGGCAACACCAGAACGTATTCCGGGTTCATCGTCTACAACAAGTATTTTTAGTTCACCCATATTATTCAATGTTTAGCAGGGTTTCGATTTCAATTTGAAGTTGTTCGGTTCTGATTCCTTTATCAAGGAACTGGTCAGCCCTGATCCATTCTCTGTCATCTTCCGAGGTGATGTCAAATGTCATTCCTGTTTCAGCTGATACAGCAGTGGCGATAATAACAGGTACATCAGGATATTTACGTTTGATTTTATAACTTAGGATAAAACCGCTATCCTCATTTTCCATCATGAGGTCGAAAATCGCCAAATCCGGCTTTGTGCCTTCAATAATAGACTCGGCCTCTTTCTGGCTATCCGCCGTAATGGTTTTATAACCAAAGTTTTCTATTTTTATTTTTAACTGAAACAGATAGTCAGGGTCGTCATCAACCAAAAGAATCGTTTTTATTTTCATAATAAATCTCTTAATGCGTTAATCCATGTCGGGGTATAGAAATTGTAAATATTGTTCCTGTAGGTCCTTTGGCGGGGTCGCTGTTGGATGTAACATTGATTTGGCCTCTATGCATTTTTACAATACCATATACCAGAGGTAATCCAAGTCCTGTGCCTTTACCAATACCTTTTGTTGTGAAAAACGGAGTGAATATTTTTTCCATGTTTTCACTGGAAATACCACTTCCGTTATCCTTAATTTTATATAGAATAGTATCCTTTGTGTCTGATAACTCAATAGTTAACTGTGCATCGGGGATTCCTTCCATTGCTTCAACAGCGTTTTTTTCCAAATTTGTCAAAACCTGCATCCATTGATCAATGTCGACCATGGCGTTTTTATCCATTAAATTTGGTTTGTATAAAACATTTACATTGGATGCATTTAGTATTGCACTAAGGCTTCTTCGGGTAAATTCTTCTATGTCGACTTCAGAAAGTAAGACCTGGTTTTTACGTGCAAAATTAAGCAGGCCACCAACAATTTTCTTACACCTGTCGGCCTGTTCTACAATAAGCTCAAGATCTTCGGCCAGTTCGTTTTCTTCTCCGAGTTCTTCTTTAAGGATATTGGAGTACATAGTGATTACCCCCAGCGGATTGTTCAGCTCATGGGCAATACCTGCAGATAGTTGCCCCATATTAGCCAGTTTTTCCGATTGCTTTAATGCTTGTTGTGCTGTGGCAAGTTCCTGATGAGAACTATTAAGGTCTTTAATCGTATGATGCAGTTCTTCGATAGTGTATGGCAGGCACATTTCTGTTTCTGCCAGTCCCTGGATAATGGCAACAGCATGTTCCTCGCAGGTGTCGTATCCGCATGCGCCACAATTAAGGTGATCTTCTTTTTTGAATTTTCCCATGGAAACCAACACCTGATCAATTTCATGCTGGCGGGGTTTTTCGAGTCTTCTGTCGGTGCTTTTGAAGGTTTGTGTGAGGTCAATGTCGTCACAGAAGGCTACCTCTGCCTGCCACTCTTTTTCATCGATGTTTTTTATCTTCTCTTTTACATAGTTGCTTACCAGGGTCCTGCGGCGATATCGCTGTCCTCCGGATGACATTCCCGGCCCCATGATACATCCTTCACAACACAGCAATTCAAGGTGTGTATCTGAGATGCAGCCGGTATCAAACTCCTTTATGGCTTCACGGAAATTCACCCGCCCCTCTGCAACAACAATATTCCCTTCGGTAAGGTCTTCTGAGCGGTTTGTTGTTTGCAATAAACCCCTGCTGATTGGGAATATTGCTCCTTTGCCTGCATGTGGCGGATCAAAATCCGATGGTTGGGTGTTCTCATAAGTAAGATTACGCATTTTTAGCATTTTGCGTAATTCCTGAAAGGTAATTATGGAGTCTATCTCATTGGATTCGGCCTTTTTTGCTACGCAGGGACCAATAAAGACTATTTTTATGTCTTCCCCGTACTTTTTTTTCATTATTCTTTTCATAGCGACCATCGGGGAGACAATAGGTGCCAGGAATTCCACTAATTTTGGGTAGTAATGTTCCAGGAAATAAACAATTGCAGGGCAATCGGAAGATATCGTGGGTTTGGAGTCAGGATTTTTTAATATCGCATCGTATTTGTTGGCAACAAGGTCTGCCCCAAATCCAACTTCTGCTACCCAGTCAAAACCCAGTGAACGTATAAGACCTACGGTTTTTTTGTAATCGTCTGCCTCTGTGAATTCCGCAGGAAAAGAAGGGGCTACAATGGCTGCAACTTTCTCATCTGATGACAGCAGACTGAAAACCTCGCCTGTGTTGTCGAGGAATACTTTTGCATTCTGGCTGCAAACCTTTACACAATTTCCGCATCCAATACACCGCTGATCAATAACTTCTGCCTGTCCGTTGAGAATTCGAATAGCTTTAACGGGGCACTCTCTGACACAAGTATAGCAAACACGGCAACGATCTTTTACGGTAAATACAAGTTGTTTTCTGTATGCAGGCATAGCTTATAATTTATAATAATGCATCTCTTTGTTTAAAAACAGGTTTCAGTAACTCCTTTTCGGGCTTTTCCTGCTCCCATTTTAATACTGCCGGATTTCTGTATGGTGTTTTCAGGCTGTCTTTCTCGTCCAGGTCAATGATACTTTTTCTTCGGGCTTTAAGAAATTTTTCTTCAAATTTATGAATGGGCTGACCACCGCCGTTGATACAACCTTCAGGGCATGCCATGATTTCGATATAATCCGGGCGTTTTTTCATTGCCGGAAGGTTCTCAAGTAGCGCCCTGGCATTGGCAAGTCCGCTAACAGCCATAAAATGATATTCCCTGCCAGCTGTTTTAAGTATGTATTCCTTTACCGGTCTGGAGTTTCTTAGCTTCGTGATCTTTAATCGTGGATTCATCTCCCCGGGTGTAATAAGGTGCGTCAGTGATCTTATAATGGCTTCAG
Source organism: uncultured Bacteroidales bacterium (assembly GCA_964594665.1). Classification (GTDB taxonomy): domain Bacteria; phylum Bacteroidota; class Bacteroidia; order Bacteroidales; family BM520; genus BM520. Next base: position 27,259 of record CAZQNY010000012.1, read on the forward strand.
ATTCACCACCACTGTAACCAAATAAAATACCGGCACCTGTGGCTGTCCCATAGGGGTCATTCGTAAGCTCCGGTTCCAGTTCCTCAATATTTATTCCATGCAGCTGGATAAAACGAACCAGTTCGCGGGTTGTTAATGCAGCATTAATAACAGTATGGCCTTCTATTGCATTACACGGCCTGGCAAGTTCTGCTTTTTTAGCCATGCATGGTGTTACTGCGACTGAAAACAGCTTGTTATCGCGTTCTTTAATGGCAGCGCCCAATATTTCCATTGGTGATTTTACCGGAGCCAGCATCTGCAGATGTTGTGGAAAAAATTCTTCTGCGAATTTCACCCATCCCGGGCAGCTTGTGGAAATTAATGTTTCCCCTTCAGGTTTTTTTATGATTTGCCGTGCCATCTCACGGGCATATATGTCGCAGCCCAGGTTGTAATTATATATCGCGTTAAACCCAATTTTGCGTAATGCAGCAACAAGGATGTGTGTCATGTCTTTACCCGGTTTCATGCCAAACTCCTCCGCAACACTTACTCCCGTCGTCTGATCGATTAGCGCAATAACTCTTTTGTTTTTATTATATAATGCCTTATGAACAATATCAGTATTGTCCTTTTCGTATAAAGCACCTGTGGGACAAGCATTTGTGCATTGACCGCAATCAACGCAATTACTCATATTCATGGGTTTGTCAAGAGTAGTGCCAATGTACATCGAGTCACCTCGTTTAACATAATCGAATGTTGAAACGCTCTGAATCTCTTCACAAACACGGATACAGCGACCGCAGAGTATACATTTTGCGGGGTCACGGACGATGCTGTACGAGGATTTGTCGATGGTTGCCGGGTGCGGACGCGCAGGGTATTTACGTTCCCGTATGCCCAGTTCTTCGGCGTAGCGCTGCAACTCACAGTTACCGTTACGTACACAGTAAAGGCAATCGTCGGGGTGACTGGCAAGGAGCAATTCAACAACTGATTTTCGGGCCTGAATAACTCTGGGACTGTGGGTTTGAATTTTCATCCAGTCTTCAACAGGATGGCTGCAAGAAGGTATTAGCCCTGAGTAACCTTCTACTTCAACAACACACATGCGGCATGCTCCTGTTGGCAGATGACCGGCCATATAGCACAGTGTTGGTACTTCTATGCCGTTGCGCTTGAGCGCCTGTAATATGGTTTCGCCTTTGCGTGCTTTTATGGGACTATTATTTACTTCTATATTAAAATCCATATCAGGCTTATTTTTGATAAATAGCAACAAACTTACAGGTGTCGTAACAGGCACCACAACCAATACATTTTTCTTCAACAATAAAGTGTGGCTTCCGTGGGGATCCGATTATGGCCTGTGTAGGACATTTTGAAGCACACGCGTGACAACCGGTGCATTTATCCACATCAATATAAAAAGTCTTCAGTTCTTTGCACACATTTGCCCGGCAATGCCTGTCGTAAATATGCTCTTCAAACTCTGCATGGTAATATTTAAGGATGGATAAAATGGGGTTGGGGGCATATTTACCAAGTCCACACAGTGAAGTATCACGGATTACCGATGCCAGTTTACCCAGCTGCATAACACCTTTAAAACGTATCAATGAATCGTGCTTGCCATCTTCGGATGGCTTATGTGTCAGCATTTCCAGTATTTCAAACATTCTTTTTGAACCTTCACGGCACGGAATGCATTTTCCACAGCTCTCGCGCCGGATAAATGCAGCAAAATAACGCGCCATATCAACCATACAGGTATCTTCGTCCATTACCACAAGACCACCGCTCCCCATAGTGAAGCCTTTCTCCTGCAAAACATCAAAATCAATAGGTGTGTCCAGCAAATCTTCATTGATACAATAGCCCAAAGGCCCACCTATAAGCAACGATTTAAAATCTTTATCCCCGGACATGCCCCCACAGCATTCAAAAATGATATCCCGGAAGGTAGTACCCAAAGGAATTTCCACAAGCCCGGTAAATCGGACCTTTCCAGATACAGTGAATATTTTTGTTCCTTTACTGGATTCAGTACCGATTTTGCGAAACCACTGTGGCCCATGACTAAAAATGGTTGGCACACTGGCAAGAGTTTCCGCATTGTTTACAACGGTAGGTTTGCCGAAGAGACCTGCTTGTGTGGGGTAGGGGGGTTTATGCTGTGGCATTCCCCTTTTGCCCTCAATACTGGATATGAGCGCCGTTTCTTCACCACATATAAATGCACCGGCACCTTTTACAACTTTTAGTGTTAATGAATAGCCGCTGTTATAAATGTTAGTGCCAAGAATCCCATTGTCGTAGGCTTGCTGAATGGCTGTTTCCAGCCTTTTATTTGCCAGATGATATTCATTTTTTATGTAGACATAAGCCGTTTTGGCACCAATAGCATAACTCGAAAGAGCAATTCCTTCAATGATGCGGTGCGGAATGCCTTCAAGCAACGTGCGATCCATAAATGCACCGGGGTCACTTTCATCAGCATTACAGATGAGGTATTTCTCATCAGCAGCAACGTTAAGAGTCAACCGCCATTTTTCCCCTACCGGGAAACCACTCCCGCTGCGACCCCGCAGGTCACTCTGCTCCATAATGTCGCAAACTGCATCCGGAGTGTAGTTGGTTATGGTTTTTAGAAAAGCAGTATAGCCTCCGTGAGCAATGTATTCATTTATATTACAGGGGTTTACAATTCCGCAGTTTTCGAGAATGTTTCTTTTTTGATTTACAAAAAACGGGATTTCATCCATAAACGGAACCTTCTCATATGACTCGTGAAGCGGATTTCTGTATTGGCCGATAATGAACTCTTCAGGAATTTCTTTATTTAAAATATCATCAAGAATAGTAGAAACATATTCACTGCCAACACATTTGAAGCTTATTCGCGAATACCCGGGCAGCTGTACGTCCATTACCGGAGCAAAGGATGAAACTCCCATATTGCCTGTTTCAATAACGGTAGCATCAATATTTCTGCGTTGAACATATTCCTGTATAGCTTTGAGGGTTTTATCCGCACCAGCAACAACCCCTGACGTATCCGTAGCAATAAAAATATGCAGTTTATCAATGGCATCGCGTCTGAATGCAGCAGCCTGCTTTTTGATTTCCGGCGGAATGGCCTCTGCCGGAGCGTTAAAGAAACGATATGCAAAGCTCTTTATTTTGTTGTCGTTATCTTCGTTAGTCATTCTTTATTTCTTTACGGATAATATCTTTAATCTGATCTTTTGGTGAGATAGTGTAGTAGTGATTATTTATCTGAACCACAGGAGCCATGCTACATGCACCGATACAGCTGGCTATTTCTAGGCTGAACTTCCCGTCTTTGGACACTTCACCGGCTTTAATTTTCAATTCTTTTTCCAACTCCTTAAGAATCGTTGCCGAACCCATTACATGACATGCCGTACCTCTGCAGACCCTTATATGGTAAGTGCCTTGTTTTACAAACCGGAATTGATCGTAAAATGTTGCCACTCCATAAACTTTGCTGCTGGGAATTCCAACATATTCTGCTACCGGGGCAATAGCCTCTTCCGGTATATAGCCAATTTTATCCTGAATAGTTTGTAATACGGGAATAAGCGTTTCCCGGTGTCCTTTTGGATATATTTTTAATATCTCTATAATCTTATCACTCATGTATTTGATGCTGTTTCACACAAAAATAAGACTATTTACCATATATCCAATGTTTTATTGTTAAAAAAATAACAATGTTATGCTGTTCACAGGAAGAATGGTAAATAATTGTATATTTGTGTGTTGAAAATAAGAATTAATGAAGCGAACAGAAATCGTAATATGCCTGGGAAGCTCCTGTTTTAGTCGTGGAAATAAAAAAACATTGCGCATAATCCAGGATTATCTAACCGAAAGAAACCTGAAGGATAAGGTGTTTTTTCATGGTGCACATTGCCTTGGGCAGTGCGAAAACGGACCTTTGCTGAAAATTGGGGGTAAAGTATATGAACACGTTACAGCCGACAATGTAACAGGTCTTCTAAATGATTTATTTGGAGAATGATTATGGCAAAAAACAGCATAGAAGAACCCCTGTTTACAATTCATGCGGAGAGATGCACGCACTGTTATGCCTGCATGCGATCCTGTCCGGTAAATGCTATTGTGGTCAGAAAAGGTCATGAAACCCCGGAAATTATACACCAGCGATGTATCGGCTGTGGAAACTGTCATAATGTTTGTGGCTATAATGCTGTCTCTTACCGCAGCAGTGTTGAAGCAGTAAATACTTTGTTAAAAGATGCAAAACCTGTAGTTGCTCTGTTGGGCCCCAGTATAGCTGCCGAGTTTGAGGATATTTCCGATTACCGTAAACTTGTTGCAATGATTCGTGCTTTGGGCTTTAGCCATGTTCAGGATGTGAGTTTTGGTGTTGACCTTGTTGCCGGCGGATATGCAAAACTGGCCGGTGATTTTAAAGGAAAGTATTACCTTTTTGCCAATTGTCCTGTTGTGGTAAATCTGGTTGAAAAGTATTATCCCGAGCTATTGGTAAATGCTGCCCCCCTGATATCTCCCCCGGTGGCTGCCGCGGGTGTTGTGCGCGAAAAATATTCTGATGATATTCATGTCGTATATATAGGCCCCTGTATTGCTTCAAAAGATGAAATAAAGAAATATTCAGGCTCCCGGACAATAGATGCAAATATTACCTTTCTGGAGTTACGCCAGCTCTTTGAACAGTATGGTATAGAAGAGAAAAATTATGAATATGCGGAATTTGACAAACCGCTGGGATATAAAGGTGCTCTTTTTCCCATTACCAACGGTATTCTGCAATCCGGCCCCATGGATGAAAGTCTTTTAAGTGGAAATGTGATCTCTGCTGAAGGTCACAATGATGTTATTGAGGCGATTGAAATGTTTAAAAAGCGTAGTGAGGAAATTAAGCATCATTTTAATCTGTTTTTCTGCGAAGGATGTATGATGGGACCCGGGATGAGCAAAGATGGTGAGAAGTTTTACCGTATGGCGCTGATTACCGATTTTGCCAGCCGATTATTGAAAGATTTTAATTATGACCGTTGGTCAAAGGATATAGATACATACAAATCTGTAAATCTGAATCGTGGCTTTGAATCCGACGACCAGCGGCTGGAAACGCCGTCAGAAGAAAAAATCGAACAGGTACTGGCTTTAATAGGTAAAAAGGACGATAAAGTGGATTCCGGATGCGGAATGTGTGGCTTTAAATCATGCCGTGAATTTGCAACAATGGTTTCCAAAGGATTGGCGAAACCTGAAATGTGCCTTGAATACACCCTTCGGACACGGCAGGAGTATATCGATACACTCAAAACAACCAATGAAAAACTTAATCGTGACAGGCATGAGCTTATTGATCAGGCCAAAGATGCACGTCGTGAAATGATTGTTGCCAAGGAGTCGTACGAGCGCGCTGCAGCCATACTTTCGCGTATGAATTCTGGTGTTGTTATTGTGGACGACGACTTTAAGGTTATTGAATCGAATACTGCTTTTATTGAAATGCTTGGCGAAGATGCCCGCGATATAGCAGAGATTATCCCGGGGTTGGAAGGTGCTGACCTTAAGACGCTTTTGCCTTATAGTTTTTATAATGTTTTTAATTATGTTTTTGATCAGAACCAGCCTGTTCTGAATAAGGATATCCAGGTGGATAATGGCCTGCTAAATGTTTCAGCCTTTCCGGTAAAAAACGGAAAGGTTGCTGGTGCCATAGTGCGCGATATGTTCCTTCCCGAAGTTCAAAAGGAGGAAGTTATTAACCGCATGACCGAAGTTATTGATGAGAACCTTGCTATGGTTCAGCAGATTGGTTTTCTCCTTGGGGAAGGGGCATCAAAAACAGAAAAAATGCTTAACTCCATTATTCAATCATATACTCCGAAGAAGAAAAAGCAATCGTAATGGCAAAAGATCAGGATTTTTATATCGAAGTATATTGCCATCAACGGAATCATGTGGGTGAGCGTATTTGCGGAGATGTGTTTTTGAAACGCCGCATTAAGGAGGAAAACCGCACTATCGTTGTACTTTCGGATGGCATGGGCCATGGTGTTAAAGCGAACCTGCTGGCAACACTCACTGCAACAATGGCTTTGAATTTTACGCAGGAACATAAGGATGTTGAGCGTATTGCTGATACCATTATGAATACCCTTCCGGTATGTTCCGAACGTCGGATAAGCTACTCCACATTCACTATCGTTGATATTGACCACGACGGAGAGATAAATATTCTGGAATATGATAATCCCAAAGCAACCCTTTTACGTGGCAAAAACCCCATGCCTGTAAAATGGGAGCGCATCGTGATGGAAACGGAAAAGAATAAAGGTAAAGTGCTTAGAACCTGCAGCTTTTATCCTCAGAAAGGCGATAGAATCGTTTTTTATTCCGATGGTGTTGCGCAGTCAGGTTTGGGTGTTGATCAATATCCTTTTGGCTGGGGCGAAGAAGCTGTAGATGAATATATTCGTGAATTGGTGGAAAACGACCATGATATTGCGGCCTCAACACTCGCATCGAAAATTGTTACAAGGGCGCATAAAAACGATCATTACAATTCGAAGGATGATACCAGTTGTGCTGCAATATATTTTAGAGATCCCCGAAAATGTCTGGTTTGTAGCGGACCTCCGTATGAGAAAAAGAACGATATAATCCTTGGTGAAAAGATTAAGGAATTCAATGGTTTTAAGATCGTTAGTGGTGCTACCACTGCCGATATCGTTGCCCGGGAGACACAAGTTGAGATCACAGACAGTTTTGAGTTTGAAGACCCTGACCTCCCGCCTATATCCTTTATGGATGGGATTGATCTGGTTACTGAAGGGATTCTCACCCTGAGTAAAGTTGCAGATATTCTGAAACGCTATAGCAATGAAACACGCCTTGGTAAGGGCCCTGCAGATCAGATTGTAAGGCTGCTGCTTGAGAGTGATGAGATTCATTTTATTATTGGCACCCGCATCAATATTGCTCACCAGGATCCTAACCTTCCCGTGGATCTGGAGATACGAAGAACAGTGATTAAGCGAATTGCCAGACGATTGGAGGATAAATTTTTGAAGGAGGTGTTTATTAATTATATTTAATTTCCCGGCCTGTTGATGAATGTTCGCATTACAGCCGGGCTGTAGGTTTTTGAAACCGGGATGCGTAAGTCTTCACCATGTTCCAGTAATAAAATATGCCCGTCTTTATCTTTCTGAATTGCCGAAACAAGGTTAATGTTTACCATATAGGATCTGTGGCATCTGATAACGCTGAATTCAATCAGCATTGTTTCCATCCGTTTAAGTGTATTACGTACGATTTCCTGTTTGATTTTGCCATTCAGAAGATAGTTTATCTTAACATAGTTATCTGCTGATTCGATATATAACAGATCATCAGGCCGGAAGCTAAACCGCAGTGTGCCGTTTTCATCTTTGATATGCACCAGTCGTGTGGTTTTGCTTTTTCTTTCCAGCTGCAGCTCCATTTGCTCCAGGCTTCTGCGTGCATCTTTCCATGAAAAATAGAGAAGTGTAATCAGGTATGGCTGTATTAACAACAAGGAAGTATTCTGCAGCGATACTACAACGATTTCCGGAAAGGGCCGTGGATCCTTGAGAACTATCATGATTTCAACAGCATACACCATACCCATTAAGGCAAATTCGCCAATGATCCAGATAATATATTTTCCTACGGATATCTGATGTCGTTTATGATAATGGTACATGATTACTCTGCTGATAGCAACAAAAAGTACACCTGTGAGTATTAGCCCGGAAGAATAGAACAATAATTCTGCCTGCGATCCCTTGAACCAGTAATCGACGCCAAAAGGATTATATGCATTGATGAAGACCAATGCATATAGCGCTGTGAACAGGATCGTATCTCTGATATTGCGCTTTGAGGTGTAATAAACGGGTATAAATTGTTCCCAGAACATAAAATCCTTTGTTTATAGTGTAAAGGTATGAATTTTTTATATGGGATAAATGAATGATCGAATAGCTTAGTGATTATTTGACCCCATATATATAATTTTAGTACCATAAAGGTGATATTTAACCACAACTGCTGTCTGGTTAATACCAATTTTCCAGAAAAGGGGTGTTGCTGGAGTAATTTTGCTTAAAAGTTGATCGCGATGATAACAAAACCTTATTCAGAACTTCTGCATCAATGGCAAAGTGATCATACGATATCACATTTGCTGGGGGATGCTTTGACGTTAACGAGTCTTTCATCCGGGATTGCTGGTGCTGCAGATTACCTGAGTCTTCCGGTAAATGTGACTTATGCCGAAAATGATAGCCCACGGATGTATATGATTCATTCTGTATCATCCCATTGCTTTTCACGTGCAATTGTTTTGTTATGTTCTTCTGGAGCAGATGATAAAAATGAATACCTGTTATGGGCACGTTTTTTAGCAGAAAACACCGGGAAACCAGTGCTTCTGATAATGCATGACAGTAATCAGGCATCAGATTCCGTGTCGCAGTTTAAACGCTTTATGCGGTTTATGAACCTGTTGAGCCTTCAAACATTTATCACAGGTACAGGGCTGTTTTCGGATGATCCGGTTTTTGATTTTTTCGTTTCTGGTGTGGGTGTCCCTGTTGTAAGGTATTATTGCGAATCAGGGATTTCAAATGCTTTTAGCCGCTCGAAAGTTGTTTTTCTTGAGGATGATAATTCACAGCATTTTGATTTATTGAATGATATACCCCAGGAATTGGTACCGTATTTATCTGCTGCAAATATTCCGGCCTGTTCCTGCTATTTTTTGTTGAAAATTAATTCCGGACTGTCGCAGCCACAATTTATGTCCCGTCGTGAACCCTCCACACCTCAATCATCCTGCATTAACCTTTTTGCCGGTTATACGATTTCAAACAGTAATTTTTTTCCGGTCATAAACCCAACATATACTGATGATTTGTTCTCCAGGGTAATTACCATGGCCTCCTGGTATCTCTGTGGTATCAATTAAACGTAAAGGAATTTTGATGCTGGCACTTTCTTTGCCTGATGTGTAATTTTTCTTTTATTTTCTGAACTTTTTAAATATTCGGTTGTTTTATTTATGTTTTGTTTATTTGTATGATCTGTATTCAGAACAAAAGTAATTAACTAATTGAAAACCAATATTTAAAACAATGAATAAGTTTCCCGTTATTTTCTTTCTTTTATTATCTCTGGGAGCCTACACCCAGACAGGAATTATAAAAGGCAGGGTTTTTAACAAAGAGACCAATGAACCTCTGCCATTTACGAATATAATAATATATGGTACAACCATTGGTTCTACGTCAGACCTTGATGGAAATTTCATTTTTACCGGAATTGAACCCGGATTTGTACGATTACAGGCTTCTTCAGTAGGCTTTGAGCCTTTTATAACCGAAGAGGTTATGGTGAATCCGGCACGAGATGTTACCCTTGACATCCCAATGCAGGAGGTAATAACTAAACTTGAAACAGTGGTTATTAAAGCCTCGCCATTTAAACGAAAGGAAGAGAGTCCTGTTTCTTTACGAACGCTTGGGGTTTCTGAAATTGAGAAAAGTCCGGGGGCCAATCGTGACATCAGTAAAGTTATCCAGACTTTACCTGGTGTTTCCGGAACAGTAAGTTTCCGAAACGATATTATCGTTCGTGGTGGAGGTCCCAGTGAAAATTCATTTTTCCTCGATGATGTTGAGATTCCATATCTGAACCATTTTTCCACGCAGGGCTCTTCCGGAGGGCCTGTGGGAATTTTAAATGCAGACTTTATTCGTGAATTGGATTTTTATAGCAGTGCCTTTCCTGTGGCAAGAGGCAACGCCCTGAGTTCTGTATTTAATTTTAAGCAGGTGGACGGCGATCGTGACAAGCTGAATTTTAAGGGTTCCGTAGGAGCTTCTGACCTTGCACTTACTTTTGATGGCCCTATTGGTAAAAATACCACTTTCACTGCGAGTTTTCGTCGCTCCTATTTGCAGTTTCTGTTTGATGTTATTGGTTTACCTTTTTTACCTACCTATAACGATGCTCAGTTTAAGGTTAAAACCCGTTTCAATACGAAAAATGAACTTACTATCCTCGGATTAGGTGCTTTGGATGACTTTGCCCTGAACTTAGGCCTTGAAAATCCTACCGAAGATCAGGAGTATATTTTAGGCTATCTTCCTGTGAATTTGCAAAAAAGTTATACTGTGGGAGCTGTATATAAGCACTTTGGCAAAAACGGATTTGATATATTTGTTGTAAGCAGAAATTACCTTAATAACAAGCAGTTTAAATACAGTGATAATGACGATAGCTCAGAAGATAACCTCATCCTTGATTACAACAGCGATGAAATAGAAACCAAATTCCGTTATGAATACAGTGGCAGAAAAGGGTTCTGGAAATTTAACTATGGAGCCGGAGCAGAATATGCACAGTACTTTAACAGTACTTTTCAACGGATATTCCTCAATGAGCAACAAATAGATTTTAATTATGAATCGGATCTTGACTTGTGGGGTTATAATCTTTTCGGTCAGGTGAGCCGCAAATTTCTAAGTGATAAACTTACCGGAAGCATTGGCCTTCGTTTCGACGGCAACACCTTTAGTGAGTCAATGCAGAATGTTTTGAATCAGACATCGCCGCGTTTTTCACTGAGCTATGCTTTGAGGGATAATCTTTTTCTTAACTTTAATACGGGAAGATACTTCCAACAACCGTCATACACAACAATGGGATATCGTGATGTGAATAATGTATTGGTTAACAAAGAGAATAATATTACCTATATCCGGGTGGATCATCTTGTTGGAGGTGTGGAGTATAATATGAATCAGAACTCAAAGATGACATTTGAAGGTTTCTATAAATGGTATGGGAATTATCCTTTTTCTGTTGCCGATCAGATTAGCCTTGCATCGAAAGGCGGGGACTTTGGAACCTTTGGCGATGAAGAGGTGACCTCTACCAGTAGAGGAAGAGCATATGGCTTTGAAGCCTATCTTCGTGACCAGTCTATTGAAAACCTAAGCCTGATATTCTCGTATACTTTTGTACGAAGCCTTTTTACCGATAGTGAAGATGAATATATTTCCAGTGCCTGGGATAACAGACACCTGTTTACAGCCCAGGCTCTTAAGTCGTTTAAAAATAACTGGGAAGTCGGTATGAAGTATCGCTTTGTCGGTGGGGCTCCCTTTACACCCAATGATTACGACCGAAGTGCAAATATTCTTTCCTGGGATACGCGTGGCAGGGGATACCTTGATTATAATCTCTTTAACACTGACCGCCTGGGCCCCTTTAATCAATTGGATATTCGTGTGGATAAAGAGTGGTTTTTTAATAAATGGTCATTAAACCTCTATGTTGATATTCAGAATGCATTGAACCAGAAATCAGACTCAGCTCCCATCTTAATACGTGAATCCGATGAAAACGGTAATCCAATTATTGACCCTGAGGATCCGACAAAATATTTGTTGAAGGAAATTTCAGCCCAAAGCGGAACAATTCTGCCTACGTTGGGAATTATTGTTGTATTTTAATTATTAAAAAAGAAAAATCATGAAAAAATTAGCCTATATAATCCTGATTATCTTTGCCGGAACGATATTTATGTCCAGTCAGGTTATCCCTCAGAAAAGGAAAAAGAATATGGTACCACAGGAATTTTCTACCAATATTAACGGTACCGGACAAGAGTTAACGATTGTATTTAATGCAGGTATGGAGCATAATCATCCTCTTATGGCAATTTGGCTGGAAACCATGGATGGAGTGTATATTCAGTCGGTATATGTTGCTGAGAGTATCGCCAAAGGTTTTTATAGCTATGGAGATAAATCTACCGGAAAATGGCAGCCCGGAGTACTTCGCAGGCCTGCAGCCCTGCCATACTGGGGGCACCAACGGGGTGTTCAGGCTCCCGACGGACTCTACTTGCCTACTACCACCGATCCACTACCGGATGCATACAGTGGTGCTACTCCCAAAGGTGACTTTGTGCTTGATACCAGGGCAGATAAACCCCTGGAGGGTAAATTCCGTGTCTTGTTTGAAATAAACCAGTCATGGGACTGGAATGAGTATTGGACAAACAATAAATATCCTGATGACGTAGAGTATAAAACCAGTTCGCAGCCTTCCCTGGTTTATGCCGTAACTGTTGATCCCGGTTCCGATATAAAGGAATATACGCTGAATCCCATTGGTTACGGGCATTATGCCGGTGCTAATGGTGTGCTTTATACGGATCTGTCGACATTTACTACGGCACTGAACATCACGGAGTCCATCAGAGTGATTTTAAAATAATTCTTTGGAGGAATTTGTTGCATTAGTTTTAATGGGGTGAGCAGTATCTGTCTGGCAGAAAATAAAATTTTGAATAGTTGGAGAAATCTGTAATAAAGGAGGTCTTTTAGCTATCATAAGATAAAAAGCGATCTGTCTATATCTTTTTTCCATTGATATACGCCACCTTCCAATACCATAACATCATACCCTGCTGCGGTGAGAATTTCAGCGGTTCCCTTGCTCTTGATACCATAAATACAATAGATAATCACAGGGATACCCTTTTTTAATGTTTCCGGAATGGCCTCCAGATCGTCTTTGAAGTGATGTATGGCTCCTTCGATATGGCCATTGTCGTATTCGCGGCTGGTGCGCTGATCGATAAGCTGAATGGCTTTTTTGCTTTCGAGAAGTCTTTTTAATTCAAAGGTGGTGATTGTTTTCATCCCTGTTGTTTTTGATTTTCCTTTATTCTTTGTTCCGTTTTTTTAAATACCGGTATCAGGCTTAAATATACAAATATTCCTAAAGGGATGGCATAGAGTAACCAAAAGCCACCACCAATGAGCATGCTTTTGCTAAATGTCAGCAACCCGTCGAACCAGTTTTCAGCATACAGCATTTTTATTTTCTCTACAGATAAAGGAAAATGTTCTATATGAAAAATACATTCTCCGGCGCGGATGTTGGGAACTATTAAAACCAGCTGTAAGGGATAAACCATGTAATTGGCAACTTGTATGGCTGCCTGGTTGAGTCGAAAAACTGTTGCAAAAAGGATGCAAATCAGGGTTGTAAGTCCAAAAAACGGAGAAATGCCAACCATTGCACCGATGGCCACGGTAAGAGCCAGTTTTTTTGGTGATATGCCTTGTTTAAGAAAGCGTACCAGCGGTTTTATAAACCGTTTTTGCCACCAGCTGTTCGTCGTGTTATTCATTTTTCTTTATTTCCGGGATGATAAATATAAAGATCAATGATAATACGGACAACCCTGTAGCTGTGTAAAACATTTTTTCCAGTCCCATTATATCAGCCAGAAAACCGGCAAGGAAAACAGCTAACGAACTCATGGTGAAATTAAGGGTCATGTAGATGCCATTAATAAAGGCCGGGTGGTCGGTTTCGGTATCCTGCACCATGGCAAGCATAACAGGGGTACTGCCAAAAATCAGCAGCCCCGTAACGATTAGAAAAACAATGCTCAGTACTCCGGAGGTTTGCAGAAAAGCAAACATTGCGATGGGTGTTGTAACAGCCATTATGGCCAGTGCTTTTTTTCGTCCTATTTTATCCGATGCTGTTCCGGCAACAAAGGTTCCTGCAGCCCCTGCAAGCTGAAAAATCGACAGCGATATCCCTGCCGACCATAAAGATCCGCCTTCGCCTGTCAGAAACGTAGGTAAAAAGGTGCTCATACTCGATTTCAGTAGGGCGCGGAAGAACATATACCCTGTAATAGCAGCAAAAAAAGGAATGAGTTTCTTTAGTGCCCGCCAGGGATGCTCCGGCTTTTCAATGCGTTTTACATCTTTGCGCACTGCTATATTGTGAAGCCTCCACCAGAGGATCAGTGATGCGGCAAGCCCGAAGGGAATTAGTTTCCAGGTGCCTTCAAGGCCCCATATGGTTACAGCTCCCAGGATGGTCAGAGGACCCAGCGTTCGGGCCATCTCTCCGCCAAGCATATAAAAACTCATGCCACGACCGGTGAGCTCACCACTGACTTTCTTTACCATCACCGGGGAGGGTACATGGTATAGTGCCGAACTCAGCCCGGCGACAAGCAATAAGGTGGCAAGCACAAAATACGATGGTGCCACACCTATCAGGCTCATGGCAACAGCCGTAATCGCAGGGCACAATATGACCAGGTAACGCATCTGGATCCTGTCGGCCAGCAAACCGATAAACGGATTGATAAGGCTTGGCAGCCGCTGAAACAACGAAAGCATTCCTGCAAGGGTATAGTTGATGCTTAGCTTGTCGATTATCAACGGTAAGATGGGCGCTAAAAACGAACCATAGATATCGTGGATCAGGTGTGATATCGATAGTAATACCACATTTCCGGTCTGGAAATTTCCTTTTTTCAATTTCATGGGCGCAAAGGTACGAAAGAATAAAACAATATATTTGCAGCCTAAAACACAAGCATGAAACGATTTGCTTTTTCTGAACTTAATGATGCTGAAAAGAAGACCTTTACTCTTCATACCATATATTCCCTTATTGAAGGTGTTGTGCTTGGTGTGCTGGCACTTAATGAATTTGTGTTCCTAAGAAGTATTAACGGGTCGCCTTATCAGCTGAGTTTTCTGTTCCAGTTTTCCATGCTGGTGTTTGTGTTTCTGATTTTTATTAATGAATTTGTCCGTCGCACAAAGCAAAAAAGGCGAATGCTGCGCAGGGTTGGGCTGCTAACACGTTTGCCGCTGATCGGGCTGGCATTTTTCCCGCGCATACCTGCAGCCTACGACGGTGATAGTATTTACCATTATATTTTTCTGGCGATTTTTCTTATTTATTACCTTGCTGCACCTGTTGTAAATCCTACCATTAATTTATTTTTAAAAAATGCATACCGCCATAAAAATTTTTCACGGCTTTATTCCATAAGCACTTCCTTAAATAAAATCGTGATGCTGGTGGTCACATTTGCCTATGGTATTATTCTGGATAAAGATTATTATGCTTTTACCTGGGTTTTCCCGGTTGTAGCGATTCTTGGGATTAGTTCCATCTTTGTTTTTTCACGTATTCCGTATCGTTTGCCTGAAACAATGGATGTCAGGGAGCCCGTATTAAAATCGGTGGGTAGCTCCATGAGGCGGATGCTTGGGATTGTATGGAAAAACAAGCCTTTTCTTCATTTCGAGGCCAGCTTTATGTTTTATGGCTTTGCTTTTATGTCAACAGTTTCAGTGATTTTTATCTATTTTGAGGAGTCCTTGCACCTTAGTTATTCGAGTATGGCATTTTACCGTAATGCATATAATGTTGGTGCTATTATACTTCTTCCCATTGCCGGGCGGCTGCTGGGTTCTGTGGATCCGCGCAAGTTTAGTGTACTTACTTTTGGTTCTATGTTTACCTACATTGGTTTTTTGGTGTTAACCGACTTTTTCCCGGGGAATTTTGATTTTATGGGAATAACCGTGTTCTATATGCTCATGGGATATATTCTTTTCCATGCTGTTTTTGCCTCTACGATGCCATTGTTATGGAACATTGGTTCTGCTTACTATTGTGCTGATGAAGATGCCGGCGATTATCAGGCGGTGCACCTCTGGCTTACAGGTATTCGCTCGGTGTTTGCTCCGGCCATAGGTATTGTTTTTTACCAACAGTTTGGGTTTATTCCCACCTTTGTAATTGGAATGGTAGCCCTTTTAATTGCAATGATGATCAGTGTGTGGTCTTTTTATCAGTCAAAAAAACAAAAATCCATTACCTGAATTTTTCTTCCAGCTGAATACGAATCTTTTCGGCGTAGCTGCTGTCGGGCGTGTACACCGTTATTTCATACCTGTTGTTTTCCTTTTCTGTTTTAATAAATCGAATCTGAGGGTCTTTGCTTAGCGAGCTCCAGGGCTGGCTGATAATAAATCTGCGAATGCTCCGTATTTGTAGTCGCGGATCCTCTTTGGCAGGAATGATTATCTCAAAAATATAATTCTGACGTCGATCAGAGATTTGTTGTTTGATGACTTTTCTGCCTGTTACCAATCCATAAGGCATTAGAATGGTATCTCCTGATTCGCTTTCTAATTCAAGGTATGCGGCTTTGAAACCAGTGATCTTTCCTGTCGTACCGTCAATATTTATCCTGTCGTTTAGATGAAGGTTTTTGCTTAGCCTGCAGATAAGCCCTGCAGTATAATCTCTGAGCCTGAACCAAAAAAACCATACCATGGCACCCAACGCAATGGTGAAAATTAATATTCCCAATAGATAATGCTTGTGGTAGAATGCAGGAATCGCTTCATAGAATATAAATATCCAGAATACAGCTTCCAAAACAGGTATGATATAGCGGAATACTTTTTTCGATCGTTCTTTTCGTAAAACCAGAGGAAGATATTGTTTTATGATATAGAGCAGAATAAACCCTGCAACAGCGAACAATAATATCCAGTATATATTCCCTTTTGTTATTTCATGAATAGCATTTTCCATATCAGAGCATTTCAGCAGTTAGTAAACGGTCGATAACAAAACGGTATAGCGTAGGGTTGATGCCATAGATATCCGTTTCATCGCCGACGATAAGGTTTTTTCGTAATAATCCTGCAACAACAGGTGCGATTTCATCTTTTCGCATTTGCATTGTTTGTGCCAGCTTTTCAATGTTCATCTGGCGGTGTATAATAATCTGTACCAGGCATACCGCGGCGGTTTCGCTAAGTGACTCCAGTGGCAGATCCTGTGGTGTCCGGGGGTTACGCATATAGAGTGTGTCGCCATCAATATGTGTGATGTTTGCTATCCATGCGTGTAATACTGCGCCGATATTACCTTTGCTAAAGGAGAAATAGCGACTAAACAGACGGGCATAATGCCAGGGGCGGAAATTACGTTCCTGCCTGCCGTCGAAGATAAACTGCAACCCGCCGGCTTTGTGACGCCGCATGACAATGGTCTCCACCTCTTTGGCATCAAAGGGAAGAAGACGTACCTGACCAATAAAGGAGTCTTCGAGGCTGCTTATTTTGCGAATGACTTTCCAGGCATGCTTCCCGGCACTGAGGATGAAAAGGACCTTATGGCTGTATTTGTCAATAAGCTTGCTGATTATCTCTAAGATCTGATTTCCGTTTTCGCCTCTCTGCCACCACATTTCCAGGTCTTCGATGATGATAATACTGTTCTCCGGCAACTCTTCCAGGGCTTCACTCCACGATTTTCCTTCCCCTTCCAGAGCCTCTGTCAGGATAGCGTAAAATGTTTTCCTGTTGGTGCTTCCTCCGGGTGGTGGTGTTACAATTCGTATTGCTGATCCTGATGCTATTTCTGTGGCCATATGCTCACAAAAATAACTCTTGCCGGAATATCTTTCACCGGTAACCATGATTGCTCCCGACCTGATTTGCCTGTACTGACGCAGGTATAGCATGAACTCGTCCGTTTCTTTGGCTCTGCCAACCCAGAATTCAGAGGAGTACTGTTGTTTGCGAAGAAACAGCTGCCGGTAAAAATACGGGATATCGGTTTTGCTGACTTCCGTGTTCAACTGCGCACTAACGCGGCTGATCTGATCTCCTGAAGTGGCGGATTCATTACCTGCAACGAGCCTTTCATGCAACAATACACCATGGCTTCGGCGATACCAGAGTTGTGTCAACAGGTTCCGGAATCCATTACCGGCTTTTATGAAATGTTGTACCACGAGCCCCGTTCTTTTTTCCCGCTCCTGACGGCGAATATATTGCCGCATATTCTCTGCTGCCTTAAGATACTGCTGCAACGACAGGCTGTCGGTGAATTTATCCATAACATGCATCAATTTCTCCGATGATGTTCTGGCGATGGTACTCATTGTTTCTATTTCATGGGTTATCATTTCAATCTGCGATGCTACATATTCCTGGCGCTCTTTGGTGGTAAGTCCTGCCACTGCCAGGCGGGTAAGAATCTCCTGCTCATGACCGGCCGAAATACGTGCCATGTTGAAAGCTTCATCAACAATTCTTCTTACTGGAACGGCATATTCCTGCTGGTACATATGATCCAGCAGCTGCCTGCTTTGAATGGTGATGATCTCAGGCTCATCAAACAGTTGCGCTGTTATTGCATTGAAAAAATCATTTTCCAGAACTGTGTACTGTGCCGGAAAACGATTAATCTTGCGCTGAAGCCTTTGCATGGATGTTAAAATAGCTGTTTTTCCTTCATGCAGCTGATCTTCCGTATTATTGCCTTCTTTTATTTCATTGATATCATAATCTCCTGATCTGAGCAATGCAATAATACGTTTATGCTCCCCGGAAATGCCATCCACAACGACATTTTTAATGTAGGATGCAATCTCGCTTGTGCTGCTTTCCGCAACAGTATTTGTTAGCATAAGGTTTATTTCCAGAGAGATACTGTTAAATAACTGCTGCTGGCTCTTTTCCCATGCCTCAAAACGCTGATTTACCTCTGCACGGTATTCCTGCCATGCTTTTTCATATTTACCGTTCTTTTCTGCTTTTTTAAGGCGATCAGGTGAATTAAATATACCCGCAAGAGTACTGTTTCTCTGACCACAAAGTGCATTACAGCTTTTACTAATGCCTTCAGCTGTTTTTTTGTTCTCTTCTTTGGCCTGTAGCATTATCTTGCCAATGAGATTATTAAATCCGGATAGCTGGGTTTTTCGGTCGTTTTCTGTACCTTTAATAAAAGTAACGTATCCTTTGCTCAGCGCATCATGAAGCTGTTGTATGGCAAGGTAGTTTTTTATTACCTGATGAAGTATTGTAGTCTCCTGCTCCACAATAAATCCGGCAGTATTCTTTTTTAAAATGCTGTTAATGTGTTGCTGAACAGGAACATTTACACGAATACCTTTTCCTTTTTCTGAAAGCCTGGATTGAAGTTTGTTGCGATATTTTGTGGTTGCTTCGCTATCGGTTTCCAGTGCCCGGGTGCTCTCTTCTCCAAGTGTGATTTCCTGTTGCCAGGGACAGGATTTTACGATTTTCTCCTGCTGTTCTGCCAGGTGCTCCCCGGCATTTCGCAGCGTGGCAACTGCAAATGGC
>CAZQNY010000013.1:0-45334 GCA_964594665.1 uncultured Bacteroidales bacterium
CGATGCACGTATTGA
The DNA here is from genome assembly GCA_964594665.1 of uncultured Bacteroidales bacterium. Classification (GTDB taxonomy): domain Bacteria; phylum Bacteroidota; class Bacteroidia; order Bacteroidales; family BM520; genus BM520. Next base: position 16 of record CAZQNY010000013.1, read on the forward strand.
TGACCTAGGTGAGATTGCGATTCATGTATCAGGTGAAAATGATGGTAGCTTCGACGATGCAGATAAAATTACTTTTTATGGAACCTCCCCCGATAAATGGAGCTATAATCCTTTAAATACTACTTTCGAGGTTGAAAAGAATATCTATTCCCGTAAGAATTGCTATTTTATTACTTATGGTGGAGCAGAAGGAAAGCGAATTACAACAAGGGAACAGTCGGCGGAGGAGCCTACAAATATTGTAACAACGGTGGATTATTACCTGAATCATGAGTTGGATGAGGTGAATTTGATTGGTTCAGGGCGCGAATGGTATGGAGAGGTATTTGATGTTCAGGATAATTATAAGCTCTCTTTTTCCATTCCAAATGCTGATGTTTCAGAGCCTGCAAGTATTTATGCACGCCTTGCTGCGCGGGCAACTTCTACAAGTACTTTTACAGTTGATATAAACGGTGAATCCTCTTCAGTAAGTATCAGGAAGATTTCGGTGAGTTCCTATGCCGGTGCTTATGCAAATGTAGGGACGCTGACAAAAACAATAAATCCGCTAAACAATGCACTTGAATTTGATTTAACCTATAACCGTCCAAATTCCAGTGCCACAGGATGGCTCGACAGGATTCGTGTTCAGGCGCGCAGAAATCTTGTTTTTAATGGCGGGCAGATGCATTTTTGTGATCGTAAAAGTGCCTTTTATGGCAATATCTCTGAGTTTATCATAAGTAATGCAAATTCAAGTACCCGCGTTTATGATGTTACTGATCATCAGAATGTTACGCTTCTGGATGCAGATTTACAGGGCAGCGAGCTGCATTATGTGGCAGAATCCGGAGTGCTGTATTATTACCTTGCCGTTGATGGTGGCTATTTAACTCCCGAGCTGGGCAGTAAGGTGGCTAATCAGAATTTGCATGCTCATGAACCTGTAAATATGGTTATTGTTACACATCCTGATTTCCGGTCGCAGGCTGATGACCTTGCGGCATTTCATAATAATAATGGTGTATCGACACGAGTGGTAGATCTCACTAAGATTTACAATGAGTTTTCATGTGGCACCCAGGATCCCGGAGGAATACGAGATTACTTGCGTATGCTTTATCAACGCAGCTCCGCAAGTGACGGACTGAAATACCTGCTTTTATTTGGTGATGCCTCCTATGATTATCTGGATCGTGTTGCTGAAAATGAAAATTTTGTCCCTACATGGGAATCTGTTGAGAGCGAAGATGGAATAGCCTCCTATTCATCAGATGATTTTTATGGTTTTCTGGATCCCGGAGAAGGAAAATTCACCGCCAAAGATGATATTGATCTGGGTATTGGAAGATTGGTAGTGACAACAGCTGAGCAGGCAGAAATGGCTGTTAATAAAATTATCGATTATGCTACGGTGGATGAATCCAATATGGGGGAGTGGAGAAACAGCATTACTTTTGTTGCTGATGATCAGGATGACAACCGCCATATAATAGATGCTGACAGGCTTGCCAAATATGTTGACACCACAGTGAAGAGCTACAATGTCAACAAGATCTATATCGATGCTTACCCGCAGGTGATTGCTTCCGGAGGAGAACGTTATCCACAAGCTAATGAAGCCATAAATACTACCATGTCGAAGGGTAATTTGGTCGTTAATTATGTGGGCCATGGCGGAGAGGTTGGATGGGCGCTGGAGCGTATTCTTGAACTTTCGGATATTAACAGCTGGACAAATTACCATAAGATGCCGCTTTTTATTACAGCTACCTGTGAGTTTTCCAGATATGACGACCCGGAAAGAGTTTCTGCAGGAGAACAGGTTTTCCTGAACCCCGACGGCGGAGGAATTGCATTAATGACAACCTCCCGGGCAACTTTTGCGGGGAATAATTATTCTCTGAACCATGCTATATATCGCAATATGTTTGTGAAGACTGACGGTGAATATCCCCGCCTCGGTGATATCCTGCGAGCAGCAAAAATTGCTGTTGGATCAGATCCCAATTCACAGAAATATACCTTGCTTGGCGATCCTGCATTGCGCTTGGCATACCCTGAGGTGAAAGTGAAAACAACCCATTTTAATGAAGAACCTCTGGGAGCTGAAAGTGACACAATCCGCGCTCTTGACTATATTTCCATATCCGGGGAGGTGACCGATGAGAACGGGAACCCAATGCCTGATTTTAATGGTATTGTATACCCTACGGTATATGATAAACCTTCAGTGATTACAACCCTGGGGAATGACTATAACAGTTTTCCGTTTGATTTTGATCAAAGAAACAGAATCCTTTACCGAGGGCAGGCAGAGGTTGTTGATGGAATTTTTACCTATTCTTTTCATGTTCCAAAGGATATAAATTACAGCTATGGAAAAGGAAAAATCAGCTATTACGTTTCCGATGGTTTTACTGATGGTGCAGGCTTTGATGAACATTTTGTGATTGGGGGTTATAGTAATGCGGTACAGAGTGATGAAGAAGGACCTCAAATAAACTTATTTATCAATGACCCGTTTTTTGCAAATGGAGGGTTGACGAATTCCGACCCAATGGTTTATGCTGAAATTTACGACGAGTCGGGTATAAATGTTGGTACCGGAATAGGCCATGATTTGACCGCAACACTGGATGGGAATACGGATCTTATTTATGTGTTAAATGAGTTTTATCAGGGGAAACTCAACAGTTACCAGCATGGTACAGTAACCTACCCGCTGTTTAATCTTACAGAAGGCAAGCACACCCTTGAATTGAAGGTCTGGGATGCCCTTAACAACTCTTCTACAGCAACAGTTTCTTTTGTTGTAGCCGGTGAAAATGATGTTATTCTGGATAAACTGCTCTGTTACCCCAATCCGTTTTCCAATGAAACGCAGATATTTTTTGAACACAATCAATCGGGGCAGGAACTGGATATGAGTTACCTCTTTTTTGATCTTTCCGGCAGGTTGGTATATCAGAGGGATGTCAAAGAAGTGGCTTCCGGATATCGTACATCGCCATTTTCCTGGGATGGAACTGATAATTCAGGTAGTAATCTCCCCGGAGGTGTGTATATTTGTAAGCTCTTTGTTACCAACGAAGACGATGTTAGCTCGGTTGTTACCGGCAAATTTGTGATTACACGTTAAAATATTTTTATGAAAACATATTTATCCCTGATTGTATTATGTATGCTTTGTGTGTTTTCTGTGCAAGGACAGCAAAATGTTGATTCAAAAGCTGAAAAAACACTCCGATGGTCACAGGTTGAGCAATCTCCGGGTGATCCGGTATATTATTTTAATCAGGTTATTTATGACGAACAGGATTTGCGGTATCCCTTGTTTGCCGAATCGGTTTGGGCTTCATCTCCGGGAATGCTCATGGATTTGCAGGCTTCTGACCCTGTTTTTGAAAAAATAGCGGAAAAAGATCTTTTGCCATCTGTCGACAGAACCCTTATCCCCGCAGAGTTTACATGGTATCAGAAAACAGGAACGCAAAAAAGCAGATATGTTACAACGCTTTTTGTGAACCCCTTTTATACCAACGGTCAGGAGATTTATCGCTTGACTTCTTTTGCTATCAATAGCCATGAGACAGAAGGCAAACGATCGAAGGTGAGCAATGTTTTTGAAGAATCATCAGTGATGTCATCCGGCGACTGGTATCCTTTTTATATTTCTGAATCAGGGATGTATCAGATTACCGGCACTGAACTTGAGGCACTTGGTATTGATTTGACTGGTTTAAACCCGGAAAATATTGCTGTGTTCGGAAATGGCGGGGCGATGCTTCCCGAGACAAATGAAGAGGAACGGCCTTCGGATATTCAGGAGGTTGCCATAGAAGTTCAGGATGGTGGTGATGGCTCTTTTGATGCTAATGACAAGCTTGTTTTTTATGCTGAGGGCCCACGGATATGGAGATACAATACCCGTTATCATCGTTATGAGCACCATACAAATTTATATACTGATGAGGCAGGATATTTTGTCGCTATTCTTGATCGTCCGGGATTGCGGATCGGGCAGTTGAATTCTGTTGGCGATGAACCTACACATATTGCTGATACATACACCCGCCTGGTAGCTCATGATGAAGAAGAAAAGAACCTTCTGAAAAGCGGCAAACGTTGGGTAGGCCATCAGTTTACCGCTACAGAGAATGAGTTTACAATTGATGATATTTTTTTACCCGATGTTGATACCTCTGCAGACTTATATCTTCTCACAGAGCTGTTACATCGCTCGATGGACGATAATTCATCTTTTTATATCTATCATGATGATGCACTGATTCATGAGTGTTCCATAACAGGGATAACCGATAATTCAACCTTCGCAAGAGCAAAAACAGCACAGGGGATTATTCAGCATCATTCAGATGAGCATATGGATCTGCATTTTGTTTTTGAGCCCGGAAACAGTAATAGCCTGGGGTGGATTGATTATTTGGAGCTGCATGCTGAATGTTTTTTGCGCTACCGTGGCGATGCCTTCCCATTCAGAAATCTCCCTTCCTATGGTTATCAGCGAGTGGCCGAGTTTAAATTACAAACAGGCGGTAATGAAGTGCGGATTTGGGATGTTACCTCTCTTAATGGTGCGGCAGAAGTGAATTATGAGCTTCATGGTGATACCGCCGTTTTTACACGTCCATCTCAGGATCTTCATGAATATTATGTTTTTAATGATAATAACCTTTCTACACCGCGATTTGGTGCTAAGATAGAGAACCAGGATCTCCATGCTGCAACGCCGGTTGATTACCTGGTTATTACTCATCCGACACTTATGGAGCCGGCTGAACAGATTGCGGCACTGCATGAGCAGCATGATGGCATGACTACGATGATTGTAACACCTCAGGAAATTTACAATGAGTTTTCTTCCGGCGTGCAGGATATCGCTGCAATACGTGATTTTATCCGTTCGATGTACCTTAAAAGCGGAGAACAGAAACCTGATCATGTTTTGCTTATGGGCGATGCATCTTACGATTACAAAGAGCGCATTGACGAAAACCAAAATCTTATCCCTACATTCCAGTCAGAGCAATCTCTAACCACCACAACCTCCTGGGATACGGATGACTTTTTTGCTTTGATGGATGATGATGAAGGCCTTGATTCGTATGGTATTCTTGATATGGGCGTTGGTCGTATTCCTGTTTCAACCCCTGAACAGGGAATTTTGGTTGTTGCAAAAATCGAGAAATATCTATCTAATGATATAGAAACTTATGGTGACTGGAAGAACAAGGTTGTTTTTATTGCTGATGACGGGGATTCAAATATGCACCAGCGCCAATCAGAAGATCTTTCCAATAAAGTCGACACATTATTCCATAATGTAAATATTGATAAAATATATTTTGATGCCTATCAGCGGATATCAGTCTCCGGAGGTTACCGTTACCCTGATGCAAAGGATGCTATTGTTAATGCTGTGGAAGAGGGTGTTATATTGGTGAATTATACAGGCCACGGAGGAGAAACCGGTTGGGGAATAGAGAATGTTCTTGAGATTCCTGATATTAATGCGTGGACCAATATCGACCATTTGCCGGTATTTATTACGGCAACATGCGAGTTTAGTCGTTATGATAACCCCGGACATACCTCTGCCGGCGAGTTGGTGATTTTAAATCCCAATGGTGGTGCTGTTTCCATGCTGACAACCTCACGCCTTTCCTTTGCACAGATAAACTTTAGCCTTAACTGGCTTATTTTTGATATTGCTTTGAACCCTGTTGCCTCCGAACGACCTACCATTGGCGAGTATATGATCTATGGAAAAGTGCCCAGCCGGAAGGCTACAAAGAACTTTGTGATTCTTGGCGACCCGGCATTGAAACTTAAATTGCCGGAATATACCATTTCAACCGATCAGCTTTCAATCATGGATGATCCGGCGACGCTGTCAATTCAGGATACTATTCGTGGTATGGAGCATCTGACGGTAAAGGGAACTATACGCGATTTTCAGAACAATCCGGTTACTGATTTTAATGGAAGTATATGTGTAAAACTTTACGATAAACCCAGCATTTATACTACCTTGGGTCAGGCTGCCCCTGATGGCTCCCCACAGGAATTTTCGCTTATGGATAAGGTTCTGTTTAATGGCGTCGCTGAAGTGAATGATGGTGCTTTTGAGGTTGAAATGTTGGTCCCCAAAGAGTTGAATTATCAGTATGGTGCAGGAAAAATAAGTTATTATGCCATCGATAGTGCAAATGTCAGAGATGCCTGCGGATATTATGAAAAGCTTGTTATTGGAGGCTATAATATTGAAGCCATGAACGATAATTCCGGGCCGGAGATTATTCCATATATGAATAACAGTGCGTTTGAAAATGGTGATAAGACCAATGAAAACCCGATTTTTATCGCCGAAATTACAGACCCTTGTGGCATTAATTATATTGGTAATAGCATTGGCCATGATATTATTGCATGGCTGGATGATGATGTAGATCAGATCATCGATCTTAATATTTATTATACGCCATCTTCAGGTGTATATAATAAAGGTACTGTTGTTTATCCTTTTTCTCATTTGGAAGAAGGACGTCATACACTTACTATAAAGGCCTGGGATCTTTGTAATAACAGTACAGTGACAACTCTTGATTTTGTGGTTTCTTCTACTCTTGGGGTAGAGATCAGCAACGCACGGGTGTACCCGAATCCTGCCGAAGAGGAGGTGTTCTTTACCTTTATGCATAATATGCCGGGTAAGGATCTGGAAGTACGTTTTGAGGTATATGATTTAGCGGGCCGCAAAATATACCAATGGGAGCGTAGTGATCGTTATACAACAACGCAGGTAACTCCCTACCGCTGGGATTTGCGTAATCACCTGGGCACCCGTGTTGAATCGGGAGCTTATCCATACCGGATGCGTGTCCGCACCGGCGAAGGTGATTATACCATTGCCGGGGGTACACTTCTGATAAAATAGGCAATAAGTACTATTTTGATGCGTTAAGAGAATATGTTTGAGAAAATTTTATATTTGCAACCGAAAAAAACACCATTTATGCAAAAGTATCGTTTTGTACTGGCTGTGAGCTTGTTGATGATTTGTAGCGGAGCCACAAAAGTGGCAAAAGCACAGCTGGGCTTCTCTATAGCAAAAGAGGATGAAGAACTTAATACAGTAGGTTCTGCCGTAACTTTTACCATGCTTTCTCCTGATGCCCGCGCCGGTTCACTGGGTGATGCAGGTGTTAGCTCTTCTCCCGATGCCAATTCAATGCACTGGAACCCGGCAAAATATGCCTTTATCGATTCTGATATGGGTTTCTCTGTGAATTATACCCCATGGATGCGCTCACTGGTAAATGATATCAACCTCGCCAATATCGTTGGTTTTAAGCGGTTGGATGATTATTCCACCTTTGCCGCGTCACTGACATACTTCTCTCTGGGTGAAATCACATTTACCGATCAATATGGGACTTCTTTAGGTATTGAAAAACCTAACGAGTTTACCCTTGATGCTACCTATTCACGTAAGTTTAGCGAGAAAATTTCAGGTGCTGTTGCAGCACGTTTTATCTATTCTAACCTTACGATGGGGCGTGATGTTGGAGGTGCTTCCACTCACGCTGGTACCTCTTATGCTGCTGATGTATCCATGTTTTATACAACCCCTCTTGATTTTAAAAATATGAGCGGTGGTAATTTTAGCTTTGGAATGAATATTTCAAATATCGGCACTAAAATTTCTTACAGTGATGCCAATACTATTCGTGATTTTATTCCTACAAACCTGCGTATTGGTCCTTCGCTGACTCTTGATATTGACGATTATAACTCCATGACCTTCATGGTTGATTTTAATAAACTTCTTATTCCTACCCCTCCAATTTATTATACTGACAGTTTTAATCTTGATGGCGAGCCGGTTGTGAAATACGGTTTTGATCCGGATGTTTCAGTTGTATCCGGTATTGTTCAATCCTTTTACGATGCTCCCGGGAATTATGATGATGAAACGGGTGATATACTCCTTTCTCCTTTTGGGGAAGAGCTTCGTGAAGTTCAAATATCTGGTGGTATCGAGTACTGGTACGATAAGCAATTTGCTATACGGGGAGGCTATTTCTATGAGCATGCCACTAAAGGTAACCGAAAGTATTTTACGGTAGGTGCCGGTTTGAAGTATAATGTCTTTGGGCTTGATTTTTCCTACCTGATACCCATCGGGCAGCGAAATCCATTGGAAAATACACTCCGATTCTCTCTGGTCTTTGACTTTGATGCGTTCCAGCGTCAGAACAGAAATTAAGCGATGTATCGCGTAGGATTCGGATATGATGTACACCGCCTGGTGGAGGGTAAAGACCTGACACTTGGCGGTGTTGTAATACCCCACCATAAGGGTGGCCTGGGTCACAGCGATGCGGATGGCCTTGTGCATGCCCTCTGCGATGCTCTGCTGGGTGCTCTTGCTCTTGGTGATATCGGCATGCACTTCCCTGATACTGAACCACAATATAAAGGTATTAACAGTCTTCTGCTTCTGGAGCACGTAATGAGGCTGGTGCGTGAAAATGGCTATGAGCTTCAGAATGCTGATACCACGCTGGCGCTGCAAAAACCAAAAGTGGCTCCACATATTCCTCTAATGAGACAGAAACTCTCCCAGACAATGAAGGTTGCTGTGGAAAAAGTTTCTGTAAAGGCTACAACAACCGAAACAATGGGTTTTGAAGGTTCTGAAGAGGGCTTTTCTGCCTATGCTGTGGTTATGCTTGTGAAAGCCTCCTAAATCCAGAAGTCTTCCCTGAAATTTACCATATATACTGTGCTTATACCCCTGGTAATGGCAGTGTAAAGCCATCGTACCCACTCCCTGTCGGGTTGGTCTTTTAAGTATCCCTGGTCGATAAAAACAGTATTCCATTGCCCCCCCTGAGTTTTGTGACAGGTAAGGGAATAAGAGAATTTTACCTGCAGGGCATTAAACCATCTGCTGTTTTTTACCTGTTCCATGCGCTGCCGTTTGCCCGGTACATGCTCAAAATCTTCCATTATTGCATACCATAATTCCTCCATTTTATTGCGTGGTAAATTGGGCGATTCCGCAGTCAGTGTGTCAAGCAAGATTTTAATTTCCAGTTCAGGTTCTTCGGGGTAGTCGGGAAAACAAACATCCACATCAGCAAACCGAAAACCATACATTTCATGGATTTGCTTTACTCTAAGCACTTCCAAAGTATCTCCATTGGCAATAAACCCTGCTTTCGACTCTTTGGGGAGCCAGTAATAGTTGTTGCGAACGTTCATGAGCACGTCGCCGGCATTTATTTCACCATCACGATACAGTATCCTCTGTCTTATTTCCTGGTTGAAGAGGTTGGCCCGTTTGTTGGAACGTGTTATAATAACTGCGTTTTCATGACTAAAAGAGCTATAGGCGTCCTCAAGGGCTTCCTGTAATTCGTAGCCGTTGATACGACGAAAATCCGTGAACTGATGTTCCCTGAAATAGGGAAGGGTGTAATTTTCATTTCCAAGCTTTTGACGCAAAAATGTGGCATGTTCGAGAATTCCGGACTGTTGCTCCTGTCGCACTACCTCTGTAAGTTCGTGGAAGTAAATATGCCATGGATATCTCGATTTAAGGTTATCGAGGTTTAATGCGGGACTGATGGACAAGCCCACAGGTGGCAGCTGCGCGGTATCGCCCAGCAACAGGAGCCTGCAATTTACTCCTGAAAAAACATAAGCCATTATGTCATCCAGAATATTGCGTGTTGAAAATGAAGACCCATCCGGTCCCGGACTATGGTCGGGAATCATAGATGCTTCATCGATAATAAATAGCGTGTTGCGGTGCTTGTTAGGAGCAAGAGCGAGCATTACCCGGCCGTCGGCTGTAGTGTTCGCAAAATAGATGTATTTATGAATGGTATATGCTCTCTTGTGACTGTACCCTGCAAGAACCTTTGCTGCACGGCCTGTGGGAGCCAGTAGCACTGCATGTTGCTTCACGGTGTCAAGACTGTTTACCAGTGCACTAACCATGGTCGTTTTTCCTGTCCCCGCATATCCTGCAAGTATAAAAACCTGACCGCGGGCCTGATTTAATACAAAAGAAGATAATTTGGTGATCAGGCCTTCCTGTCCCGGAGTAGGAGGGAACCCTAACCGTGTTCGGATGGTGTTTTGCAGCGCTTCATGTTGTCTGAGATCCATGGCAGGGATTTAGAACGGATAACCAATTGCAATATTCCAGGTGATATCCTGAAAGCGAAGATGCTGAAATCTCCATTTATCGTCGGGCAATGCAGGATTGTATACCGGTATGCCTCCATCAAGGCGAATAACGAAAAAGTCGATATCCAGACGCAATCCGAGACCGCTGGAGACAGAAAACTCCTTCATGAAATTACGGAATTCAAATTTGCCTCCGGGGAAATCTTCGTTTTCGTTTAACAGCCATATGTTGCCAATATCGATAAAATAAGCACCTTTGAACCATTTATAAATCGGAAATCTGTATTCCAGGTTTGTTTCCAGAAGGATGTCACCAATACGTTCAATGTAGAGGGTGTCGTTGTAGAAAGATCCGGGACCGAGGGTACGGATCTGCCAGCCCCGCATATCATTACTTCCTCCACCATAAAATCCCTTTTCAAAAGGCATTGCTACGCTGTTACCATAGGGAATTCCTGCTCCTGCACGCCAGCGCAGTACAAACTGATTGGAGTATGGAAGCTGAAAATAGTAGCGGTAATCAATTTCTCCTTTTACATATTGCGCATAGCGAATATTAAATAAACTATAATAACCCTCATCTGACTTTTCGCCACCCGCAAGTGCGTTATAAAGACGTAAAAGATTTCCGGAACTCTCCAGGTTCAGACGCAGAAAACTAAAGTTACGAATTGTATTGATTGATTGTGTAGAACGAACAAAGCTGTAGTTGATTCCAACAATCATGTGATCGGTGTACTGACTTTTGTATAATGCATTTTGAAGTAAATCAAGCTGTGCGGTGAAACTGCTGTCAGGATATATCTTTACAGAGTTGATTTCAAGAGGGTTAAGACGGTGACTCTTCCGTGGATCCGGTTTCCATTCATAGCCAAAACTAAGGTTTGTAATATGCCGGGAGTAATCGGGGCGGCGCTGGAAGTCATAACCACCGGAAAGTACTGTCCGCGGGAGAAATTGTGACGAAATAAACTGTTTCTGCCCCGGAAAAAGAAATTTCGGAAAAACAAGGTTCACGTCACCACCAAGCTCCAGGGTGTTGAAGAGGTTATACTCTTCCTGTTCTTCGTTGTAGGATATAGCCTGTGCCTCAAGAGCTCCGCTGAGAGTAAGACGGAATACCTCTCCCCGGCGGAAAAGGTTTTTATTTTCATAAATCAGATTACCTCCAATACCCGGGTTTCCCGCAGAGTTTGTTACCTCTGTCTGAATATTGGCAGAATGAACCGGCCTGCGGATAAGGTTTATCTGACAATCAAGCATCGTATCGGCCGGCGTTTCCGGCGTTTCAAATTCTATGTTTGCAAACTTATAGATCTGCAGGTTGCTCAGCCTTTTCTGTGTTTGCTTTATATCATCCATGCGATACTTTTTGCCGGGAGAAATAAAGAGCGACTTTAACAAAGTATTTGGATGCATTCGCCAATTTCCGTTGTTGACAAAATTTATTGCCTCTCCCTGGTTGTTGGGAATGGCAATTGTGTCTGTTGGTACTTCCGCTCCGGAAAGAGCCCTGAAGTCAGGATTTATGAGAATATTGTCAATATAATACTGATGATGGGCATATTTTATTGTGTCGTTTGGATTTGCTGTAAATCGAAAGGGCTCGACAATAAGCTTAAGATCTATAGTGCTGTTCCTGCCACTGCTGTCGGCCTCAAAACGGATATAGTTTTTACCAAAAAGATAAAATCCGTTGTTTTTGAGCATTTTTGTTATGCGATCTCTTTCGTCATCAAGGAGGTAGGCGTTATATACGTTGTTTTTCTTTATTAATGAATTGTGTTTATCATTTAAAATATAAGGTTTTACAACAGTGTCTTTTAGTTGGTAGTTGATATTCCTGTAAGTAAATGGCGTGCCCGCAGTGACAACAAAGTCGACCTTTGCCTTTCCTCTTCGTGTTGTAACAATGGGTTTTACAGAACCGTTAAAATAGCCTGAGTTATTCAGGTATGCCTTCATCTGACGTGCATTGTTGAGCATGACAGCGGAATCAAGAAGGGCTGGTGGCTCTCCTCGTTGTTTTTCTTCACCATTGAAATGTTCATAAACCCATAGCCGTGCTCTGAAAAGTCCAATAAACTTTTTGTTTGGCGTGATGGAGATAAGACTGCCAAGGTCTCCGCTGTCCAGGTTTTTATTGTCGGTGGTGACGGAGTTTTTTGTTACAAGGGGAGCCCCTCTGGAGGCTCTCTTCGATGCCCCACAACCTGAAAGCATCAGGAGCATTGTTAGTATTAGGATACCTGTAACAGTTTTCTTCAAAATGATTCTTTTTGATTAACAAAAATAGAAAATTCCACGGGCTATACCTCTATTCCTTCAGGATATTCTTATTCTTGGAATATTTGCAACCCCATCAGGGCATTGCGATAATGTTTTTTTTATTTTTTTTCTGCCTGCCCCTATTACTTTTTCGTTTTTTTTGGATAAATTTACAGAGAGTCTTTAACCTAATAATTATACCAAATGGAAAATTTAAGAGATGCACTGGATGGTGTGCTAAAAACCATTAAGGATGCTGCAAAAGATTTTTCTTCTGTAGAAGTTACCACAATGACCGGCGACGTTAAGAAGATTTTTAATGATGAGCAGAAAATTGACCTTAAGAGTACCCTAACGACGATGCAGGGAGCCACAGGCGGTGAAATACGGTTATTGGCTCATACCCATATTGATTTTGATCAGGATGCTACCCAGTATTTTAATGAAGATATAGGAGAAAAGGATGTTTATATGCTTGAAATGCATCAGGCGATGGTTGACTCTGCCGTGGAGTCAAGGCATGCCTTTTATGAATTTGTAAAGGAGGTTTTTGATTAATGCCTTCTGATTTTATTGGTGAGTTAATTAAGAAAAAGTATTCTTTAGATCAGGAACGCCCTTTTTCCCAGTTTCAGGCTTTATCAGATCTGGGGTATCTTCCTGCTGAACTGGTGACGGAAAATGATGATCGGGGTCTGAAGGAAAGTGCGGTAAGGACTTTTCGAAAAGAATATACAGAATCCGGTTTTTCCCCTTCTCGTGTGAATTATGAGCATCCTGATGACTACACTATTTATGCTTCTCTGTTAAACGCTTCTGAGGAGGAACTTCTCCATAGAATGCTTTCAGTCAATGGTGGTTTTGTGTTTTCTGAATTTCCCGTCATTCAAAAAAAACTGCTTTGGCGTATTGCTGTTTTTCGTATTTCTCTTTTTGGCTACCATGCAAATGATCTTCATATAGCGGTAAATAAAATAGGGGCTTTTATCGGTGAAAATAATCCCTTAAATGTCTTAAACCTTATGGGTATGCTTGAGGTTTTACTATTTCGCTATACGGAAATTTGTTCTGATCATACCTCATGGAAAATTGCGCGCGTATACCCCGGAGATGAATCGTTCTCTTCACGGGATGAGACCTTTTTTGATAATGGCCGAAATGAATTTGTAGCTCGTCTGTTTCAGCTTTTTATGTGGAAACAGGGCTATTACTCAGGAAAGATTGATGGTGATTTGGGGAATATGTCCAAAGATTCTCTTAATGAACTATTACGCGACATTAATAAACAACTGGATACTCATTATTCAATTGATACCTTTGCTATAAAGGATCCGGGCCTGAATTATCAGATGTGGAATATTGGTGATTTAGTACATCTCTCACAAAAACGCACAGCACATCTGATTGGTGATCTGGATTTTTCAGAAGAAAATGAATTTATTGGAAATGATGATGATTATCCCTGGGATATAGCTGTGGGAGCTATGAATATTACACTTTCAGGTGATGTCGCTGCCGGTCGTCGTTCCAATTTTGATAGTTATTTTGCTTTAACAAAAGATAAATGGCAAAAGATAGATAACGAGATTTTTGCACCATTGATGAGGCGGAATTATTCGGTAAAACAAAAAAGAAAGAAACTACAGCTATTGTTTCGTAAAAAACCGGTATTAAGGAATTTTTTCCGCATACTGGTTCGGAAATTAAGGCAAACGATTAGCGTTTTAATTCATGGGTTCCGGTTTTTATCCGGCCAGCGAAGCCTGGAAACAAACAGTGACCAGGGCGTTATCTTTACCAATTTTGATTTTGATTTCGATGTTATTACCTGCTCGCCTGAAAATGTACCACGAAAAGTATTGAATCGTCATTGCAGGAAGGTTCGTTATTACTCTGACAGTTTAAACCAAAGCCTCGCACTTGCAGGAAAGGTTGTCAGTATTGTATATTCTTTATCTACTCCGCTAAGTTGGAGAAAATTATTATTTAAATCAGGTTTACTATAAACAAACAAACTTAACCAAATGGAAAATCATTTCAGAATTACTGCTACCAGGCTAAATATGCGTAAAGGGCCCGGCCTGGATTTCGAAGTAATCATGCTGTTGAACCGTAATGAAGATGTTATCCGTAAAGGATTAAGTATCGACGGATACTGGTATTATATTGAAGTTCCCGGAAAAGGTTTTGGATGGGTTTCGTCAAAGTTTTTGGAAGAAATTGATGATGTGCTATCTGTAGATGAGTATCCCTGGTATAGTATCGCCAAAGAGGAGATGGGGGAATCGGAGCAACCCGGAGCATCTCATAACCCGCGGATTGTGGAATACCTTCATTCCACAAACCTTGGTGAGCCGCTGAATCAGCAGGATGAAACCGCCTGGTGCTCGGCATTCGCAAACTGGTGTGTTGAAAAGGCTGGTTTTGAGGGTACTGATTCGGCCTGGGCGCGTGACTGGCTGTTGTGGGGAAAAGAGCTGCTTTCGCCGATAGAAGGATGCATAGTGGTTTTCTCGCGGGGAGATGGCGGACATGTGGGTTTTTTTGTGCGGCAAGAGAATGATAAAATCGTTGTCCTTGGAGGAAATCAGCACAACAAGGTTTGTATTGCAGAATATCCGAAATCACGGCTGCTGGGATTCCGGGAGATTTAAAATTTTGTATATTTTTATTATATTGATATTCAGTGTGATATTGAATAATCAAGAAAAAAAGTTAAAAAAATTGCATCTAACCTATTGCAGGGAATGAAAAAGGGCGTATATTTGCACTCCCAAACGCGATAAACGTTAACGTTCTTAGGGAAATGAAATCGGGAGTTTAGCTCAGTTGGTTCAGAGCACCTGCCTTACAAGCAGGGGGTCATAAGTTCGAATCTTATAACTCCCACCAAAGAAAAAGCCTTAAAGCATACTGTTTTAAGGCTTTTTTTTGTACCTTTAGCCAATATGACAGCTAACCCAGAGAAAAATATACTTTCCCGGGAAAGACGGGTAGTATTACGGTTGCTTTTGAGTATTCTTATTGTTGCAGGCATTGCATTATCAGTTTTTGCATTGTCGCGGCATTATATCATTACACAGGCTGAGAATCGGGTGAGAGATGTCTTGCTCGAAGCACGTTCGCTGCACGAATATGTACAGTACAATATGCATCCGGAGATGTATGACCTGAAAATGCAGGGTCGTATGCCGGAAGATTTTTATTCCCCTGAAATCCTGTCATCCTCTTATATAACAAGGCATGTTTTTAGCCATTTTAATGATCAGCGCCGCGAACTGGGCCTGCCGGAAGTATCGTACCGTATGGCAGCAAAGAATCCCCGAAACCAGGTTAATAAGGCTGATGAATTTCAGGCTGAGCTAATCGATCTTTTTAATCAGGATAGTACCCTGATAAAAGTGACACGCCTTACCCGTGAAAAAGATGGCCGCTATCTTGTTTATGCCAGGCCCTTTCTGCGAACAGATCATCGGTGCCTGAAATGCCATGGGGATATAGCTGAAGCTCCTGCCGAGCTGCAGAACATCTACCATTGGACCAGCGGGTTTAACTGGAAAGTAGGCGAAATCGCAGCAATTGAGGTTATCAAAACACCTGTAGTAAATGATTTACGGGTCTCGACGATAGTTTTGTTGGCAGTATTTATTGTTGCAGTGACTTTTCTGATCCTGCTATTTTTAAATACGCGTCTGCAAAGCGATAATACCCGTAAAACCGCCCAGAATATTGAGCTGGAAGAGGCTTTGAAAAAACTTCGTCAGGCACAGACACAACTGGTACAAAGTGAAAAAATGGCTTCTCTTGGTGTATTGACTGCCGGTGTGGCCCACGAAATTAATAATCCTCTGAATTATATTATGGGAGCTTATGTGGGTCTGGATAATTTCTTTAAACAGATGGATGAGGATACCTCCCCAAAGATCAGGGTTCTAATGAAAGGGCTTAAAGAAGGAATCGACAGGGCGGCCGCTATCGTAAAAGGTCTTAACCAATTCAGCAGAGTCAGTGAATCACGTGATGAGAAGTGCGATATTCATGCTATTATCGAGAATTGCCTTAATGTAATGCGAAGCAGCATTAAGTATAAAGCGAAGGTTGAAAGCCGGTACCATGCTGATAATCAAATAATCTATGGCAATATTGGTGAAATACACCAGGTGTTTTTAAATATTATTACCAATGCTTGCCAGGCTATTGGGTCAAAGGGTTTAATAATAATTACAACAAATAATACCAAAGAAGGTCTTTCTGTTACTGTTTCAGATAATGGATCCGGGATCCCTTCAGAACACCTGGCGAAAGTTACCGATCCGTTTTTTACTACCAAAGACCCTGGTGAAGGAACCGGACTGGGATTATCAATTGCCTATAGTATTGTCAAAAATCATAATGGAACTATTGTGTTTGAATCTGAAGAAAATGCCGGAACTACTGTCAAAATATTTTTCCCATTTAATTATTTCGAACATGAGTAATAAAATTAAAATTCTTTATGTAGATGATGAACCTGTTAACCTGGAATTATTTGAGATAAATTTTTCAGAGAAATATCATGTTATAACAGCTGATAACGGGTTCGACGGGCTTGAAAAATTATGTGCTGATGATGAGATTAAAGTAGTAATCAGTGATATGAAGATGCCCGGGATGAATGGAATTGAATTTATAACAAAAGCAAAAGCAAAATGTGCCGACAAGCTGTTTTTTATTCTTACCGGTTATGATATTACACCAGAAATCCAACATGCGCTTTCTTCAGGATTAATAATGCGCTATTTTAGTAAACCCTTTAACATGAATGAAATCGATGAGGCGATTCATGCAGTATTGAAATAAGTAATAGCTTTACATTTTTTATGTGCTGATATACTTTTTGTCTACGTTGGTTTTTTGTTCCTTTGCGCAAAATTGTGCATATGATTATTCCTGAAAAACCTTTTATATCTGATTTTTTTCTAGAAACCCTTCAAAGGCTACGGACTCCGGTTTTGCAAACACCATTTCTGGAATCTTTGAGTGTTGATTATCAGCTTAATACAGTTGATGCGAATGCTTTTTTTGAGCAGTATGCTGCTAATCCATGTGGCTTGTATTCCAATTCCGAAGACAGTGCCTTTTGGGTCTTTGAGAATATGCCTGAATCCGATCTTGCGGCAAACATTGCACGTATAAAGGATAAATACAGCATGAGAGAAGTCTTTTCAACTCTTAACCCGGAATATTTTTTTAAAAAATCCTCTTTTGAGGAGCTTTTTACACTTGATGTGCGAGCCGTTCCAAAGCCGTTTGTTATAAAACCGGTTAAAGGAATTGCCAGTATTGGAATCAGAGCCGTTTTCTCTGATGAAGAGTGGCCTGAGATTTTGCGCCAGGTGGAAAAAGATCGAAACGATTATGGTACGGCTTTCTCAGATACGGTTATGAATCTCGACAGCTTTCTGCTGGAGTCCTATATTGAAGGTCAGGAAATTGCTGTTGATACATTCTTTGATGGTGATGCAAATCCTGTAATCGTTAATATTATGGAACACGATTTTGCTACTCCTGATGATAACAGTGATCGTTTGTATAAATCTTCTGTGACTATAATGAAGAAATACCTTGCATCGGTAACGGAGTATCTTACACGGGTTTCTCAGGAACTGCAAATAAAAAATTTCCCCATGCATATGGAGATGCGCATTACTGCTGATGGTGAGTTTATTCCAATTGAAATTAATCCCATGCGTTTTGCCGGTTTCTGTACCACTGATATTGCTTCTTACGCCTTTGGTATTAACCCATATGAGTGTTTTCTGAAAAAGATCAGTCCTGACTGGGAAAACATTCTGTCTTCCGGGAATCGCGATATTTATCTTATGGGCGTAGTGGATATTCCACGGCATCTGGATAAAAACAAAGTTGTTTTTCATTATGATAAAATGGAGGCAAAACTTTCGCAAGTATTGGAAGTTCGCAAAATGGATTATCATGTCTTCCCAATGGCCGCCTTTGTTTTTGCTAAATCAGCACCTGAAAATCAACAGGAACTGAAAGCCTGGCTGCATGACCCAATGGATGATGTTATAGAGCTTTTGGATTGATTTAAAACCGTGTTTTTACAGTTTTAAAACTTTTGTAAATCATCACCCTTTTATGGCGGGAATTGGCTTTTCCTTTGTACCTTTGTAGTGGTAAAAACGCACCCGTAAAACCAATTCCGGTATGAAAGATCAAACAATTCAGTCCGAGGCATTAAAAGCGAATCTGGAACAAACAAAAACAGATAAACTAATAATTCCCCCGGAGTATCAGCAGATTATTGATTTTGCACAGTCTCATACCGGCATCCATAATCGGTTAAAAGAATGCGTTGAAGAGTTTGTGCATCCGCTATCAAATCGTGAATTTGTGGCTGCTCAGTTGCGCCAGCTTTTGTTGTCTGATTTTTGGTTTTTTGGAAATGCTGACAATCCCTCTGATTATCGTATGGATCTTGCTGCAATTTCCGGAGAATTGCTTAGCGAAAGTGCTGTTAAGCAGGAAGTAAAAATTAACCTTATCAGATCCACGCTGGAGTTTGTTGATAAACTTATCCATGAAGAAAAGGATAACAATGCCGTTCTTATTTATGTGCTGAAAATGTTGATTCAGCATCAATCTGATGCATCCCAATCGTATATTTATTGCTCAAACTGGTTTCAGAAATACCTTGGTATACCGCAGCTTAACGGGGAACCCGGGGAATTGGCAATAAAGCTAATTAAATCCGTTTTTCGGGAGACTCTGGTGTTCTGGCAGGAGAATTCCCGTATTGAAATATGGTACAAAGAAAATGAATCACGTCTGGTGAAAGATTCTTCCATGGATATCCGGCAGCTTGACAGTAATTATTTTCAAACTCTAATTACCAGACTGGATAAGGATGATGACATTCTGCATACCATTCATTCTTACCCTACCTATTCAGAAATAGCCGTAAGTTTTAGGAATTTTGCACAAACGTTCAGCGATTTTTCCGATCGTTTTTTTTATACTTTTTACCTGCTTCATCTGCCGGGCATGGCTCATCTGAACGCCCGTCTTGTTGGAGATATTAACCGCCTGTTAAAAAAGCTCATTCATACGATTCCTTCTGATCGTCTGGTTCCTTTTACTATGGAACTTTTTGAAATGTTTGAGGATTTCAGAGAGAATCTTATGGATGGTATACTGGATTGCATACAAACCATCGGAACAGAATTGATTAAACGTGATGATTCTGACAACCGCTATGTTGTCAATCAGTTTGAGAAGCGGCTTATTCAATTTGGTTTTGAAAATCCCGGTATTGCCTATGTTGGTAAAGACTGGAAGACTCATATCAATCCCAACCATCTGAAGAATATTCGTGTGTGGCTTGAAATTATCGAATCCTCATCTGTTATACCGGAAAAATTACTCTCGGCACTAATCGTCAATCTTCGGCTTGGAGGTATCTATATTAATGATACGGATCTTTTTCAGCGGGATATATCCAAAATTCTTAACAGTAACATTGCACCACTTTATAAAAAGGTTAAACAGCTTACCCGCATATTCCCGGTTTATTTTAATGAAATAGGTGCTGAGGGAGAGATTCGGGAAGTGACTACCAGCATGGATGAATTATCTCATCGTAATGATAAATTAATTCATTTTTTGCGTAAGCAGGTGCATATTGAAAGTAATAATACCTTAATTGAGCTGGCCAAAAAAGTACTGATGCTATGGTATAGTGCAGATAAAAAGGCCTATCAGAAGTATCTCCCTGCCGATGTATACGAGTCAATCGATACGGCGGGACCCTGGTTTGCTCCCATGCACTCAATGGTGCATAATATGTGTGAAAATGCTTCCTGTAAACCCGGGCAGCTTTTTATGATACAACGCGACAGGCAAAAAAATCTGGTTAAGGAATCAGGTGCTCCTGAGATTCATCAGAAACGTATGCTTGGCCTGTTGTTGCTATATGATTTGCTGAAAGAAAAATACTCGTTTGATTCCGTGAATATTATTCAGGATATCCAGCTGGCTGCATTGTTCAATGAAAAGGATATAGCACAACTACAGAAATGTTTTGATCAGGATGAATACCTGGATGCACTGGATGTTGTGTTCCGTTTGATGCAACAGCTAAATGAGATAATTTTTGATGAGGAAAAAACCGAGGGCTGGGAAAATATTTATCATAAACGGCATATTGCTTTTGGTATTCCTTCGATGTATGGCACTTACCGGGAGCCCAAATTTGAAGCCCTTGGATTAACATTCAGGCTTGAAAAAGTTGCTTCAAGACTTATCGAGAAGGCTATTGAGCGGATTAATCTTAACTATATCAGCGCCAATACCTTGTATCATATATATAAGATTTTGAAAATGTTTCAGCGTGGTCTGGAACTTGACGGCGTTACAAACCAGAGCCTGAATTCGAACCTCCAGATGTTGCGATACAGTCTTTCTTCTGCCAGTTTTTCGCTTGCACAGTATATAAATATCTTCGGATTTATGTCGGGGAGTATCCGGGAGATAATCTCCAAGTATATTATCCGGACCTTTGAATATCCGCTTAACGAGGTTATTCCGCAGCTCTTCGATTCTCAGGGTAAGTGTAGTGCTGATGCGCGCAAAAAACTTATCGCTGCAAAATCTGAAGCATTTTACCGCGATATTATTAGTACGGCGTTCCTGCTTCAAACGCTGGATAACTTTATAAACAGTGTTTTACATTCTTTAAACCGGATGGTTGATAATTACAGCCATGAAGTACTAATGGATGTAATGTCGTATAATTCTGATTTGATTATAACCTCTTTTGACCGATCATCTCAAGCTATTGATAATCAAATATTTTTAGGTTCAAAGGCCTTCTTTTTGAAGCATTTGTATCTCAGTGGATTCCCTATCCCTCCGGGGTTTGTTTTAACTACTGAAGTTTTTCGGCGTTTAAGCGCAATACGGCATGTTGATTATATGTATGAGGAGATGCGTCAGAAGGTAAATGTACATCTTTCACATCTTGAAAAGATAACAGGAAAGACATTTGGAGATAGGAAAAATCCATTGTTGCTATCCGTTCGTTCCGGTTCTGCCATTTCCATGCCCGGAGCTATGGATACATTTCTAAATGTGGGCCTGAACGATGATATTGCAGCTGCTTTAAGTAAAAAGCCCGGTTTTGCCTGGGCTGCCTGGGATAGCTATCGCCGTTTTATACAAAGCTGGGGTATGGCTCATGGTATTAACAGAGACCTCTTCGATGAAGTTATTGCCGATCATAAGGTTCGTTTTCAGGTAGCCAGCAAGTCACGGATGTCAGGAAAGCAGATGCGTGAAGTGGCATTTGCCTACAAGAAGATTCTTGATCAGGAGAATGTTTTTTTCGAAGAAGACCCATACAAACAACTTGAGATTACCATCAATACGGTTTTTGAGTCATGGTCGTCGGAGAGGGCGCATGTATATCGTGAAAATATGCAGATTGCCCCTGAGTGGGGAACAGCCGTTATTGTCCAGCAGATGGTGTTTGGTAACCTCAGCAGTACATCGGGTACCGGCGTGGTATTTACTCATAACCCGCTGCGTGGACGCCCCGGAGTGCATCTCTTTGGCGATTTTACCCGCAACAACCAGGGTGAAGACGTGGTGTCGGGCCTTGTGCATGTGTTGCCGGTAAATAATACCCAGCGTAAACAGCTGAACCTAAATCTGCCTACCATGCAGGATCTTTTCCCGGAGATATACAAACGCCTCTACAGCATTGCAGTGGAAATGACGGAGAAACTTGGCTATAGTCACCAGGAGATAGAGTTTACTTTCGAATCGGAAAACCCTGAGAGCCTTTATATTTTGCAAAGTCGTGATCAGGATATCCAGAAGCCTGCTGAGGTGCCTCGTTTTGATGCCACCAGCGCAAAAGTGATGCTCGGAAAAGGTGTTGGTGTTGGTGGGGGTGCCCTTAATGGTGTGCTGGTATTTAATATGGAGGATATGCAGCTGAAAAAGAATTTTTATCCCAATGAAAGGATGATTCTCGTACGGCCTGATACGGTACCTGATGATATCGGAATGATTTTCGAGTGCGACGGACTTATCACTGCCCGCGGGGGTATTACCTCTCATGCCGCCGTTGCTGCATCACGCCTTGGAAAGGTATGTATTGTGAACTGCCGCGAGTTATCAGTTTCTGAATCCGAAAAGTCATGCACCATAAATGGCGAAACACTCCACTCCGGAGATAAGGTTGCCATTGACGGTACATTAGGGATCATTTATAAAGGTCATTATGCATTAACAGATAATCAATCATTCAATGATATGTTTAACCATTTCTAAACTATAAACCATGAACAAGCAATTCTTAGGGAAAAACATCCTTGGTATTAACGGTCTTGGACGTATCGGCAAGCTTACACTCTGGAATCATCTGGCAACAGGCTATTTTGATGCTTTCGTGATTAACGTAGGCCGTAAAGTAGGTAAAGACCTCAATGCACTGGCTCAAATGCTGGAGCGTGATTCAACGTACGGATCTTTAGAGAAGTTCCTCTATGGACGCAGTAAAAAAGGTACCGGTATTACTGTTACCGATGAAGCTGCCGGATTATTGATGGTTGAGGGGCGCCCGGTGAAGATTCTTAGTACCGACCGCAACCCGGCCAATATTGCCTGGGGCGTGAACGGTGCCCGTCTGGTAGTTGACTGTACAGGTGTTTTTACCGACCCTACCATAGATGCTGATGCTGCCAAAGGAAGTCTGCGGGGCCATCTGGAAGGTGGTGCCGAAAAAGTGATCCTCAGCGCTCCGTTTAAAATTAAGGATCAGCGTGCATTAATGCCCGACGACGCTGCCATGTTTGTATATGGTATTAACCACCTTGATTTTGACCCCGGAAAACATCAGGTGATTTCTGCTGCCAGTTGTACCACCACAGGCCTTGCTCATATGATGAAGCCACTGATGGAAAACCCTGCAACGGCAAATATCATGACCGCTTCCATGTCGACAATCCATGCCAGTACCAATACACAAAGTATTCTTGACTCGGTACCAAAAGCCAATGCCAACGATCTGCGGAAGAATCGTTCTATCTTTAATAACATTATTCTTACCAGTACCGGGGCAGCTAAAGCTTTGGAAAAAGTACTGCCCGAGATACAACGTGTTGGTTTTATGGCCGACTCCGTGCGTATTCCAACCAATACAGCTTCACTCATTAGTTTGAATATTACAGTTCACAGCCCGCTGGATGACAGTGGAGAGCCAGCTATCAGCAGGGAATTTATCAATGATATTTATCAACAGGCTGCCAATGGCCCGCAAAAGGGGCTTTTGGAGTTTTCCGAAAAGCAGAATGTGTCTGCTGACATGATTGGAATGAGAGCCGCAACCGTAATTGAAGGTGTTGAAACGCATTGCCGCACAGGTTTTGTAAATATCAGCTCCTCAACATTAAAAAATTATGGTATCTCTCATGACCAGGATTTACGCCTGCCGGTGAGCCATGTGAAAATTTTTGGTTGGTATGATAATGAGCTGGGAAGCTATACCAGTATGCTCGGTGAACTTACGGCTTATATTGCAAGAAATATGTAGTCTTTTTATATTTAAAGGATGAGCCCGGTTTATTTTATACCGGGCTCTTTGTTTTTAATTTCTTTAATATAGACATCCTGCTGTGGAAATGGAATCTGTATATCGTTCTCAGCAAAAGCCTGATAGATGGTGAACCGGATGTCGCTTTTTATATTTTCAACGACAAAAGTTTTTTCAGTCCAGAAGAATAATTGAAAATCAAGTGAAGAGTTTCCGAAATTCAGGAATCTTACGAAGGGCTTTGGGTCATCAGCTATCTTGTTGTGCCCGGAAGCGCAGGAGAGCAGAATCTGTTCAACTTTTTTTACATCAGAACCATATGCTACTCCAACTTCAACGTTAAAGCGTGTATTTTGTGTGGCATGGCTCCAGTTAATTACCGGTTCGGAGATAAACTGGTGGTTGGGGATCATCATGAAGATGTTATCGCGAGTAATAATTTTTGTGGTTCGCAATCCCATCTCCTTTACTTCGCCAACGATACCTTTGCTTTCAATGACGTCGCCCTGAGTAAGGTTTTTTTCAAAATGAAGAAATACGCCCGATATAAGATCTTTGAAAATATCCTGAATTCCCAGGCCAATCCCCACAAAAATAGCAGCTGAAGAGGCAATGAGGACAGATATTTTCACTCCCATGGTCTCCAGAGATAAAATGATAATCAGTACCCAGACAAGATACTTGAAGATGGTGAACATTGTTTTTCTTCGGGGCTGCGACTCCTGGTCTTTGGGGCCAATATTCAGAAAGATATCCTGTAATACAGAAAGAATCCAGTTTGTTAATGAAAAAACCAGAACAATAGATATTACATTACCCACAGTCAGCGTGTTATTATCTTTAAATGTAATTAAAGAAAAACCAAACAGCGTTTTAACAGGCAAATCCATAATACTGAGGATGAAAAAAACAGCACTGCCCCAGATTATTAGTTCAATAACCGTGTGCAATGTCCGCATCTGTGATGCTTTCAGGCTTTTTTTCTGCTGCCACACACGGATGAAGTGAATGATTATTTGCCTGAAGATCAGTACAACAAACAGTTCACTTATTATGATAATAAAGGTGAAAGGTGTCACCTTTAAATGTGCTGTATCAATAAATGCATATTTAAGGTAATCGGCCAGTGGGATGCCAGACATATGAGCTATGAATCCTGTAAACCAAAATAGTGAGAATATTTGCAGAGCACGTGCAAAATAATGAGCTCCCTTTTCAGAATAGATCTTTATTACTGCAGGGTATTTCTTTATTTTTTGCAGTAAAATAATGATTAAGGTAAGAACAATAAGAGCCAGTGCTATTTGGGTTATCATACTAATAGTTAAATCGGTTTTATCAAAAAATTTCATGTGTCAGGCTTGAAGCTTTAAAACAAAGGTACGCATAATTTAGGTTATTCTTCCATAGGTCGGTGCAAATGTCGATGTAATGACTCCCATACAATTAGTTAGAATAACTAAATATGCGGAGTACATATTATTGAATATCGAAATCTGTTTGATACATATGTATCACGAATGATAAAACGATAATGTTTCTTTATCTCAAAAACACCCGGTTCATAAAGATCCGGGTGTTTTTGTTTACCTTTGAAAAAAATATACACCATGGAGGAGCTGAAAAAACGTATTATGGACGATGGCCGTGTCCTGAACAGCAATGTAATTAAGGTGGATAAATTTCTTAACCATCAGATTGATATTGAGCTTCTTGATAATATCGGGAGCGAGTTTTATTCCCATTTCTTTGAACAGGATATAACCAAAATTCTTACCATTGAATCCAGTGGTATTGCTGTAGCTACATTAACAGCATTGTATTTTAATGTCCCTGTGGTATTTGCACGTAAATCAGAGACTGTAACGAATGTGGATGATAAATATACCGCTGAGGTATACTCCTTTACGCATGAGAAGCAGTTTAATATTTTTGTATCCAAAGCCTATATTTGCCCCGGAGATAAGGTATTGGTTATCGATGACTTTTTAGCTAACGGGCAGGCACTTTTGGGTTTGGCAAAGCTTGTTCATCAGGCCGGGGCGCAACTGGTTGGCGCCGGAATCGTCATAGAAAAAGCGTTTCAGGAAGGAGGAAAGCTTGTTCGCGATGCCGGAATTGATGTATTCCCCCTGGTGCGCATTGAGAAAATGTCTCCCGGAGAAATATCTTTCCTGTAAACCCTTCTGAAGAAACCTTTTTCGTATTATTGCAGCTTCTATTATTGACCAAACATAGATTTGTGCCTGTGAAAGGGATAGTGGTATTTTTTTGCATAATGATTTGTTGTTGTCTTTCTGTGCTCATGGCCCAGAGAAATGTAACAACCTATATTTATCAAATAGAAACAGATGGGCAGGTCAGCGACAGTGTTGCCTGGCGTGTGATTAAAAATCAGGATTCCGTTTTGTTGGAATCTGATTTTTTTGGTGTAAAATATACCTACCAGTGTAATCCTGATTATTCTGTGAAGCGCTATTATATGCATGCGAACGAGGCTAATTACATGAATGTTGTAAATGAGGGAGATTACATCCGGCTTTCAGGCCTCAAAGACGGGGATAATATATGTAGTGTGGTGGACAAGGGAAAGTATCCATGGTATCAGAATATTGGATGGGCTGCTTCGCATATGCTTTCAGCAGGAGAGAAAGAGATTACCTTTTCATTACTGCGGCCTGATAATTTTTCAATGGTTCATATGCAGGCCGGAGTTGTGGAGGAGGAACAAGTGATTTATGAAAATGAATTGCATGATGCCATAAAAGTAAAAATTACCCTTACAGGATTCCTTCGGCATTTCTGGTGCGGGTATTACTGGTACCGGAAATCAGATTACAAAATGGTAAAATATCATGGCGCAACAGGCGGGCCCGGATCGCCAAAATTAACAATGCTTCTTATTAATGAGTATGTTAATTAGCAGAGTCAATATCCAGGTTTGTGAATTTTTCAGTAGCCTGATAGTCATATTCAGGATATTGGTATATAGGCATTACTTTCTCTGTTTCGCCCAGTGAATACCCCCAAACAGTTTCGTATTCATTGATATTTTCACCAAAATCTTTCATTTGCTGAATATACTCCGACATGGTTTTGGATTCAATAATATAAACCTTTTCCATGTTTTTGATGATGGGGCTGTGACGGCGGCTGTGATCGTGTTCGAATTCCAAAATTCTTCTGCCATGCCGGGTAATACCCACCACTCGGAAAGTTGAGCTTTTGCCCACTCCGGGCATATTGAGAACATTTCTGTCGGTTGCCACAAAGGGGATATCTGCTTTTTGACGAAGTTTTTCAATATTGCTCACCAGGTTTTCGGCATGGTCGGGCATTGCCTTCAGGTCATCGAAATAAGCATCATCAACATACCCAATATATTTTTCTTCCACCTTTTCCTGCAGCGATCGGGCATTGGTGGCAAAGTTCCAGTAATTTTCCATATATCCTTTAACGGTAAAGGTGTAGTAGGGGAGAACACCTGCGTCGTTGAGGACTTTACGGAGTTTAGCGGTATGACCACGACGGGAAGATTGTGCAAGGAATACCAGCTGGTTTGTGACCATCCATCCTGCTTCAGTAAGCATTTTAATAGCTTTCACCGATTCAGGAGTAAGTTCCATGGCTGTTTCGAAGTGATTCTGAACCACAAATTGCCGAACACCCAGTCTGGAGGCTTTTTCTTTAAAATCGCGCAGTATCTCACAAAGCTCGGGAGTAACCCTTTGCGGGAGGTAAACAGGCAGACGTGTTCCGAGCCTTACTCTGAGCATTTCAGCATATTTTTTCCCCTGAGGGCGCTCTTTATTGGCCTGTTTTTTACGCAACATCATTTGGTAAACCTCATCCAGTATCTGGCGCAGTGATTTATCCGAGCTCATCAACGCATCACCACCGGTGATAAGGATGTCACGAAGCTGGGAGTCGTTTTCGAAATAAGCCAGACGGTTGCGAAGCTTGTCAAGCCAGGTTTCACCGGGCTTGAGCTTGTGCAGGTTGAAGTTAAGGTGCCCGCTCTGGAAGTCATACATACGCTGGCAGCTGCTACATAGTCCTCCACAGGCGCGACCCATGGTTTCGGGAATAAGTATAGCCACTTCAGGGTATCGACGGTGAATGGTATGATGCCCGGGAAGAATCCATCCTGCAGCATTGGGTTTGCCCGGTTCTACTTTGTCCTCTTTTTCCCAGGCCACAATATGACCAAACTCTTCGATAAGCTCTTCACTGTAGAAGATATAGGCTTTGATGGCCAGGTCGGCATTATGCATAAATTCCGGGGCATTAACATTAAGTAAATGTAAATAATACGGGTTTACAAAAAATGGAATGCCTTTGGCACGGGCTCTGTTAAGACGCTCAATCATGGGTTGCTTCAGGGTGCCCCCCAGCAAGTCGTTAAGCATCTCAGGAGTGCGTACAGCAAAACGAAGATGGAATAAACTTTTGTCCCACCATTGGTTTACTGTTGCCTTTTTTTCTTCATAGGTCTTTTCATCGGTAAAAAAGAACTTCCTGTCGTTAATCTCACCGGCATCAATTTTCTCAATAATGACCTTTATAATGCGGTCTTTGTTTGTTTTTCTGAGCTTAACAATTTCGTCATCCAGCCCTGAAGGATGACGACTCATCCAGGATTCAACAGTATCTTTCGTTGGGATCGAACGCTTAAGTGTTCCGTTTAGCTGACGGAAAAGGTAAAGCATATCCTCGTAGAAATCATCGTAAACATCATCTGTTTCATTATGTGCAGCATCCCATAAGATACGGAAAGGTTCAGAGGATTCTTCTGCGCCCCGTTGATTTAGGTCGGAGAAACTTTCCCCTGCATGGTCAATGTAATCCAGGATCCTGATCGCAGCATAGTCACGGAAATGAATATTTTGGTACCCTGTTGTGGAGTTTATTTCATGATTATAGTATTTGGCAGCTTGAGGGTTTTCATTTAAAATATTTGTAGCGTACTCCTTTAATTTTTTAATAAAGCGATTGTAATTTATTGATTTATAAAGAAATACATTAAGTGTTGGATTTTCTTCCAGTAATAATTTAAATAATTCGTTTCCTCTGCTGCTTAAAACCATAGCCCACAATACGTTTATAAGATGTTGATAATAAAGGGATTAAGATGAATTCCCTGAAAGTAGTGCAAAAGTACTGAAAATTCACTATTCTTCAAAGTTTCAGGGTGTTAAAAAATGATTAAGGAAAGAAACAAAAAAACGCCTTACCGGAGTTCGATAAGGCGTGCATTTCAAAAGCTTTTATTACCCTAAATACGTTTTCAGAATTTTACTTCTGGAAGTATGCTTTAGCCTACGGATGGCTTTTTCTTTAATCTGACGGACTCTTTCGCGTGTCAGGTCAAATTTTTCGCCAATTTCTTCAAGGGTCATAGGGTGTGTTTGGTTTAATCCGAAATACAAACGAACCACATCCGCCTCGCGTGGCGTTAACGTCGATACTGCTCTGTCGATTTCTTTTTTCAGCGAATCGTACAGCAGTTCTTTTTCTGGTGTGGGGCCGTCGTCGGATCTCAACACATCGTAAAGGTTGTTGTCTTCATCCTGTACCAAAGGTGCGTCCATTGAGACATGCCTGCCGGCATTTTTAATGCTTTCTTTGACTTCCTCAACAGGTACATCAAGCTCGGCTGCGATCTCGTCAGCGTTTGGTGGTCTTTCCAGTTCCTGTTCCAGCTTGGCGTAGGCCTTGTTGATTTTGTTGATGGAACCAATCTTATTGAGTGGCAGGCGAACAATTCTGGATTGTTCTGCCAAAGCCTGCAGAATAGACTGGCGGATCCACCATACAGCGTAGGAGATAAATTTAAATCCCCTGGTTTCATCAAAGCGCTGTGCTGCCTTTATCAATCCAAGGTTCCCTTCGTTAATAAGATCCGGAAGGCTTAAACCCTGGTTTTGATATTGTTTGGATACAGAGACAACAAAACGCAGGTTTGCTTTGGTAAGTTTTTCCAAAGCAATCCTGTCACCCTGTTTAATCCTTTGTGCTAATGCAACTTCTTCCTCAGCAGTAATCAATTCAACTTTCCCTATCTCCTGTAAATACTTGTCAAGAGATGCTGTCTCCCTGTTTGTTACCTGCTTGGTAATTTTTAGTTGCCTCATACGATATTATTACATTTATGGTATCATGCTCTGTATCAGAGAGCATACGAAAAAAATAATCTTTATGTTACAACAAATTAACGGCGGTTAAAGTTTCGGTTTCCTCCACCGCTCTGGCGATTATTGTTTTTGTTGGGGCGTCTTCCACCACTATTTCCACGACGTTCGGGTTCCTTATAACCTTCAGGTTTTGGTAACAGTGCTTTACGTGATAATCGAAGTTTGCCGGTTTTTTCATCAACTTCAATAAGTTTTACTTCAATATTTTCACCCGCTTTTAGAACGTCTTCAACATTTTCAACACGTTCCCATGAAATTTCAGATACGTGTAACAATCCTTCTTTTCCGGGGATTATTTCCACAAAGGCACCGAATGTAGTGATGCTTTTAATTTTACCATTGTAAACTTCATCAACTTCAGGGACAGCTGTGATGGCTTTAATGCGCGATTTTGCTGCCTCAATGGATTCTTTGTCGGGGGAGAATATATCTATGATACCGAAATCACCAACTTCTTCAATAACAATAGTAGTATCTGTTTCAGCCTGGATTTCCTGGATAATTTTTCCTCCGGGACCAATAATAGCCCCAATGAATTCTTTGCCCACCTTCATGGTTTCAATGCGTGGTACAAAGTCTTTATAATCATCACGAGGTTGTTCGAGTGTATCAGTTATTTTACCGAGGATATGCATACGACCATTTTTGGATTGCTCCAAAGCCTGTGAAAGAACCTCATACGACATTCCTTCAACTTTGATATCCATCTGGCATGCTGTAAGGCCATTTTCTGTACCGGTTACCTTGAAGTCCATATCACCCAGGTGATCTTCATCGCCAAGGATATCCGAGAGAACAGCGAAACGTCCGGTTTCTGCATCTGATATCAGCCCCATGGCGATACCTGATACGGGGTTTTTGATTTGTACACCTGCATCCATCAGAGCCAGCGTTCCGGCACAAACAGTTGCCATGGAAGATGATCCGTTGGATTCGAGAATATCCGAAACCACGCGAATGGTATAAGGATTTTCATCGATCGGGGGCAGTACCTCTTTGAGTGCTCTGAGAGCCAGGTTGCCATGACCTACTTCACGACGGCTGGTGCCACGCATAGGTTTAACCTCTCCGGTAGAGAATGGTGGGAAGTTGTAATGAAGGATAAAATTTTCCTTGCTTTCAATCACTGCGCCATCGATAACCTGCATGTCGAGTTTACTTCCAAGGGTTACGGTTGTGAGCGACTGAGTTTCTCCACGGGTGAATATTGCTGAACCATGTGCAGAAGGAAGATAATCGGTTTCACACCATATCGGTCTGATTTCATCCAGGTTTCTTCCGTCAATGCGGGTATTGGTATCAAGAATAAAGTTTCTTACTGCTGCTTTGTGTGTTTTATGGAAATAGCGGCTGATAAGCGGTGCTTTTTCCTCTGCATCTTCTTCGGGTAGTGTTTCGATGAAAGCATCTTTTACTTCACCCACAAGTTCGGAGCGTTTGTGTTTGTCGGCAATTTGCTGAGCAGCGATGTCATAGCATTTTTGGTATGCAAAATCGTTGATAGCTTTTTCAAGCTCTTCATCATTGGTTTCATGACAATATTCGCGTTTTGCATTTCCAACCATTTCGGCGAGGTCCAGCTGTGCCTGGCACTGAATTTTGATGGCGTCATGAGCAGCTTTCATAGCCTCAAGCATCACTTCTTCTGATACTTCTTTCATTTCGCCTTCAACCATCATGATGTTGTCCATCGATGCGGCCACCATAAGATCCAGGTCGGCACGTTCCATGCTTTCCAGGTCGGGGTTAATGACAAATTCGCCATCAATACGACAAACGCGGACCTCGGAAATTGGTCCATGGAAAGGTACATCGGAGATAGTAAGAGCTGCGGATGCTGCCAGTGCTGCATACGCATCGGGCAAAGTTTCTTTTTCGCCTGAAATGAGTGATATCAGGAGTTGTGTTTCTGCGTGGAAGTCGTCAGGAAATAATGGGCGACAGGCGCGATCCACAAGGCGGGAAATCAGTACTTCGTAATCTGAAGGCCTGGTTTCGCGTTTGAAAAAGCCACCGGGGAAGCGGCCTACTGCTGCATATTTTTCGCGATAATCTACCGACAAAGGCATGAAATCGACGTGTTCTTTGGCTTCTTTTGCACTGACCACTGTAGCTAACAACATGGTGTTACCTATTTTCACTACAGCGCTTCCGTCGGCTTGCTTGGCAAGTTTGCCGGTTTCTATAGTTACTTGTCTTCCGTCACCAAGGTCAAAGGATTTGGAAATTGCTTGAATTGACATGCGTAAAATTTTAATAAAGTATCTACTGCTATCTGTATATAATGCAAAAAAAGGCAATTTGTTTTTAATTGCCTTTTTTTTAAAGGTAGTGACCCCGGAATTACTTCCTCAGGCCGAGTTTCTTAATGATCGCTCTGTAACGTTCAATATCATTTTTCTTCAGGTAGTCAAGCAATCTACGTCTTTTACCTACCATACGTACCAGAGAACGTTGTGTCACACGGTCCTTCTTGTTTTTCTTTAGGTGCTCTGTTAAGTGCTTGATTCTAAAGGTGAATAATGCAATCTGGCCTTCTGCGGAACCAGTATCAAATTCGCCCTGGCCGTGATCTTTGAATATTTCTTTTTTTGTTTCTGGCGTTAAGTACATGTCTCTGTTTTTTTTTATCTTATTCGCTTCTAACTCCAAAATTTGGGGCTGCAAAAATAGTATTTTTTTGATACAAAACCAATTTCAGGAAAAAAATACTCTTTTCCCCGCTTATTATTGGCACTGTTATAATCAAGACAATATCAAAACATAAGAGGTTCCCGGTTTATTGTAGCCCCGCCTCTTTTTTTTCTGATCAAACAAGCTTATTTTTGATCCCCGATAATCGTATCTCTTCATTTTATGAAAAAAAATATCCTTCTTTTTGCAGTCCTTGCTCTTTTTGGGCTTATCAGTTGTAATACGGAACCGGAAGAAATTGTTTCACAAGCTGATTTCACCAACTCTCTTGCCGGAGAAATTTATACCGGTTCTGTGAATGACCAGTTTCTAATGGTTCAATTTGCTGATGTTCTCAAAAATGATTCTCTTACAGGTGTTTGTTTTGTTAAAAGTGGCCGGGCTCTGGTTGCTGAACAATCCTTTTCCCTTAAGAAACAAAATAACCGGCACGCAATAGTTGTGTGTGATGATTTCAAGCAGCGTGTATCCTATTCCGGAGTAATTACCCGTGATACGATTCGGTTGAGTTTTGAGGTCCCGAGGAAAATTCTGGGGTTTTTACCCTGGGGGAAAAAGCACAGCCATGTTTTATTGACACCGTATAATCCGTATAAATATAACTATGTTCAAGGAAGGTACAGAAAGGATGTTTTTTCGGATTTTGATGTTGTAAGGGACGTAAAATATGGTGAAGCCGAAGGCTATTGGACGAGTTTTTCTGCCGGGGAAATGAATTACTGGGAAATTTTGTCCCATGGCGCAAAAGAGGCTTTTCGCTCAAAAAAATTACCA
The DNA here is from genome assembly GCA_964594665.1 of uncultured Bacteroidales bacterium. Lineage (GTDB taxonomy): Bacteria > Bacteroidota > Bacteroidia > Bacteroidales > BM520 > BM520. The sequence continues at coordinate 33,751 of CAZQNY010000013.1, forward strand.
CTTACAATGGATGTTTATACCCCAAAGAAGGATGGTATTGCGAAGCGTCCTTTGCTGATGCTTATACATGGTGGAGGATTTTATGTAGGAGATAAGGGAGAGTCAACCTATCTGGCTCTTGCGCATTACTTTGTAAGGAAGGGTTATGTTGTGGCGTCCATTAACTACCGTATGGGTTTTAGGTTTTCATCCAAAAGTGTTGAGCGTGCCGGGTTTATGGCTGTTCAGGATGCAAGAGCGGCTCTTCGTTATATGGCGCATCATGCGAAGGATTATGGTATTGACACTGATCGGGTGTTGTTGGCCGGTAGCTCTGCCGGTGCGATTACTGCGCTGAATGTTGCATTTATGGATAATGATCAACGCCCCGATGCTGCAGATGGCGGACTGATCCGAAATGACCTGGGCCATATTGACAGCTGTGGAAATGATTTTCATGATACTTATAAGGTTATCGCCATTGTGAATATGTGGGGTGCTGTTGATGATCTGGATATTATTGAAGATGATGAACAGGTTGCTCTTCTTCATTTTCATGGCGACTCCGACCGCATTGTTCCCTACACATGCGGTACTCCCTTTCAGAATGTAGGAGGCCGGATTAACGAATGGCTGATGCCGCAGATGTGTGGTAGTAAATCAATTGATGAAGAAGTTCATCAAAAGCACTGGATCAGTAAGCTTATTACCTTTCACGGGTATGATCATATGCCTCATATGAATCCTGATAAATCATTTAATGCGAATTTTGATACCATTCGTGAGGATGCAAGGGTTTTCTTTTGTGATGTGCTGACTCCGGATGGATTAAAGATTGACGGCCCCCGGAAAGTAACCTCCAGAACCAGAGAGGCTGTATATAAAGTCAGCCCCGGTGAGATGAATAGTGGTGTTAACTGGGCTGTAGAAGGCGGTTTTATTCTCTCTCAGGACCCGCGAAAGGGAACTGCAGAGGTGGTGTGGTATGAAAATGTTGTGGATCATGCTTTGTATGCCACTGCTGTTTTAACATCCGGTTTGGAAGTGAAATTGCAAATGCCTGTCGTGGTGAAGTAGTTTTTTGTGCTACATTTGCTCCAAAATGAAGGATATGACAAAAAGAAATGCTGCAACTACCGGAGCGCTGGCAATTAGTCTTGCTGCCATTTTGTGGGGTCTCGATGGAGTAGTCCTGACGCCACGTTTATTAAATACCAGGGGGCATCACCTCGATACCGGTTATGTGGTATTTATTCTTCATGCTTTTCCTTTTTTGCTTATGTCGTTCTTTCTGCGGAAGGAGTTTGTTAAGTGGAAGGGTTTTTCCCGTAGCGAGATTCTGAATTTTTTACTGGTAGCTCTTATGGGAGGGGCGCTCGGAACGCTGTTTATTGTTAAAGCCCTATTTACTGTTAATTTTCAGGATCTGACTGTCGTTGCGCTGCTACAAAAGCTACAGCCTGTTTTTGGCATTGCTCTGGCAGCAATAATTTTGAAAGAGAAGATGAACCGGAATTATGGCTTGTGGGCATCAGTGGCAATTATTGCTGGCTATTTTCTGACATTCGGACTCAATAAACCCGATTTAAATACCGGCAGGGAGACTATTCTTGCTGCATTTTATGCGCTTCTTGCGGCTTTAGCATTCAGCTCCTCGACTGTTTTGAGTAAAAAAATGCTCAACAAAGTGGTTTTTACAACCGCAACATTTTATCGGTATCTTTTTACCTTCCTTATTATGCTGGTTTATATGGTGGTGTTCAATAAATGGGGTGAATTTTCCCAGACGCCGCCAAAAACGTGGTTGCTGTTTGGTGTTATCGGACTCACCACGGGTAGTGGAGCAATATTGCTTTATTACTTTGGATTGCGTCGGGTTACTGCCATGTTATCAACAATATGTGAATTGTTTTTCCCGATTTCAGTTATACTTTTTGATTATATTATTAATAAAAACAGCCTTGATATTGTGCAGTGGATCAGTGTGGTAGTTATGTTTATTGCTATTTATATGCTTAACCGGCACCGACGACGTAAGCCGGTAGTATCCTAAAAAAATGGCTATCCGGGGTTTCCGGACAGCCATATGCATCATTATAACAAAATAAACCAAATATATCTACAAGGATGAACTAGTTCTGATAGTCACCAAGAGCTTTCATAAGTTTTTTACGGGTAAAGAAGATTCTGGATTTTACGGTTCCGATGGAGAGATCCAGTTCCTCTGCGATTTCTTTGTATTTGAATCCCCGTGTGTGCATCTCAAACGGCAGGCGGTGAACATCTTCAAGGTTGTTTATGGCCTTTCTGATTTCTTTTACCGATACTTTGGCATCCGGTGATTCACCGTCGTTGTTTCCGGGGATATTTATGTAATACTGATCGTTTGTTGAATCAGTAAATGTATTGGCTTTCTGGCTCCTTCTGTAATTATTGATGAAGGTATTCTTCATGATGGTATATGTCCAGGCTTTCAGATTGGTGTTATCCATGAATTTGTCTTTGTTTGTCAATGCTTTTACAAAGGTATCCTGAACAAGGTCTTCAGCCTCTTCTCTGTTGGATGTGAGAGAATTTGCAAAAAAGCTAAGGTTTTCACGAAGGCTCAGCAGTTTGTTGTTGAATTCCATATCTGACATAGCGTTATATTTTTATCGTTTATAATCTTATTTGTTTAACAATTACATCGACAAAGTTAAACAAAAAATTTTAACGAAGAGCAAAAAAATGTTAAAAAGTGTAAAATATTTTTTATAGCACTGATTATCAGCGATTAAACACAGTGTTTATCGTTTTTATTTTTGTTTAATCTTTTTGTTTGGGATGGTGAAGGAATTATAAAGGATATCGCATTAGTAAATCAGCCTTAAAATCTTCGGCGCTATGAATGATGCGTGCATTGAGAGGTAATTCAGCCTGAAAATCGTTGTCAAGAAGACGGGAGATATAGATTTGTTGCGAGGGAAAATCTTTGCACAGTGCACGAGTGTATTTTTCAATTTCACACATGCTTACAGGGGCTGTAAAGGTGGTTATAAGGACATCCGGAGTTTTGATTCCTGCAATACTTCTGAGTGCTTCACTGCTGACTGATTGCCCCAGGTAAAAGGATTTATGCCCTGCTTTGCGAATCAGATAGGCAAAGAACAACATGCAAAGTTCGTGGTAGTGACCTTCAGGGAGGAAAATAAAAAACCGTTTTCCTGCCGGGTCGGGTGGCATGATGAGTCCATCGAGTGCGACGATAACCTTTTGGCGGAGGATACTTTCGGCAAAATGTTGCTGTGCGGCATTAACTACTCCTGTGAGCCAGTGAAGCCTTATTTTATCATAAAAAGGAAAAAAAACACGTGTAAAGGCATTTTCAAACCCATGAGAGATAACGGCATTGGTGATGGCTTTGTTAAAGTGCACACTGTCGAGCTCCAGGGTGGCGTGCAGTAATGCTTCGATAAGGCTTTCTGCTTCGTTGCTGGTGGATGCCAGCAGCATAACTTCCTCATTGATTTGCTCACCGGAGAGCTCGGCGATATGAGAAATCTTCCATCCGTTGTTATTGAGGATGGAAATATTAAGCAGTTTTTTAAGGTCTTCGTCAGTGTAGTATCGGATATTGGTGTCGGTGCGCCGGGGTTCAATAATTCCATAGCGTTTTTCCCATATCCTGATGGTATGGGCCTTTATCCCTGTCATACGTTCCAGGTCGCTTATGGAATAACCTTGTCTGCTCATTCTTTTTCCTTCCATCTCCTAAACGGGCAGAGAGGAAAAATGTTTATGATTTTGCTGCTTATGCGAGCATTTCTTTTGCTTTTTCAATGGCTGCGGGAATCCCGTCAGGGTTTTTACCTCCGGCGCTGGCAAAGTGTGCCTGACCGCCGCCGCCGCCTTTTATTTCTTTGGCAAGCTCACGGATTATTGCTCCGGCATTAAGGCTGTTTGCTTTGGCAGTCTCTTCATCGATCATTACCAGCAGTCCTGCTTTATTATCTGCTTTTGTACCCAGTACGACAAGGTAATTGTTGATCTTGCCTTTAAGCTGGAAGGCCAGATCCTTCATTGTTGCTGCATCGAGCATCACCTCTGCTGCCAGCAGGTTATATTTTCCTGTATCAACAACCTGCGAAAGGATGTTTTCACGAATCTGCGCTGCTTTTTCTTTTTTCAGTGCTTCGATTTCTTTTTGCAGTTCATGATTGGCTTCCTGTAGCATTTCAATACCTTTAACGATATTTTTTTGATTTTTCAGCAAAGCTTTAGCCTGCAATACTGTATCGGTCATATCATTAAGGTATTCTTCGGCTTTTTCGCCTGTGAGGGCTTCAATACGTCTGATTCCGGCTGCAATAGCTCCTTCGGAGGTAATTTTTATCATTCCGATATTTCCTGTTGCAGCCACATGTGTTCCGCCACAGAGTTCGATGGATTCACCAAATTGTATAACCCTCACCAGGTCGCCGTATTTTTCGCCAAACAAGGCCATTGCTCCCATTTGCTGTGCTTCTTCCATTGGGATAGCACGCTTTTCATCGAGTACATGGTTTTCTCTGATTTCAATATTTACCAAACGCTCCACTTCTTTGATCTCTTCAGGCGTCATCTTGCTAAAATGCGAGAAGTCAAAGCGCAGGTAATCCGGCCCGACAAACGAACCTTTTTGTTCTACATGCTCTCCCAGCACTTTACGTAATGCATGGTGCATTAGGTGTGTTGCCGAATGATTGCGTTTTATGTTTTCTCTTCGCGGCTTATTGACAACAGCCCTGAATTGAGTTCGTGTATCTGCGGGCAGCTCTTTTACAAGATGGATGATAAGATCGTTTTCCTTTTTAGTGTCAATGATATAGGTTTTTGTGTCATTGGCTTCAATATATCCTGTATCTCCAATCTGTCCGCCGCTTTCAGCGTAAAACGGGGTATAGTTGAATACCAGCTGATAGAGCGATTTACCTTTTGTGGTTACTTTTCTGTAACGGGTAATATGTATATGTGCTTCGGTATGGTCGTAACCAATAAATTCTTCTTTAAGATCCTTTTCATCCAGAACAACCCAGTCGTCGGTATCAACAGAAGCAGCTTTTCTGGAGCGTTCCTTTTGATTTTGCAGCCCCTTGTTAAAAGCCTGTTCGTCAACTGTTTTTCCATGTTCCATGGCGATTAAAGCGGTGAGGTCCAGTGGAAAGCCATAGGTGTCGAACAATTCAAAAGCAAAAGCACCATCAATAACCTTAGCATCTTTATTGTTTTCCAGATATTGGTTAAAACGCTGAATACCATTGGCCAGCGTTCTGAGAAACGATGCTTCCTCTTCCATAATGACCTTTTTGATAATGGTTTTTTGTTTTCCTGTTTCAGGGAAAATATCGTTAAACTGGTCTGCCAGTGTGTCGATAAGTTTATAGATCAGGGGTTCTTTTTGATCGAGGAAGGTGTAGGCATAGCGCACTGCTCTTCGAAGGATTCTTCTGATAACATATCCTGCGCCGGTGTTTGAGGGCAGCTGTCCGTCGGTAATGGCAAAGGTTATAGCGCGGGTATGGTCGGCAATAACGCGCATGGCAATATCCGATTGTTCGTTTTTCCCGTAGGGAATGTCAGTCAGCATACTGATTTTCTGTATCAGTGGCTGGAATACGTCAGTATCGTAGTTGCTTTGTTTACCCTGCAGCACCATGCAAAGTCTTTCAAAGCCCATGCCTGTATCCACATGTTTTGCCGGCAGTGACACCAGTGTGCTGTCAGCCATGCGGTTAAATTCAATAAATACGAGGTTCCATATTTCAATCACCTGGGGATGATCTTCATTCACGAGATCGCGGCCTGGTATTTTTTCTTTTTCTTCGTCGCTGCGGATATCAATATGAATTTCCGAGCAGGGTCCACAAGGGCCGGTATCGCCCATTTCCCAGAAGTTATCTTTTTTCGATCCGTAGAGGATACGGCTTTCGGGGACAATATCTTTCCAAAGGTTATAGGCATCCATATCCGCTTCGAGGTTGTCGCTCTTGTCGCCACCAAAAACCGTAACATAGAGGTTTTCTTTTTCGATGCCGTAAACTTCAGTGAGCAGTTCCCAGGCCCAGTGGATAGCCTGGTCTTTAAAATAGTCACCAAAAGACCAGTTTCCCAGCATTTCGAACATGGTGTGGTGATAAGTGTCGCGGCCAACCTCTTCAAGGTCGTTGTGCTTTCCTGATACGCGGAGGCATTTTTGGGTATCTGCCACACGATGGAACTTCGCCGGGCGGTTGCCCAGGAAAATGTCTTTAAACTGGTTCATTCCTGCATTAATAAACATCAGCGTGGGGTCGTTTTTTACCACCATTGGTGCCGATGCAACAATTTCATGCTGTTTTGAATGGAAAAAATCAAGAAAAGTTTTTCTGACCTCTGAAGCTTTCATATGCATATAATAATAGTGTTCAATAATAAAGTGCCCGTTTTTCGGAAATTGCAAATTTAATCCAAATTGTTACTTTTGCATAACAGAAATGCATTTGATCTGAAATTAAATGGCAAAAATAAAATACCATTTTAATCCCGAATCGTTTACGGTAGAAAAAGTTAAGCTTTCTTTCCGCGACAGGCTTCGCAGAATAAGTTTAAGTCTTGTCTCCGGTGTAGTGCTGTCGGCGGCAGTGCTGTTTATGGCCTATACTTTTTTCGACTCACCAAAGGAGCGAATGATGGAACAGGAGCTGGCGCAGATGCAGTTGCAGTATCAGGTGCTTAACGACCGTATGCAGCAGGCTCAGGTGGTGCTTGATGAGCTGCAGGACAGGGATGATAATATTTATCGGATAATATTTGAGGCTGAGCCGGTGTCACAGTCGGAAAGAAAAGCCGGTTACGGCGGTGTTGACAGGTATGCCCGGCTGGATGGATATGAGAACTCCGACCTGCTGATTAGTACAACACGAACCATGGATCAGCTCTTTAGCCAGCTTTATGTGCAGTCAAAATCCTACGACCAGGTATATGATCTGGCGAAACGAAAGGAGCAAATGCTGCGGTGTATTCCGGCAATCCAACCCATCCGTGATAACGATATTCGCCGGATCTCTTCTTACTACGGATATCGAACAGACCCGTTTTACAAGGTTAGGAAGTTTCATGATGGTGTGGATTTTTCTGCTCCCCTGGGAAAAGAAGTCCTGGCCACGGCGGATGGTACTATTAGTGAAGTGAAACGTTCTCGTCGTGGCTATGGAAATACCATTGTTATTGATCATGGCTTTTCCTATAAAACTGTTTATGCCCATTTGAATAGTTTTAAGGTTAGGAAAGGACAGAAAGTAACAAGAGGGCAGGTGATAGGCACCATTGGAAATACAGGCAAGTCAACAGCACCACATTTACATTATGAAGTCAGGAAAAATAACCGTGCCATAAATCCGATCCATTTTTTCTTTAATGATCTTACTCCTGAACAATATGAAGAAATTCTGGATCTCTCGATGAGGCCAACACAATCAATGGATTAGTGTCGCAGATGAACGATGATACAAAAAAACTCTATTACACAATAGGGGAGGTAGCACGGATGTTTGGTGTTAATACATCACTCATTCGCTATTGGGAGAAGGAGTTTGGGAAATGGATCAAGCCTCACCGCGCCAAAAGCGGGAGTCGTTATTATACCTCTTCTGATATTGACCAGATTCGTAAAATATATCACCTGGTGAAAATAGAAGGCTTTACCTTACAGGGAGCCAAAGATGCCTTAAATGAAAAAAAAGATAGTGTACAGGATCCGGATTTGGATCAGATCCGCGATGCACTTCAAAAAACCCGTAATTTTCTTAAAAATCTTCTCGACGAAGAAAGCTCAGCTGATTAATAGTAGTCCGTATTTACAAGGTAATTTGTTATATAGTCATTAACGCCATCCTCCAGCGTTGTGAAAGGCTTTTTATATCCGGCGATACGAAGTTTACTCATATCTGCCTCGGTAAAATACTGGTATTTGTCGCGTATATCTTCCGGTGTGTCAATGAACTCAATAACGGGGTCTTTCCCAAGGCTGTTAAATGTAGCTGTTGCAAGATCAAGGAAGGAACGTGCTGTCCCTGTGCCGAGGTTATAAATACCGCTTTCGGGCTGATTTTCCATCATCCATTCAATAACATCTGTAAGATCTTTAACATATACAAAATCACGAAGTTGTTTTCCGTTTTCAAAATCGGGGCGGTGTGAGCGGAAGAGTTTTACTTTTCCGGTTTCCCTGATTTGTTTATAAGCTCCCGGAATTACAGATGCCATGCGTCCTTTGTGGTATTCGTTGGGGCCATAGACATTAAAAAATTTCAGCCCGGCAAAAAAAGGTGGGGTTCCGGATTGTTCAAAAACCCATTTGTCAAATTCGTTTTTCGAGCGGCCATAAGGATTGAGCGGCTTTAATTCGGGTATGATACGATGATCATCTTTATATCCCAGCTCGCCAAGTCCGTAGGTGGCAGCTGAGGAGGCATATATCAGTGGAATTTGTTTTTCAGTTGCAATATTCCAGATCATTTTTGAAAAATTCAGGTTGAGTTTTTCAAAAACTGACCAGTCAAATTCCGCGGTATCCGTTCGTGCACCCAGATGAATGATAAAGTCGACCTTATGCCCGTTTTTTATTAGCCATTCCTCCAGTTTTTCACGATCTACTGTGGTATTGAGAAGTTTACCGTTGAGGTTTTTGTTTTTATCTTCACGGGAGAAATCGTCAGAGACAACAATGTTAAAATATCCGGCATCATTAAGCCTTTTCACCATACAGCTGCCAATGAATCCGGCTGCGCCTGTTACAAGTATCATAGCATTTTATTTATCGGGCAAAGTTACGGATTTTTATTTGTTGAGGAAGCAAAGTTCATGTCTGGAGGTGTTTCCTGATGGTATTGCGATACCTGTTTACCGAACTATATGGCCTTTTCATCTTTCTGATAATCATTAAAGGATTTCGCATTATATCCTGCCGATAAATAGTATATTTGTGCGACAATATTCAAAACAACATTGATATGAACAGACTACTACGACTATCCTTTATTTTTCTTTTTTCTTTGGTGTGCAGTTTTTCTTATGCGCAGGTAAGTAAGGGTGGAACACCGTTATCATTTACCACAGAACTCAGTGATACGTATGATATTTTGAAATATCCTCAGCCGGACATGGATGAGGTGTTTTTTCAGGATCAAATCAATGATAGTGATCCTGCACGACCGCAGCGTGCTGCAGTGCCGGTGTTTTTGTATCTTGATATGATGAAACATGCTACTGTGCAGCAGGTTGGCGATATGGTGGTCTGGCGCCTGGGGATTCGTGTTCCTGAAGCCCGTGCTATGGCAGTATATTACGATCGCTTCTGGATTCCGTCGGGAGGAGAATTGTTTTTGTATAACGAAAATCATAAGCAGGTAATAGGTGCTTATACAGAGGAAAATAATCAGGATGACGGTCTTTTTGCCACCGAGCTTATCCAGGGAGACCTGGTAACCCTCGAATATTCGCAGCCTGCATCTATGTCGGTGCTTCCTTCCATACAGATTTCTGAGGTTGCCTGGGGTTACCGTTTTGTGGAAATGGATCAGTATGCCAGCGAGCAGTCAAAAGACCCTTCATGGTGGTGTATGATAAATGTTAACTGTCAGGAAGGCGATGACTGGCAGGTGGAGAAAAAGGGTATTGTCAGGCAATGGATGAAGCTACCGGATAATTATTATGGATGGTGCTCGGGAACGCTGGTGAACAATACTTCCTGGGATCTTACTCCTTATGTTCTTACAGCAGGGCACTGCGGCGAAGGCTGTTCGGCTTCCGATCTTAATCAGTGGATATTTTATTTCAATTATGAGTCGGCAACCTGTGGGGGTACTTCCGGACCGGAGACCCAGACCATGACAGGATGTTACAAGCGTGCTGCCGATGAGTCGGCTGGCGACAATGGCTCTGATTTTTATCTTGTGGAATTAAAGCAGGTCGTTCCGACAGCCTACGAGCCCTACTGGAACGGTTGGGATGCTTCCGGAACAGGAAGTATTGGCGGTGTCAGTATTCATCACCCCAACGGTGATATAAAAAAGATTTCTACTTATACCCAGGCCTTGCAAACTTCCACCTGGTGGAATGGCCTGCAGTCGCACTGGACTTTTGACTGGGCGACAACTGTTAACGGTACTTCCATTGTTCAGGGTGGTTCTTCCGGGAGTCCTCTTTTTAATTCCGATCATCTGGTTGTTGGCGATCTTACAGGCGGTTATGTCTCGAATTCCTGCGAGGATCCTTCTCCGGTATGGTATGGCAAATTCAGCTATTCGTGGGATCAGATGGGTTCTGCTCCTGAGGTACGGCTTAAAGACTGGCTTGATCCGGGTAATACCGGCGAGCTTGTTATTCCCGGAACGGATGGTAATGATCCCATGGCCGATTTTAGTGCCGATCCACAAGGTACGAACCCCGGAGGAACGATCCAGTTTACCGACGAGTCGATGGGGAACCCGGAAACCTGGGAATGGACCTTCCAAGGCGGAACGCCAGCGACATCCAATGAACAGAACCCGCAGGTTACCTACAACAACTATGGTACTTTTGATGTTACCCTTACCATCTCCAATACCTTTGGCTCTGATACAGAAACGAAAACGGATTTTATTGTTGTCGGCGATCTCCCGGAGGCAGAATTCACCTCTGATGTCACGGTTGTTCCAGTTGGCGGACAGGTGGATTTTCAGAACCTCTCTACCGGCGATCCCACCAGCCAGGTATGGAAGTTTCCCGGCGGCAGCCCTTTCCAGTCGCATAACTCCAATCCTCCGCTCATAACTTACAATGAGGAGGGAATCTATAATGTAGAGCTTACCGTTACCAATGAATACGGCAGCGATACCGAGCTAAAAGTGGAATATATCACTGTTTTGGGTGCTCCACAACCCGATTTTACAGTCGATACGGCCAAAACACTCCCCGGCGGTGCTATACAGTTTACCGATATTACCCCCGGCGATATGGATTCATGGGCATGGACCTTTGAAGGTGGCGATCCGGAAACTTCCAATGATCAAAATCCGCTGGTAACGTACCAGACTCCCGGAACGTATGATGTAACATTAGCAGTGGAAGGCAGCACTGGAACAGGTGATACAACGAAGGTGGATTTTATTACCGTTGTAAATCCTGCTGATGCACAGTTTTCAGCCAATGAAACCGCTGTTGCTCCGGCAGGCGCTGTGCTCTTTACCGACGAATCCACCGGCGACGACCTCCAGTCGTGGTACTGGTATTTTGAAGGCGGTTTCCCGGAGGAGTGGTATGAGCAAACCGTCCCGGAGGTGGCCTATTTTAACCCCGGCGAATTTGAAGTCTCATTGACTGTCTCCGGACCGTATAACGAAGATACCGAAGTGAAAACCGGATATATTACCGTGGGAACGGCTCCGGTGGCGGCATTTGAAGCTTCGGCAGTGAATGTTGTGGAAGGTGACGAAGTGAATTTCTTCGACCTCTCGGAAAATATACCTTCTCAATGGTTATGGACCTTCGACGGTGCCTCACCGGCAACATCCACCGAACAAAACCCAACGGCCATCTCATGGAGCCAAAACGGTGACTATGATGTTAC
>CAZQNY010000014.1:0-44437 GCA_964594665.1 uncultured Bacteroidales bacterium
ACCACGGCTACCGCTTCTGATCTTACTGAGGGAATTTATACAGTAACCGTTACAGATGCCAATGGATGTGAGACTGATGGAACCATCATTCTGACTGATCCTATACCCGAACTTGCTGTAACTGCTATTGTTGATCAGAATGTATTCTGTTATGGCGGCAATGATGGTCAGGCCACTGCTACAGCAACAGGAGGTGTTCCACCTTATACGTATCTGTGGGATGATCCTGCAGCTCAGTCCACAGCAACGGCAAGCAGCCTTTATGCAGGTACATATACGGTAACGGTAACCGACACGGAAAACACGGAAGTAAGTTCAACCATTACAATCACACAACCTGAATTACTGGTTGTAAATGTTACGGGCACCGACCCGACCACTGTTGGAGGCACCGACGGAACCGCAACAGCAACAGCTACCGGCGGCACTGCGCCATACACCTACCTTTGGGATGATCCATTGTTGCAAACTACTTCCACTGCCAGTGATCTGGCAGCGGGTACCTATACAGTAATCGTCACGGATGCAAACGGATGTGAAACTGTGGGTACCACCATACTGACAGATCCTGTCCCTGAACTTGTGGTTACTGCTATTGTAGATCAGAATGTATTCTGTTATGGCGGCAACGATGGTCAGGCCACTGTTACAGCAACAGGCGGTGTACCTCCTTATACGTATCTGTGGGATGATCCTGCAGCTCAGTCCACAGCAACGGCAAGCAGCCTTTATGCAGGTACATATACGGTAACGGTAACCGATTCAGAGAACACGGAAGCCAGTTCCACCATTACAATCATACAACCAGAATTATTAATAGTAAATGTTACAGGCACCGACCCGACCACTATTGGAGGCACTGATGGAACCGCCACCGCCACAGTTTCAGGTGGTACTGTACCATACACCTACCTGTGGGATGATCCATTGGCACAAACCACATCCACGGCCAGTGATCTTGCAGAAGGCACTTATACAGTAATTGTTACAGATGCAAACGGATGTGAAACTCTGAGTACCATCACCCTTACCGATCCTGTTGCTGACCTTGCCGTTACAGCAATTGTAGATCAGAACGTATTCTGCTATGGTGGTAACGATGGTCAGGCCACTGCGACAGCTACGGGCGGTGTACCACCTTATAACTATCTGTGGGATGACCCGGCAGCTCAGTCCACAGCAACGGCAACCAGCCTTTATGCAGGTACATATGCGGTAACGGTAACCGATTCAGAGAATACGGAGGCCAGTTCAACGATTACTATTACAGAGCCAGATTTACTTGTTGTATTTGTTACAGGTACCGACCCCACCACTATTGGAGGTAATGACGGTACTGCAACGGCTGCAGTTTCAGGTGGGACGGAACCATATACCTATTTATGGGATGATGCATTAGCCCAAACCACTTCCACAGCTTCAGATCTTACCGAGGGCACCTATACCGTAACTGTTACAGATGCAAATGGTTGTGAAACTACGGGTACTGTCAGCCTTACCGATCCTCTTCCTGAACTTGCTGTAACAGCTGCAGTAAACCAGCATGTATTCTGTTATGGTGGCAACGATGGTCGGGCCACTGCAACAGCAACGGGCGGTGTACCACCTTATATATATCTGTGGGATGACCCGGCAGCCCAGACTACGGCAACGGCCACCGGTCTGGTAGCGGGCACCTATACGGTAACGGTAACCGATGCCGAAAACACTGAAGTGACAGCGACGGTCATTATTACACAGCCTGAAGAACTTATTGTAGTAGTCACGGGCACCGACCCGACCACTATTGGAGGCACCGATGGAACAGCAACCGCAACAGTTACCGGCGGCACTGAGCCTTACTCTTACCTTTGGGATGATCCATTGTTACAAACTACTTCCACTGCCAGTGATCTTGCAGAAGGCACCTATACCGTAACTGTTACGGATGCAAACGGATGTGAAACTACGGGTACTGTCATCCTTACCGATCCTCTTCCTGAGCTTGCTGTAACTGCAATGGCAGACCAGCATGTATTCTGTTTTGGTGGCAACGATGGACAGGCTACTGCAACGGCAACGGGCGGTATACCACCTTATATATATCTGTGGGATGATCCTGCAGCCCAGACTACTGCAACGGCAACCGGCCTTTTAGCGGGTACTTATACCGTAACAGTAACCGATTCAGAGTATACGGAGGCAAGTGCAAGCATCACCATTACCGAGCCGGAAGAACTTATTGTTGTTGTCACCGGCACCAACCCCACTACAATTGGAGGTACCGATGGCACTGCCACAGCTACAGTTACAGGTGGTACGGAGCTATACACCTACTTATGGGATGATGCATTGGCACAAACTACCTCCACGGCTACAGATCTTGCCGCTGGAACCTATTCCGTAACCGTTACAGATGCAAATGGATGTCAAGCCACAAGCAGTATACTGCTCACCGAACCGCCACAGATTATTTGTCCTGAAGATATTGAGGTATTCAATGATTCATCATTCTGTGGCGCGGAAGTGATTATTCCGATTCCACAGGTTATTTGTGATAATTCTTACGTTGTTTGGAATGACTATAACTTGACCAATGATGCATCGGATTATTACCCCGTTGGTACTACTATTGTCAACTGGTATGTTAAAGATGAGTTTGGAAATGTTGATTCCTGTAATATGTCGGTTACTGTAATTGATATTGAACCTCCGGATCTTATCTGTCCCGGAGACTATATCCTGACTCCATCTCCGGAACAGTGTGAAGCGAATGTTGATGTAGCGATGCCAATGATATATGACAACTGTGGTATTGAGTTCGTATATAACGACAGAACAGGAACAAGTGATGCCAGTGGTGTATATCCGTTGGGTGAAACGGTTGTTAACTGGACTTTGATTGATATTCATGGTAATATTAATGAATGCTCCTGTACTGTAATCGTGAGAAGTGAAGTAGTAGCTATTGATGACTATGCAGAAACCAATGAAGATGTAGCTGTGGATATTCCTGTGGTAAGAAATGATCTATTCTGTACTACAGATTATTCTCTTAATTCTCTATCTGTTGTTGTCGAACCGCAACATGGCCAGGCAATGTTAAATGCTGCTGACTCCATGTTTGCATATTATCCTGATCAGGGTTTCTCCGGAACGGATGAATTTATTTATCGTTTTGAAAATACTTCAGGCTTTGATGATATCGCCACAGTAACGGTAGTTGTGTATCCGGTGAATCATCCTCCTGTTGCAACAGATGATTATATCTCTACGGATATGAATATTCCGGTTAGCCTTTTCCCAATGGAAAATGATACAGATCCGGATGGAGATATTATTTCTATTTCAAGCCTGCAAACACCATTTAATGGCTCCGTAATGCAAACTGCGAATGAAGTGACTTATTCTCCATTTATGGGATATGTTGGAGAAGAAGTACTTACATATGTTATTTGTGATGATGGGTTCCCTGTTTTATGTGATACTGCAACTATTTTTATTACGATCTCGTATGTTGACTATCCGGAGTTTGATTTGCATGTTTATAATGCCTTAACTCCAAACGGAGATGGTATCAATGATACCTGGAAGATTGAGGGTATTTGGCAATACCCGGAAAATGAAGTGCTCATTATGAATCGTTGGGGCGAGTTAGTCCGCACGATTCGTAACTACAACAATAGAAGTAATGTATGGGATGGCACCAATAACAGTGGTTCTCCTCTGGTTAATGGTGACTATTACTACATTTTAAAACTACAAGGTGGTCCTGTTCTCAAAGGATGGGTGTACCTGCACCGATGATACTTTCACACGATTGTGCGTTAGTATATGCGGATTCCTGAATATATAGTCATATAAATATTATTAAAATTACGTATATCAGTATGAGTGTGTGGTGTAAGTAAATGGTAATCAGTTGGATGTAGTCCGGCTGGATGTGATTTTGTAAAGGTCTGGAACGGCATTTGCCTTTTCGGGTGATATAACGAATCGTATCAAAAGATACACTTCATGCTGAAACGTTTAACTATACTGGCAGCTTTGCTATTTAGCACTTTTGGTGTATTATACAGCCAACACGATGCGCTGTATAACCAGTATATGCATAATTATTTTATTCTTAACCCTGCATATGCAGGTGCTGAAGGTGTTCTCAACGCAACATTAATCGACCGTCACCAGTGGGTTGGCATTGATGGTGCACCCAATACCATGACCTTCAGCACACATTTCCCTACAAAGAAGAAAAAAGTTGGCCTCGGTATGTATGTTTTTAGTGATAACCTTGGCGCTACCAACGATTATGGGGTTATGGGCAGTTATTCTTATAGCGTTGAAACAGGTAAGGGTATTCTAGCTTTTGGTATTCAGGGGGGTGTATATCAGCATCATATCGATTGGAATAACCTGGATATGGAGATATCCGACGACCCTGTATTGTTTACTCAATCCTACAATGATATCCTTCCGGATGCCAATTTTGGTGTTTATTATTATACAAAAGATTTTTATATCGGCGCATCCAGCAAACACCTCTTTGAGATTATTTTTGTTGATGTTACTGAACGATGGAATACCATCTATGAATCATTAGCTCGCCATTTCTACCTCTATTCAGGTAAAAAATATCAGTTGAACGAATATTGGAAACTTGAACCCAGTGTTCTTTTTAAGTGGGTTGAAAATCAAGACCTTTATTTTGATCTTAACCTGATGGCTAATTATAATGAACATTTGGATATGGGTGTTTCTTACCGATCAAATGTTAACTCTGTAGTCTTTTTAATGCAAATAAAAACAAATAATAATTTGTCCTTTGGATATTCCTACGACACCTATCTTGGTGAAGTAAAATCATATAGTGTTGGAAGTCATGAATTTACGATTCGTTATACCATTGATACCTTTGCAAGGCACTCCGCCTGCGAGGATTTTCAGTAAGAGCCACTCCTTCCTTTTATCATGACTTCCATTGTGGCTTGAATTATCGCTTTATGAAATTGAAGCGGTAATGACAATATGTGGGAGGACCACATTGAACATCAAGGATGTACAACCCGGGCTGTAAATCGTTAACACAGATTTCACATTCCCCGGTTGTGGCAACCGATCCGCTATACATTTGTTGTTGTCCGGATAAACTGTTTATCTCGTAGTAATCAATTGTTTGATTATTAACAGAGAATACCAGATTTATTTTATCTGTTGTTGGATTTGGAAATAGCTGAACCCCGTATTCTGAGTTTTTAGTAATTGATGTCATTGAATAATCACTGTATTCTACCCTGGTAAGAGGGTTCCATATATTGAATTCAGTATTGTAATTCTCTGAAATTTGATCCATGAGCTTATCCCCGTCATAGGTATAGGTGTTACGTAGCCTGTAGGTCGTTATCCACTGTTGATCCCATGTTTCACTGTGGGTCTCCTGAGGCAGATTGTAGGTGTTAAAGGTTTGTGTTATCCGTGTCATGTATTCCTGATTCCCCGAATTATACCGGTATCCGGTTTTAATCGAACCTCCATTGTTTAAATAATCATATTCATATCTGTAATAAGGTATTAACTGATCATTTATTAAATACAGTATGTCGTATGAGGTAAATTTGTAATCTGTGATATAATTTGTGTAGCTTTCCCAAATAATTCCCCCTTTTACGGATTGAATTTTCCATGTAGAATCCAGAAATGTCCTGTATATAAGGGTGTCCGGTGCTTGTGAACCGTATATGGCATCTATTCGGTCACGGTTCTTCCATGAATCTGTGGTTTTGTTCCATAGCTGTTTTAACCAGGTCTCCAATCCATTTAAAGTATAGTAAAATACTTCCCGCTCACTGTTTTCATACCGGTTGATTTCATTGTTGTATTCCTGTGTTAAAATGCGGATGTATTGCCCGTCGCTACTGTAGATATAATCTTTTTTTATGCCGTTTTGTTGAATCCAGGCATAATCGGGATGCCACACATATAATGCATCTTCCAATACATCCCGGAATATGTTTTGTGTTTCTATGTGCATTGAAACGGGATTGTATTGACCTTCACCTGTGTATTGATATGTCGTTGTTCGCTCCTGCTTTGTGGAAATATCATTGGTTGTATAATCAATAGTTACCCGAAATAGTGTATCCCCTGTTTCGGCCTTTATCTGATAATGGCACGCCGGGAGACCATCCCCGGTATAATATAAATGGTAGTGGTAATCCTCTTTCCACCCTCCCGGATCGGTATTAACCCAATGATAGGTTGTGGATGTTTGGGGTAACCAATCTGAAGATATTCTGTTCTCTGTTGATTGCTGTCCATATAGAAAAGTAGGAATTAGTAGTTGAGTAGCTACGATAATTGTCATAAGTATTTTTCGGCTATACCTATTGATAAAATTTAAAGTTTGCATAGGTTTCAAGTGTTGTTCTTAGTCCGAAAGTACAATTTTTTTAGCTTTGCACCCTATGTTACCTCATTTACATGTCGCACTGCCTGTTATGGCAGAATGGGAGCAAATCGCAAAGGCTGTTGATATTTTTTGTAAATCCGGTTATCCGGATAAAACCTTATGGGTGTGTGTGAATCAGCCTGAAAAATGGCATAATGATCCTGATTATACCAGTGTGATTGATGAAAATACAAAGACACTGCAATTTTTATCTGATATAGAGTCTGGTGAATTTGTGGTTATTGATAATTCTTCACCGGGGAATGGCCTGCGCGGTAAAAAGACAGGTGTTGGGATGGCCAGGAAAATTCTTATGGATAGTATTCTTTGCGAAGCAGATTCACAGGATATTATTCTGTCGATGGATGCAGATACATCATATGACACGGATTATTTTGCTAAAGTTGTTGATAGACTCAGTCAACATCCTGAAGCTCTGGCTCTTTCAATTCCCTATTATCATCCGTTACCTGACGATGACAAAACTGCCCGGTCAATACTGCGATATGAGATTTATATGCGTTATTATGCGCTTAATATGTATTTAAGGCAATTACCGTATGCCCGTACTGCGCTGGGTAGTGCCATGGCTATACGTGCAGGAGCCTATCGAAGGGTTGGCGGTATGACGCCCCATGCCGGTGGTGAAGATTTTTATATGTTACAGAAACTGGCAAAATCAGGAGCAGTACTCGATTTTTGCGAAATATCTGTTTTCCCGGAAGCAAGATTTTCTGAAAGAGTACCTATTGGTACCGGACCTGCCATGGTAAAAGGCGTTAATGGTGACTGGTCAGGTTATCCCTTTTACCCTGAATCTCTTTTTGATGAAGTAAAAGAGACCTTTGATGCTTTTTCTGATCTTTATTATCATGATGTAGAAACGCCGATGTCATCGTTCTTAAAAACAGTATTTAAAACGAATGACCTCTGGCATCCTTTAAGAAAAAACTATAAAACAAAAGCGCATTTTATTCAAGCATGTATGCAGAAAGTTGACGGACTGAGAATAAGGCAGTATATGCGTCACAGATACCTGAACCAAAGGGTTGAAGAATTGAATACACTTAACGCATTTCTGCAAAAAAAATACGCTACCTTTGTTCCTGATACCGGTTTTCAGTACGCTGAAATAGCTCATCTGAATGCTATTCGTGATATGATGTATTTTGATGAACTGGAGCACCGGAAAAAACACGATGAAACAATCGGATTATGATGCTTACAATTCTTGGACCTACCGCAACCGGAAAAACAGCTTTTGCTGCTGCAATTGCTGCACATGCCAATGCAGAGATAATCAGCGCTGATTCGAGGCAGGTGTATAAAGGTATGGATCTTGGTACGGGGAAGGACTATGATGATTATGCTGTTGAAAATGTAAAAGTGCCGTACCATTTGATTGATATTGTAGAACCCGGCTATGAGTATAATGTTTATGAATATAAAAGAGATTTTTATCGTGCATATACTGATATTTCTCAACGGGGGAAACAGGTGATCCTATGTGGTGGTACCGGAATGTATATCGAGGCGGTGCTCGGGAAATACCGCCTTGAAACGGTTCCGGCAAATAAAACCTTTAGAAAATCGCTTGATGGAATAAGTATGGATGAGCTTAGTGAAAGACTGGCTACCATGAAAAAATTGCACAATCATACCGATACTGAAACACGGGAACGACTGATAAGAGCCCTGGAAATTGAAGATTATTACGCCCATAACTCCTCTGAACAGGAACCTGAAATACCCTCCGTTATAATTGGTGTTCTGCTGGATCGACAAATTGTACGTGACAGGATAACACAACGCCTCAATCAACGCCTGGAGGAAGGGATGGTGGATGAAGTTCAGCGTCTGCTGGATAATGGTGTTGACTCAGAGCGCCTTATACATTACGGGCTGGAATATAAGTTTATTACCTGGCATCTACTGGGGCAGATTTCTTATGAAGAGATGACCCGAAAGCTTAATATTGCGATTCATCAGTTTGCAAAACGACAGATGACCTGGTACCGGAGAATGCAACGCAAAGGCTTTATTATTAACTGGATCGATGGGAATTTACCTATGGAGGATAAGGTTGCAGAAGCCATTAAGCTGTGGAATGAAAATACATCGCTGTAATGATAACAGTATATTATGTTAAGGTCGATGAAAATAGTGTAAGTGGTTTTTTGTCTTTTGCAAAAAAACACCGGCTTGTTGATGCTTTGGAAAAGTACTATTCCTGTAAAAATCCTTTCTCAGCCTGGCAGTCTCTTGTTGGTGAAGTGATGGTTCGTGAAATATGCTTTAGGGATACATCCATTCATTTTGCTGATCAGCAGTATTATTCCAATGAATATGGGAAACCGTTTTTAAAAAGTTCTGTCAATTGGTTTTTTAATAAATCACATACTAAGAATGTTATCGTCGTGGCTGTTTCTGATAATGATATAGGAGTGGATGTTGAATTTATCCGATCGGCGAGGATGAATGTTGCGAATCGCTATTTTTCTGCTGACGAAATTGAGTTACTGGAAAATGCCTCTTCACCTGAATCCAGAAACCAGCTTTTCTATCAGCTATGGACCTTGAAAGAAGCGTACCTTAAATTTTTAGGTACAGGAATTAGCTATGGCCTATCCTGTTTTACCATCACGAAACAGGATAATGGAATGTTTTCTGTGCATGATGATAAAGGCCCTTCATGCCATCTGGAACTTTTCACTCTTCCTGATTTGTTGCAGGTAGCTGTCTGCTCATCCGTAGTACAAAAAATGAAAATCATGGAATTTCAGTTTACCTGATTATGTAATGTATGTGGGTTGGAAAATTGTTTTAACTTCTTGTAAATCATTTACTTTATGTTCCTGGCCAGCCAGTCACCAATTTTATCCAAAGGCAGTATTTTTGTCGGTTTGATCTTCGATAACGTAGCCAGTGGCATGGCATCTACTTCCGCTGTGGCAGGATCCTGCACAATGGTGTTTCCTCCGTGTTTTTGTATGGCTTCCATTCCTGCAGCACCATCATGATTAGCCCCTGTAAGGATTACACCGGTAAGCCATGGCCCCCAGGCTTCGGCTGCCGTTTCAAATAATACATCTATCGACGGACGCGCATAACTTACTCGTTCACACACGGCAAGCGATAAGGTTTTATCCCGTTCGGCCAACAAATGATAGTTGGGCGGGGCAATATATACGGTGCCTTTTTGCGTGCGCTCCTTTTCTTCGGCCTCTTTTACCGTTACCTTGCTTAGCCTGTTGAGGTATATTGCAATATAATTTTCCGACAAAGGACTAATGTGCTGCACCACAATAACGGGTACAGGAAAGGTTGAAGGCAACTTTGGAATAATCGCTGCCAGCGCTTCCATACCACCTGCTGAGGATCCTATAACTACAGCTCCTGGATGCATGGCTATTTGTATTTCTTTTGATAAATTTTTTGCTTCTCGTTAATGGGCTTAAATCTGGTATAGGATTTATTAAAGCGAAGATTCTCTTTGCTTCCAAGACACAAAACCCCTCCTTTGGTAAGGCTTTCGTCGAATAATGATATTACCTTATCCTGAAGATCTTTATCGAAATATATTAATACATTTCTGCAAATAATAAGGTTTACTTCTGCAAAGACACTGTCTGTAACAAGGTTGTGGTCGGCGAAGACAACATTCTTCTTTAACTCCTTATCCATGATTACAGAATTGTATTTTGCCGTATAGTAATCAGAGAACGACTTCCTGCCACCTGATTTTTGATAATTCTGGGTGTATTCCTTGATGCGGTCGATGGAATAAATACCCTCTCTGGCAGTCTGAAGTACCACCTGATTAAAGTCTGTGGCATATACCTGTACCCTGTCGAGTAATCCTTCTTCCTGAAGCAGAATCGCCATACTATATACTTCCTCTCCTGTTGAGCACCCTGCATGCCATATTTTTATAAACGGGTATGTCTTTAAAACAGGAATAACATCTTTTCTTACTGCCGCATAAAAGTCAGGATCCCTGAACATTTCAGTAACATTTATGGATAGATCCCTGAGTAGCGTTTCAAAAAACGATTCATCTCTAAGTACAACATGTTGCATTACCGATATGGAGTCCAGTCCTGACGTTGCCAGGCGATGTGATATGCGCCGTTTGATGTGCGCCTTCCCATAATTGCGAAAATCGTAACCGTATTTTCGATATATCGCTTCCAGTAAATTATCGGTTTCTATCTCCTCTATCTCAATCTGTTCCGGAGTTATTTCCGGAGTTTTATTGTTTTCCATACGCACTGATCCTACTGTGTGATTTTTGTAATTGTTTCAAGTAATTCGTTGGCCTTAAATGGTTTAGATAAATACTCATCCATCCCTTCGGATAATAGTTTTTCTCGTTCACCTTTTAGGGCATTTGCTGTTAAAGCAACAATTTTTACTTTCTTTACCTGCGGATTCTGTTTTTCAAATGCTCGTATTGCTTTTGTGGCACTAACACCATCCATTACAGGCATTTGAATATCCATTAGGATAATATCATATGCGTTATTCTGGTGTTTTTCAACTGCGATTTTTCCGTTTTCAGCAGTATCTATTTCGCCGGGGCACTCTTTTAAAGCGAACAGGGCTACTTTTTGATTAATGAAATTATCTTCCGCAAGCAGTATTTTCAGCGGTTTATTGGGGGCTATAATTGGATTTTCTTTTTTTTGTTGTTGTGCTTCTTCTTTTCTGTCATGATGGATTTCAAGTGAAGCTGTAAACCAAAAATTACTGCCGTTACCTTTATCACTGATTACACCAATATCACCATCCATCATATGTGCCAGGTTCCGGCTAATGGCCAGACCCAGTCCTGTGCCTCCGTATTTTCTGCTAATGCTGTTGTCTGTCTGACTGAAGGCTTTGAAAAGTTTGCTTTGTTGTTCTTTCGAAATACCAATGCCTGTGTCTATCACTTCAAATTTCAGCAGGGCTTTGTTAGTGGACTCTTCCACCAACGAGACTTTTAGGGTTACAGTACCCTGTTGTGTGAATTTTATTGCATTGTTCAAAAGGTTGGTAAGAATCTGTTTCAGCCTTACCGGATCACCAACAAGGTAGTTGGGAACATCACTACAAATCGAATATTCAAGGCCAAGTGCTTTTTCTTTGGCAGCAATATTCAATACTTTAATTAAACTTGTAATAAGATCTGAAAGGATGAATTCGATGTTCTCAAGCTCAATTTTCCCGGATTCGATTTTCGAAAAATCAAGGATGTCATTTATTATTGCCAGAAGGTTTTGTCCTGATATCCGGATAAGATCAACAAATTCTTTTTGTTCATCCGAGAGTACTGTAGTACCAATAATATCTGTCATTCCTACAATGCCATTCATGGGAGTGCGTATCTCATGACTCATGTTGGCGAGAAAAAGTGATTTTGCTTTTACGGCAGCCTCCGCTTTTTCCTTTGCCATCGACAATTCTTTATTGTATTTCTCCAGCTGGTAACTCTTCATGTAGAGGTCAAGAAATACCTTTACCTTCCCTTTGAGTATTTCCGGGATAATGGGTTTGGAAATAAAATCAACTGCGCCGGTTTCAATCCCTTTAACAATATAATAATCGTCTTTGTAAATAGCGGAAACAAAAATCACAGGAAGGAGTTTTGTTTGCTCTTCCTGTCGCAAAAGTTCAACGGTTTCATAACCATCCATTTCCGGCATCTGGATGTCAACAATAGCAAGTGCAAAGGTGTGTGTGAAAGTCAGTGTAATGGCTTCATTTCCTGAAAGGGCTCGGATAAATTCTACATTAAAACCACCTAAGAGCTTCTCTAAGGCCACAAGGTTTTCAAGCCGATCGTCAACGATCAGTATTTTCGGGCGGTGTTCGTTCATGAATTATTGTACACTGTTATTCTCTAGAACATTTTTTAAATCCATTTGTTGGAATGGCTTGCTAATATAATCATCCATTCCGCTTTCAATGTACTTCTCACGGTCTCCTTTAAGCGCATTGGCCGTCATTGCAATAATATGAATTCCTTCACTTCTGTCTTTACCCTGTTCATTTTCATAGGCTCTGATAGCTTTTGTTGCTTCGATGCCATCCATTTCAGGCATCATTATATCCATTAATATTGCATCGTAATCGTTTTTTTTGACTTTGTCAACAGCTTGTAGCCCGTTTTCAGCCAATTCAACTGTATGCCCGAGTTGTTTTAGGTTGAATATTGCTACTTTTTGGTTTATGACATTATCTTCGACGAGGAGAATGTTCATGTTTCTTTTAATTGGTTCCTGTGGAGTGGGTTCAAGGATTTTTTTCTTGGGGAGATGCTTTTCAAACTCAATAGTAAACCAGAAAGTGGAACCTTTTCCTTGCTCACTGTCAACACCAATTTCTCCATTCATTAACGTTGTAAGTTTCTTGCAAATAGCTAATCCTAAACCTGTTCCGCCATATTTTCTGGTTATGCTTACATCAGTTTGGGTGAATTCAGAAAACAAATTCCCAATGCTGGATTTTGAAATTCCCATGCCTGTGTCTATTACTTTAAAAAGCATGGATATCTTGTCATTGTTTTCTTTTAGTTTGGAGACGAAAAGCGAGACACTCCCTTTTTCTGTGAATTTCACCCCATTTGAAAGAAGGTTCGTGATAATTTGCTTCACGCGGATAGGGTCACCAATTACTTCAGAGGGAAGCCCCTCTTCAATATTGGTTATTAATTTAATACCTTTCTCCTGTGCTTTTAATGTCAGAAGCTTTATGGTTGTATTTATTTCACTGACAAGGTCGAAGCTAACCTTTTCCAGTTCCATCTGGTTTGATTCAATTTTAGTGAGATCGAGAATATCATTGATTATTGCCAGTAAAGTTTTGCCTGAAGATTCAATGATGTCGAGATATTCCTTTTGCTGATCCGTCAGTTCTGTAGTACGCAGGATATCCGACATTCCTACAATGCCATTCATGGGAGTACGAATTTCATGGCTCATATTTGCCAGGAAGGTTGATTTCAAACGATCTGCTTCCTCAGCTCGTTTCTTTGCTTTTTCGGCAACATGATTCGCTTTACGGCGTTCCAGAATTTCTTCGTTGAGCCTCTTGTTTGATTTTTTTAGTTCCAGTGTGCGTTGCTCAACTTTTTCTTCCAGCTGAGTACGGTAAATATGAAGATCCAGAAATACCTGTACTTTTCCTTTTAGTATCGCCGGAACAATAGGTTTTGGAATAAAATCTACAGCTCCGGTTTCAATACCCTTGATAACGTGAAAATCTTCTTTATAGATTGCTGACACAAATATCACGGGTAAAAGACGCGTTTTTTCTTCCTGGCGCATAAGCTCAACAACCTCATAGCCATCCATTTCCGGCATCTGTACATCAACAATGGCAAGAGCAAAATCATGAAGAAACGTTTCCATAAGTGCTTCATTGCCTGATAATGCTCTGACAAATTCTACGTTAAATTCGCTAAGAACTTTCTCCAGTGCCACAAGGTTCTCGAATTTGTCATCAACAAGAAGTATTTTAGGTTTAGAACTCATTAATAAATATAGGTTTAGTGTTTTTCGAATCAGTGTTTTTTGTATTTCTCAAGCATATAAAGGTACAAATAATTACCGATATAGCCATACGCGCATTAATGAGAGTAATTTATCCACATTCACAGGTTTTGCCAGATAATCATTTGCTCCGGCATCAATACATTTCTGCCGGTCATCTTTCATGGCTTTTGCTGTTAGTGCTATTACCGGGAGATTCCGATATTTAGGATTCTCCCGAAGTCTTTTGGTTGTTTCATATCCGTCCATCTCAGGCATCATAATATCCATCAGAACCAGGTCAAATCCACCATTATCCTCGATCATATCAAGCGCCATTTTTCCGTTTACAGCTTTTGTTACCTGCATGCCTTTATTTGTAAGAATTTTACTCAAGGCAAAGACATTTCGCATATCATCGTCTACAACAAGAATTTTTTTATTTGTAAACAGCGAATCTTTATCATGCAGGTTGGTGATCATTTTGCGCTGCTTTTGCGGCATGTTATCCACAACACGATGCAGAAAGAGAGCCGTTTCATCTAAAAGGCGCTCTTCTGATTTAACACCTTTAATAATTATGGTATCAGTGTATTTCTGCAGGATTTCATTCTCCTGTCTTGTTAGCTCCTTGCCGGTATACACAATCACCGGTGGTACTTGAACGATATCGTGTTCATCAAGTTTTTTCAATAGTTCAAAACCGGTCATATCCGGTAACCCGAGATCGAGGACAAGGCAATCGTAGGATTTTTCTTCCAGTGCTTTTATGGCATCAGCTCCCGACCCTACTGCATTGATTTTTACATCTCCTTCCCCAATAACCAGTTTTATGCTCTTACGCATATTTTCGTCATCCTCAACAAGCAATAAATCCTTCATCTTACGCTGAATGTAGTGCTCGAGCTTATTGAAAACCTCTTCAAGTTCATCGCTTTTTGGAGGCTTCATTAAATACCCTATAGCACCTTTTTTCATCGCATCGATGGTTTCTTCATATGCCGACATCATGTGAACGGGGATATGACGGGTTTTGGAGTCATCTTTCAGTACATCCAGAACATCGATGCCGTTTATACCGGGAAGCTTCAGGTCAAGGATTATCGCATCAGGGATATATTCGCGTGCAAGGTTAATACCCGTTTCACCTGAAAGAGCGATAAGACTTTTAAATCCTTTTTCCCTGCTTTGTTTTCCTAAAATATGGGCGAAGTTGTAGTCATCTTCAATGATAAGTATTATGCGGTCTCCTTCTTCCAGCTTCTCCCTGTCGTCGTTAACTTTCTCTTCCTGTGCCTGGGTTAAGGGTTTGTTCTCTTTTTTGCTGCTGGCTTCAACCTTATGTATTTTTGTCGGAGACGCCTGCCTCATCTCGAACTTTGCCTTGTTCTCTGCACGTTTTATTTCAACTTTTTCCTTTAACTCTTCGTCTTCAATATTAACTTCCAAAGGTATTACCAGGGTAAATGTTGAGCCTTTCCCTGCTGTTGATTCCAGATGTATCTCACCGCCAAGAAGTTTTGCCAGCTCCCTGCTTATGGATAATCCTAGTCCTGTGCCACCATACTTTCGGCTTGTGGATCCATCAACTTGCTGGAAGGCTTCAAAGATAGCCAGCTGTTTCTCTTTCGGGATGCCAATGCCGGTATCAATAATGCTTATGGCAATGGCATTTGATCCTGTAAGGTTTTCATTATGCAGTTTTAGCCCTGCCGATGGTTTGGCTATCTGAAGGGTTATTCCTCCATCATGCGTGAATTTCATGGCATTTGACAGCAGGTTCTTTAACACCTGTTCAAGACGCTGCTGGTCTGTAGTGATTGATCCCTGTATATCTTCTGCAATATCAAATCTGAAATATAGTCCTTTCTCTTCAGCTACATGTCTGAACTGCATATTCATGCTGCTGACAATATCCTGAAGATCAATATCAGAAAGGTTTAGAGACATTTTGCCGGATTCAATCTTTGACAGATCCAGAATTTCATTAATCAGCGTTAAAAGGTCATTACCTGATTTATAGATTATCTCTGCTGATTCTACCTGATCCTCTTCCAGGTTTTTGGCCGAATTATCTGCCAGATCGCGCGATAAGATTAAAAGACTATTCAATGGTGTTCTCAGTTCATGCGACATATTTGCCAGGAACTCAGACTTATATTTACTGGAGACTTCAAGTTCTTTGGCTTTTTGCTCAATATTTGCTCTGGCAACCTCAAGCTCCATATTTTTGTCCAGGACATCCTTTTTCTGTAATTCCAGGGATTTTGTTTTTTCCTCCAGCTCTTCATTGATAACCCTGAGTTCTTCCTGTTGACCCTGTAGTTCCTGTTCCGATTTTTTCAGGGCTTTGGTCTGTTCTTCAAGCTCTTCATTGGCCACTCTGAGCTCTTCCTGCTGTACCTGTAGCTCTTCGTTTGTCTGTTTTAATTCTTCCTGCTGTTTGCGCAGCTCGTCAGCCTGAGCCTGTGTTTGTATGAGTAGTGATTTAACTTTTGCCCTTGACTCAGCAGAGTGAAGGCTGATACCTATGCTTTTTAGCGAGGTACTGACAAACTCTTCTGTTCTGCTGTCAAATTCATGGATTGTGCCTGTTTCGATAACGCCAATAAGTTCATCTTCAAATAAAATTGGCGCAACGAGGATTGTATTTGGTACTGCCTCTCCAAGCCCTGATGCAACATGAATGTAATTTTCAGGAACCGGAGAAACCAGTATGAGCTCTTTCTCCTTGCCGCATTGCCCTACAAGCCCTTCTCCAATAGAATATTTTGCTTTTACTCCCTTGCGGCGGGAAAATGCATAGGAGCTGGTGAGATAAAGGGAGTCTTCTTTATCATCATATAAATACAGTGCTCCAACCTGTGCATCAAGATATTTTGTGTAATAGGTGATAATATCCTTGGTGATTTCTTCAATCTCTTTGTCCCCACGCATAATTTCATTCAACCCCGATTGACCATCTTTTATCCATGTTTGCCGGTTACGAATATTTGCAGCCTCTTCCAGCTTGCTCTTCATCTGGTTTATTGATTTGCTGAGGTTATCATTTTCATGTTTGATTTCAATATATTGACTGTAATCGCCAACTGATATGGCTTGAGATACCTTGCTTATTGAGCGGAAGGTATTTGTGAGGTTTTCAACATTCGCGGCCATATTTTTAAATTCTTTACTTACCGGTGTTACCTTATGTAAAGAAAGATCTCCGAAACTGATGTTTTTTACCCAATTGGTTAGTTGTAAAATGGGATATAGTAATTTATCTGTATAGACAACACTTACAACAATGGTGAACAGGAAAATACCAATAATGATGAGAATCATGTGTTGCCTCATCATTCCTGAGAAAGTATCAATTTCATTTGCATGAATTGTAAGCACCAGCGGCCACTCGAGACCCAGCTCGTCAAGAACCGGTAACTTCGTGCATGTTGTATAAAGAATGTCTTCATTACTGTCATTATATTCAAGAACCTTTAAGAAATCTTCGTTCTGATACAACTCCACAGCCGGGATTGTAATGGATTCGGATAAAATATTATCACTGGATTTGAAACGGCTTTGTGATCTTAGTTTTAGGTCGCTGCCCATAAAAAATACTTCACCTGTTTCGCCCATTCCGGTAGGATCAGCGGTGAGCTTGTTTATGGCATCTAAAGGTATTGGAAATGCCAGCACTCCAATTAATTGTTCGTCGGTGATGACCCTTCTCAATAACATCAATGACAGTTTTTTTTCTGATCCAAAAACAAAGGCATCCGTTAGAAGTGGTTTATTTGTGTTTAAAACATTATAAAATGTATGATCAAATGTTGCTGAAGCATATTTGCCTTTAATCAGATCACTTCCTGACAACCCTTTGTCGTTGGCAGCATATAAAATTCTCCCTTTGGGAGATAGAAAAAGTATGTTTTTGTATGCACATAGTTCAAGTGCTGAGGCATGTTTGCTTTTTAGTGCCTGGGTAATGGTGGTATATTTTGTCGTTCCAAGGTATTCCTGAAACCTGCCGTACTCTTCCGGAGCCGATTTTGCAAGGTCGATATACAAGGGTATCTCTTTGGCATCTGCAGCTAATGTATTTATCTGATCTGCAGCCTCAGTGAATAATGTACTTATATGGTCAGATTTTGTTTCCGCATTGTTTATTACAATATTGTGAATTACCTCATCAATGCCTTCTTTCCCATCCAGATAGAGCACAATGCTCAGAATTGTCACAGGAACAAATGTAAAAAACATTAAAGAAAAAACCATCATTCTTCCCAGGCTCGACTTAAAACTGAGAATCCCTTTTTTTCGATATAACTCGGTAGTGTTTGAGGTTGAATTCATAAAAAGATGTGTTTCTATGTGAATTTCCGTTTTTAGCTTTCGCTAAGATATGAAAATGATAGAAACAACAATCAGCCATTAGTAACAATCATGGGGATTTTATCGATTTGATCAGATTACTCTGTTTCGTTCCGAATTCACATGATATGCATTTATATTTTCGATTGTTATATCCGCTTTTCTTCTTAATGCTTCCTCTGTTTTAAAAGCAATATGCGGAGTAGCAAAAATGCGGGGATGGTTTCTGAAAATATCATCATTGGCAAGAGGCTCTGTATCAAACACATCAAGGGCGGTACGAGAAATAGTGTTTTTGTCAAGGGCATTCAGCAGGCTGTCTCTGTCAATAATAGCCCCTCTGGATGTATTGATTAATATGGGTTTTTTATTAAATGTACTGAGAATCTCTGCGTTAAATAATCCTTTGGTTTCAGCATTCAGGGGAATATGGATAGAAATAATATCCGCATTACGGCAGGCAGAAACAAGATCGGCAGCATAATTTCCACCTAATTTAATAAATGCAGAGCGCTGACTTCGTGAATGTCCTGTTATATGACATCCGAAGGCCTTAAACAAGGCGGCAGTCCTGCAACCGGTAGCTCCCGTGCCGATGATTGTAACTTTTTTTCCGTGAAGCTCTCTTCCCGGTATACTATCCCACCCTCCCTGAGATAGGTTTTTTACACTTTCAGGGATATTCCTGAGGCATGTGATTGCCATAGCCAGTGTTAACTCTGCCACGCTATTGGTAGAATATTCCGGTACATTGTACACTACAATGCCGTTTTTTTTGCAGTAGACCGCATCTACTGAATCATACCCGGTAAATGCGGTAGCAATAAATTTTAACGACGAAAACCGGGATAGAATTTCTGATGAAAGTATTTTCTTTACATGAACAATCCCTTTAACATATTTTTCCTCTTCCTTACAAACCGTCTTTTGAATCGAATACTTTGGATATAGCATTACTAATTGGGAAAGAAATTTATCGTAATCGTTTCCCGGGTTTTCAAGTATGAGAAGGATTGGTTTCATAATTCTGCTTTTTGCAAAGATATGATTTTTGTTGTTTTATTTCACGGTAAATAACGATTTTGTGTGCCCGGTATGGCCCTGTTTTGTCATGTATGTTATTGTGATTTCATATTCACCTGTATCATCAGAAGTGTAAAAACTACCTGATGCAGTTCCCTTTGTGATCTCCAGAACCGGTTTTGTATATAAAACTGTCCGGAAGTCGGGCAGTGGTGAGTTTTTCTTTTGGTTAAAAGAATAATCGGCATTTTTTGTACCCATTATTTTTTCTGTGGCAGGGTTTAGAAAGAACATTGCCGGTAGTTTGAAGTTATAACCTCCTGCATTGTCAGTGTTTGTATATATCTGTATAATGCCGTCCAGCACAAGTGATCCATATACATAGGGCCTGTTTATAACTGCGATAGAGTCGATTTTACCTGGATGAATGGTGAAAAGTTCCGCAATATCATGAATAGGAAGATTGTCGAGAAATACCACAGGATTACTGTAAAGAATATCGCGCCTGTCGTCAAGAACTGCTAATGACGGCTTTGAATCTTTTTCCCTTATTTTTACATAAGGGACGATTTCCTGGAAGATTTCTTTTAAAGAGCTTAACTCAATATAATCTTCAGTGCAAACGCTGTATGCAGGGTCTCCGGGAATATGGAGCGTCTTTCGTTCAATTACGGGCTGATTTTGTTTGTTGTGATAATATTCTGTTTTAACACTTTTGTTTCTGATAAGATCAAGCCATGATTCTCTGCTGAGAGGTTTGTTTTGTTTGATTTTATTATACGTATTGCAAAAGTTGTTAACCAGTACAATTGAATCTATTCCGATGTTATTGTTTGTATTAATAAACATTGTTTGTTTATTATTAAATGGATCATAAGGGATATTAAATAATCCGGTTGAATCAGATACTCCGATTCGGAAATAACAGTTTTTTCCGGTCTTTGCCAGATAGATGATTCTGTTGTTTCGTTTCTCCCCCCGTACAAATCCGTGTAGAACGGGCCCTGAAATTTCCGGAAAATGAAAGTAATGGTTTTCGGAATCAGCAGTTGATGATCCCGAAAGGCTATAGGTGGTATTTGTAAAACCTTTTTTTACCACTACAAGGTTTGCTGCAATAATGGAATCGTTGGAAAGAGCGTTGGTTTTTACTGAAAAAACAACCTTTTCACGGTTTGAGTAACCGGATTTGTCGGTGGTGATGGTAATGGCAGCAGAATGTTTACTGTTTGGAACAGACGGCAGATTTGCATATTCCGGTATTCCGTAATCAGGATTCATCACGGTTAGGGGAACAGAGGCAAAGGTATTGTGAGAATGGTTTTGCTGGTGCCAAGTGTATGCCCTGATAGCATAATCCCCCGATGGAATATCTTCAGGAATAGATAGCTTACCATAGCAGAAATTATTTTCTACAAGAACCGATTTCTGAACAAAAGCATTTTCTTCATTATAAAATTCAATGTAAATGACACTACTTAATCCCTGTGGTAAAAAAGCAGAAAAACGGATGTCCTCGCCACATACATAATAATTTCTGTCGGTACTCAGAAAGAGTGCTTCGTTAACATATGGTTGTCCTTTTGATATAAAGGCACATGTCAAAAGAAAAAAGCATGTTATATTGTATCTAATTCTCATTGTAAAAATATTTGAAATTACCAGAATGCAGGCTTTTCGATTGTCCCGCCTTCCAATTGGCAGTCAATGCATACCTGATTTACTAATGCCAGAGCCCCCGATTCGTCTTTTGTCAGATATACCGGCCAGCTGGCTGAAGGATAGCTGTAAATATACTGAACCTCATCAATATCTCCTTCGTTGATATCACAAACTCCATAATAAAAAGAGATTCCTGAGGGTCTGGTTACAAACACTCTTTTATGATCTACTCCGGCAACAGTGAAGTTACCCAGCACAGGTTCTTCCGGATTGTTTATGTTGTGAATATTGCCTTTTACAGGGTAGGGTTGTGTGCTATACAAGCTACCCTGGCTGTTATTTATGTTTTTTAGATTATTCCAATAATTGTAATCGCTGCTGTTAATGTGGTACTGTTTTACCAGAAGACTATATCTGGCCTGCAGCCTTTTAGTTTCGGTATCAACGAAATTCAAAGGGATATTCTGTAAAACAGGATTTTGTAAGGTTAGGGTGTTTTGTGTAAATATTTGCGGGATATCGAGGGTTCTGTAACAAACCCGCAAACTGTCACGATGCAACATTTCTCTCAGAAATCCTTCAAAAACATAGTAGATCAAATGATCGGCATGATATTCAAATGTTTCCGTAAGTTGCCATAAGATGTAGGTGGAGTCTGATGCTGCTTCATGGGTAGAGACATAAAACTGGACGCCCGGTTTTTCATAGTAATATTGCGGGTCATTCTGATATTCAATCTGGTGAAATACCGTATCGATGCCTATTGATTCCGGAAGAGTTGATAATGTGCTTTCATACTCCTCTCCCTGCACCGTTTTAATGTAAAGGTAATAACTGTTTCCCGCATAGGCTCTGAAATTTTCTGGAGTAAGATAGGTTCCACGCTCTTGTTCTGTAAGTAGAATCTCACTGCCTGTATCATCAAATATTTTTACCGTAGCCTGGGCTACACCATTATAAACAGGCTTGTCAACCCTTGATGATCGTGACAGCTTTATGGTATATGGCCCCGCTTCGTTGTGAATAATCCCGTCAACGACAAGAATGTTGTCATATTTATCAATTTCCGGCCAGTATTCTTCCACACAGGAATTGAAAAGCAATGGCAATAAAAAAAGTATGGTGAGTGGTTTAATTTGCATAATTTCCAAGTTTGAAGTTATACGTCAGTGATGGAATCGGAGAACCAAACACAGACATTTTGTATCCCTGTATTTTGCCTTCCTGTGATTTATAATATACTGAATATGCGTTTTTGCGTCCGGTTATATTATAAATAGAAAAAATGAAGGTTCCGTGTGCCAGTTTTTTTGATAACAGGTTTCCTTCAATCGTAACAGACATGTCAGCACGGAAATAGTCGGGTAAGCGATATTCATTGCGGTTGCTGTAGTTTAGGATGGGTTGTCCGTTAATATAATATACAGATGTAGGAAGTGTTATTGGCCTTCCGGTGTTGTAAACAATATTTCCTGATATACGAACCCTTCGGTTTGGTTTATAATTTACCACCAGATTCAGCGCATGTGGTTTGTCGTAATTGGCAGGGTAGGGGCTGCCGAAATTTATGAATTCCCCTGTATATGGATCAGTACCATTGATCGTTGCCGAGCTGTAAGTGTAATTAATCCATCCTGAAACCTTTCCCGCAGGCTTCTTGAGCATAACCTCAAGCCCTTTTGATTCCAATGTCCCCTGTATGATCTCTGTCTCCGGAATCGTAGTGTTGTAAAATGAAGCCCCATCCTCATATTCGACAACATTCGCGGAAGTCTTGTAATAGCCTTCAACTGAAAATTCCAGGGCGTCATGGAATAAGTTAGTATATACTCCCAGCGAATACTGATCTCCTGTCATAGGCCTGATGTTGTAGTCGCAGAGCTTCCACATAGCTGTGGGCGCAATGGCTATGGTGTTCGACATAAGAAACAAGTACTGATGCAACCTGTTATAGCCTGCTTTTATGGAGATGTTTTTTGTGGGTTGAAATTTAATTCCTATCCGATAGTCTGGTGCGGTGTAATGTTTAATGACTTCATTATTGCTAAACTGCATCGTATCATTAATGGTGAAAATCTCACGGGGCATGTTGTCTAAATAAGTATATACTTTTCCCGGACCCAGAACATGATAGACATTTAACCTTAACCCGGCATCTATAGCCAGGTATTTGTTGATTTCCCAGTTTTCATTAACGAATAATCCCGATTCCAGCCCTTTTTCAGGTGCAAATGTGTTGGGTTGCACAAACGATTGCTCGTTGAGAGGAAGCAGATCACCCCGACTGACCTGATACAATATACTGTTGACCCCATAGGTAAAGGTATGGTTGTCAAAAGGATGCCAGGCAAAGACAATTCTGGCTTCACTGTGCCGAAAATTATAGTCCTGCTTATATGCTGCAATATCCAGTTCACTGTTTTTTTCTAAAAAATAGTACGCTCCGGTGGCAAAAGACACATCCACTTTATGAAGCCCGTTAAAACGATGAACCCACTTTAAGGATGCTCCGTTGTTGGTGTATTTATGGTCTGTAACAGAGGCAATTATAGCTTTGTCGTGACTGTAGTATCCAACAAGCTGCAATTCGTTGTTAGGGTTAATATGCGTTGTTATATTGGCCATGACATCCGAGAAAGAAGCGTCGCTCATTTGCAATTCCGGGTTTTTGATCATATTTAAAAGCCAATCGGAATAGGTTGAGCGGGCACTGAGCATATAGGAGCTTTTTGATTTTTGTATAGGGCCTTCTGCCATTAATTGCCCTGATACCGGGCTGATGCCTCCAGTGAGTTTGAATTTGTCATTGCGCCCCTGATGGGTCGTGATGTCAAAAACAGAAGCTAAACGACCTCCGTACTGGCTGGGAATAACACTTTTATATAATGAAAATTCACTAATGGCTTCAGCGTTAAAGGCTGAGAAAAAACCAAACAGATGTGATGTGTTATATACTGGTATATTGCTGATATAGAAAAGGTTCTGGTCGGCAGGAGATCCTCTGACATTAAAACCCGATGCGCCTTCTCCTGCGGACTGAACTCCGGGAAGTAACATAGCTACCTTAATGATGTCTTTTTCACCAAGAACAACAGGAATCTCACGGATACTTTTTACCGACAACTTTTCAAATCCCATTTTTGTGCTTCTAACATTATGGTATTGATCAGACCGGATAACTACCTCATCCAGAAGAACCATTCTTCCCGGTAAAGAAAAATGTATCTCTCCATCGGAATATATGGTGACACCGACTTTCCTGGGTTCACATTCCATACTTTGGGCATCAAGAGTATACCTGCCAGGTTTCAGCTCAATGCGGAAAATTCCGTCCCGGTCAGTGGTAGTAACTTCCCCGGTTTCTTCAACCTGTATCGTGCCTCCAATGACGGGTGTCAAGTCTTCTTCTTTGTTAATGTATCCGGTTAGAAGAGCCTTTTTGCCGTCGTGATTTTCTTTGCCTCCTACTTCGAAGTTTAATGATGAATAGGATTGCATTGTCTGAAGCTTTTGTCCTGAAAATTTCGAATTCGTTGAATCTGACAGAATAGTATTTGTATTGATATCAGGAATAAAATCAGGTGTTGCTGTGATAAAGATATTATTCCTGTGATCCTGTGTCGCAGCTAAACCCAACGGCTCCAGATTTATTTTAAGCGTTGCTATTAATGTTTCCCCGGGAATAATGGTCAGCATAGAGGTTGTTGGGATCTTCCCGGGATTATAAAATATATTTATATCAAAATCAGCTTTCACTTTTTGAATGAATTCCGGGATACTTTGCCGTTTATATGTGCTGTCAATGACCGGATTTACTACCTGTGCATTGGTATTGAACATGGTTAACAGAATAATAAAAATTGTAATAAAATATTTAAACATAACTGCTTACTTGTTAAATTTTTCGTAATATTCCATTATTGCTTTGTATTCTTGAATGCCATTGGTTGAAAACCGGATCCCATTATTCCTGATAAATTTTCTTACCTCTTTCTTCTTTTCATTGAATGCATTAAGAATATCACGCTTGCGGGAGATATCAATATATTTTCCCTGCCGGATAAGATATACCTTACGTTGTGTTGATGTGTATTTTCCAAATGGGGGTTTGTTGTAATAGGTTGCAATATACTGTTTTGCGTATTCTATTACAATGGTGTCTTTCCCATGATAAGGCATTGCTACAAATTGTTTTTCGACAGGCCCTGGTGGAAGGTTGCGCCGGTTAATAAAAAGCACTACCGCCGTTTGAAGGGAATCTGTGATACTATTGTTTAAAATTATTGGTGTTTTTCTTTTCGTATCCATTTGCGCATTCAATACCATCAGATCTGATAGAATATCGTACTTAACTTCTTGATTTTGATACTGAACAGACCCAATGATAATGGTAGCAGGAAGCCACAGGTCGCTATAAAACCAGGGGTGCCCGTTGATGATTTGATGCTCGGGTTCGTATATACTTCCGTTAACCAGTTTTGGGTCTGAGCCGTAATGGATTTGCGTTTCTTTGAGTAATACGTTTTTTTGGCTTATGGTTTGACTTGTAGCTTCCTTTTTAGGAAAGATAATTATACACAAGAGCAAAACCGGCCATAATTTAATTATCATGGTCATAGTTCTTTTAAATAAGCTCCGGTGCGTTAAAGAACAAATATAGAGTTTATTTTAGTATGATAATAATCCGCTGTCTGTTTTTTTGCAAATAAACAATGTGTTTTTTGATAATCCACTCTGATTATTTTAAATATTTATTTATGATGGTATCAAGATTAGCTCTTGAGATGGGTTTTGAAAAATAATTACTGCAACCTGCCTCATAGGCATTGCGCATATCTTCATCTCTTGTTGAAGCTGTTACCATGATCACATGAATATCAGATCGGAGTGTTTTAATCTTTTTTGTCGCAGAAATGCCATCCAATACCGGTAATCGGATTTCTGTAAAAACCAATGATATGGATGGATTATGGGAGACCATACGGATCGCTTCCTCGCCATTTGCAGCAAAAATGATATGGATGTTTTTATCTTCCAGAATTTTGGAAAAATACCGTTTTGAGATTTCATCATCTTCTACAATCAGGATTGTGCGTTTTTTTATGCGATCCTTCTTTTGAGGCATTGCAGAAAGAGGATTAAAAGGAATCGTAAAATAAAATGTAGATCCGTGATCAGGCACACTCGTGAGCCATATCTCTCCCCCCAGGAAATTAACAAGACTTTTAGAGATGGCTAACCCAAGGCCCGTGCCACCATAGCGTCGTGTGAGGTTGAGATCTGCCTGCCGGAAGTGCTCGAAAATTGCATTATGCAGGTCAGCAGGAATACCAATGCCGGAGTCTTTTATGGAAAACTCAAGCAAGCTTCCTCTAAGCTGATAGCTAACCTTAATATCTCCGTTTTTAGTGAATTTTATGGCATTATCAATAAGGTTCTCCAGTATCTGCAGTAGTTTTTCCTTATCGGTACGAATGGATGCATGGGCATCATCAATCGTATTCTCTGTTATGTATCGCAACCCCTTTTCGACAACTTTCCTGTCGTATTTGATTTGTATATCTGCTAAGAGTTGGTTAAGATCAAAAGAAGACTCGTTATACCCAATATTCCCGCTTTCGAGTTTTGCGATTTCTAAAATATCATCAACTACATTCATGAGTTGACGGCTGCTTTCAACAATAATAGAAGTGAACTCCTGTTTCTGCTCTCCCGGAATGCCCGGGTCAAGCATCATCTCCGAGAAACCAATGATACCATTCATCGGGGTTCGGATTTCATGACTCATATTGGCCAAAAAAGCGGATTTTAACTTGTCACTTTCCTCTGCTTTATTTTTCGCAGCCATAAGCTCTTTCTTCCGGTGATCCTCCTGTAGTCGGGTATCTAATAAAGGTGCAATATAGCTTGATAAACGGAAAAGGAAGTTCTCTTCTTCATCAGTGTAGGCATGTTTATCCCTTGCCAGCAAGAGACACCCAAAAGTTGCATTTTCCTTTATTATAGGAGCAGCAATTGCATAGCCTATTGATTTGGTTCCATTGGGGAATTTTATTAACTCATTGTTGCGGAAAATCATCCCTGTTTTCAATGCATCACCCCAAATATCACTCCATTGGCTCTTCTTAAGGATTAGCGTTTTTTCAATTTCCGTATCATATAAATCACGATGAATAACTGGAATCTCCAGCTTACTCTCTTTGTTTATAAATCCAAGTGCCCCGTAATAACTATCAAATGCCTGTTGGAGAATGGTAAGTACTGAGGAGATAAAATGTTTTTCAGTGTGTTTAAGGAAGCTATTTGAGATGTTGTTTTTTATAATCAACTCCTGCTGCGTTTGCTGTAACTGCAGTTCATTTTGCTTTTGCTTTGTGATTTCCTGAATAACACCAAATACCACATCTCTTTCCTGATCGTAGGTTGCAATGGATTTAATATAGGCTATTCTGTTGTCACAAGGCCGCTTTATCTCAAATTCTGTATCATAACTCTGACCTTTTTTAATGAGGTTTTTTAATTGATTGTCAAGCGGTATACGATATTTTCTTAGCGGTATGTTTTGCAAATCATTTATGCTGTATACTTCTGTTTCCTCCTTAAGCCCGTAAATTAACCTGGCACCTCTTGATATTATTGCAATTCCTTTTTCAAGATGAAACTCCCAGTTACCAAAACTGGCAACAATTTCAGCTTTTTCAAGGTTTTGTTTTTGCTGGATAACCTCATTCTGTAGTTTTTTTTCTTTGGAAATATCTCTGCAAATTGTTAAACGGATTTTTTTCCCTTTGTATTCGGTTTCTTTTGCTGTGAAAAACATTACCGGAAAGCGAGTGCCGTCTTTTTTCAACGCGATTGCCTCGTAAGGTTCTCTGTATCCACTACGCATTTTTTTATCCACTTGTTTCCGGCTCTCAGGAGCCAGGATTTCTGTTCCCCAGCTACCGATAAGCTCCTCATATTTATATCCAAACATTTCACAGGCTTTCTCATTTGTTTCAATACAGTATCCTGATTCTGATATAAATATCGCTTCCTGGGTGGAATCTGCCAAAAGCTTATAACGCTCTTCACTTTCTTTGAGATTGTATGCTTCTCTTGTTTTGCTGTCAATATTTCGGGCGATAGTCATTATTCGTTCAACCTTCTGCTGATCACTAAATGTTATACCATGTATTTCATAGGCTATTACTCTTCCATCTTTATGCAGTAAATGGATGATTTCTTTTATTTTTCCTTTTTTTAACGTTACCTTTTTTATGGTTGAAAATGCCAATTCCTGATCTTTTTCCAATATAATGGTTGTCAGGTGTTGCCCGATAAGTTCCTGAAGGGTATAACCAAGATGTGACTGTAGCTGATTATTGAAATAGGTGAATCGTAACTCCTCATCAAACTCAAAGATGAGATCCTCACTGGCATCCAGTAATTTTCTGTATTTTGCTTCATTCTCAGATATTGAAAACTCCCCAAGCTTTTTAATGGTTATATCTTTCATAAAACCATATCCTGATGTTATAACACCTTTATTCTTCTGAATAATGGCAGTTATCTCTATCCACTTTGTTTTTTTACCATGGAGTGAAAATCGTGTTTCAAATTTAAATTTACCCTTATCGGACGAATGTTCCTGAATAATTTTTCTTATACGATTAAAGTCTTTCCGTTCAAGATGTTTGAATATCTCTGCGGGATTTATCTCTTTAGGCGTGTTTCCCATGCCAAGAATCTTTGTTGCATGATATGAAAAACATAATTTCCCATGATCTATATGATAATTCCAGTATCCGGAGTCGGTTAATTCCTGAAACTGGTCAAATAAATTTGGATCCACATGATTAAAACTATTGTCAGTACAGTCGTTGACACTTCTGGAAATATTATCTTTCTCCCCCATGGTTATCCTGATTTGGCAATTAATAAGTTCAAGCTCTTAAAAACATAAATATATAAAATTTTTTGTATAAACCTACTTTATGGAGAATTCTTAATGATATGGGGAGGAATATTGGAAAATTAAAAAGCCTTTAATTTCCATAATAATTTATGAAAACCAAAGGCTGATTATTTATAGCTGTATTCGTGCTTTATGTAGTAGAAACTGCAAATTCAGGAGGAGAGGCAAGATGTTTTTTTACAGCACACTGGTCAACGGCTTTTAATACAATGGGTTTGTATTTCTCCGGGAAATCCTCCGGAAGAATAACTTTCATATCGATTTTATCAATAAGACGTGTAACAGGATTCCATTGATGCTTTTGAATAATCTTTATATCATCAGTTGGTATACCTCGCTGTTGACAAAATCCTTTAACATAAATTCCGGCACATGTTCCAAGTGACGCAAGAAAAAGATCAAATGGAGCTGGTGCTGTGCCGTCTCCTCCTGCTCTTACTGGTTGATCGGTTTTTACAATCTGGTTACCAATTTTGGCATTTACCTTTAAATTTTCTTCAAAAAATACTTCGAGTTCCATATTCAATTTAGTCTTTAATTTTATTGATAGTCTACGCAATTATGGTGCAAACTGAATCTGAACTGCTTTATTGTCAGTATTTATATAAATATATAGATATATAAATATGTGGTAATTTTCTGCTGTCAATATGGCATATTTCAGTCATATGCTACAGCTGGATTTTGAAATTCAGTGTAGGCGTAAATGGAATGGCTTCAGTGAAAAGAGTGATGCTTTCATTTTGACCGTAAACGATACGTTCAAAGTTTGAATATTTTATATTTTTTGTATTCAGGAGGTTTAAAATGGACACTCCTGCCTCCATATTTATTTTTTTAAACTGAAAGGAATAAGTACCTGCAATATCCATACGGCTGTAGAATTGTTCCGTTAAACCGGCAGCTTCAAGATATAAAGGTAAAGCAACGCCACTGCCATAAACATAATTTGCACTGAAGTACCAGGGTTTGAAGTTTAGTAACAGTGCCGATTTT
Source organism: uncultured Bacteroidales bacterium (assembly GCA_964594665.1). Lineage (GTDB taxonomy): Bacteria > Bacteroidota > Bacteroidia > Bacteroidales > BM520 > BM520. The sequence continues at coordinate 29,933 of CAZQNY010000014.1, forward strand.
ACCTCATGAAGCTGGTCATTGACAGCCCTTCGGTATAGCGGTCGTGCAAAGTATTCGAATTTTTCCATGGTTCGGCTAAGAGTGTACGAAACCCATGCTGAGTGTTGACCAAAATCTTTACGAACATATATGTCAAGGCCAAGAGTATGTGAATCACCCAGGTAGATTCCTTCATCAGCATTGGAGGTGTTTCGAATATACCGCGAAATGTCATCAGTCTTTTTATAAAAAAACTCAACCGAGGCCTGAAATCCGGTTATTGCGTAATTTGGCCCTATAGTATAATGATCGGAAGAGATTACAGGAATGGAATTGCCATCACAGGTTATCCAGAAATACCTTATTCTTCCGCTGTCGTCCAGCATTTGTGTCTTTGAAATGTATTGATAATACCTGCCAATGCCAAAGTTTAGCCTGATTTCATCGTTTGCGATAAACGAACCGGTTAGCCTGGGCTCGGCATAAAAACGGTTTGTGGATGAAGCATAATTTATTCGTAATCCCGGAGTAAACAGGAGGTGACTGCCAATAGAAATTTTATCCTGAATATAGCTTGTTAATCTTAATGAAGAGCTCTCAATTGTTGTTATCCTGGTGCCGGTACTGTCAGTATTTAAAGCAGAACCATTGGCAACGACACCGGCGGCAAATTCCAGTGTGTGGTTTTGCCCTGCCTGTATCTGGTTTTCAAATTTAACCGTTGCCTCATTGATGCTGTTATGTGTTGTGTAGTCTTGTTTGGAAATGGTATCCAATGTAATTTGGTTGTAAATATCGTAACTGTCGTTCCAGGTGGTGGCCAAACTGCCAAATGAAAAGAGAATACTGCTTCTGTTGCCTTTCTTCCAGTTTTTGCCATAGTAAAGCGAAAAGCCCAGCTGCTGATTATCTTCATCAGCACTTCTTTCAAAAGCTTTATTAGTGCCTAAATCTTCATTTATCTTGTAACCAAATTTATCACCGGCACCAAACAGGCTGAAATAGAAGAGGTTTCCGGTTTTTGTTTGTGTGGAATACTTGGCATTAATATCTCTGAATGCATAATTGGGAATAATTTTAATATCAACAGGTATTTCACTGTTGCCATAATTTCTTGATATCGTATAGGTTTCCGGATTATAAAGATTATAATAAGTGTGACGAAAAGCCAGAGACAAAGCACTTTGCCTGAAGAGCGGTATCTCTACTAATGAACTGATTGTGAAGTTGTTGATATTTGTTTGCAGCGAAAAATCTTTTGTATTTCCATTAATGCCTGTAATGTTAACAATGCCGCCAACGCGACCTCCGTATTTTGCGTCGTAACTGCTTTTTAATACTTCTATATCTTTAGAAATAAGTGGGTTAACTGCGCCGATATTGTCATTATAGTTTTTTACACCAAAAACAGTAAAACCGTCAAATATGACTTTGGACTGGCCTTCGTACGATCCCCTGATAATAAGGTCGTTGCTTGATTCGCCGGCGGCCAGGATGCCTGGCTGCAGCCTCATAAGGTTGTAGATGCTGTTGTCGGCATTTCCCGGTAAATGAAAACCAATCATTTTGTTTAACCGCATAATCCCGGCCTGCTGGCCGATCTGACTTGCCTTTTCAAGAAGCCTGTCTGTTATGGTAACCATTTTTAATCCTATAAACGATGGTTCAAGGCCAATTACACAGCTGCCGGGTTTCGTTATAATCGTATCGGTGATGTAATACCCAAGATAAGAGGCTTTTAAGCTGATGCTTTGTTCGGTAGTATTAAACGTGAAATTCCCATTGATGTCTGTTATTGTTTTGTTGCCATTGGCGACCACATGCGAGTAGGGAAGAGGCTCTCCGGTGCGTCTGTCTTTAATAATCCCTGTATAGATGTATTGAACAACAGGTTTGCTTTCCGGGGTGATTAGGACAACAATCCCTTTTTGTTCCATTTTTAAAGGGAATTCAGAGAGAATGGATTCAATTGCCTCAATTGCATTCTTATATGTATTGTGATCGGTAATTGTGTATGTTGACAGCAGATTGTCGTCAAATGAAAGCTGAACACCGCTGGTCTTGCGAATTTCTATCAGCACTTTGTTCAGTGGTTGCCGGTCAGCATCAATTGTTATCTCCTGCCCACGGGCATTAATCGCTGCAAAAACAAAAAATGAAAGCAACAGAAGGATATTAGTTCTGTTGATTCGTGCCATTTTCAGATATAACATAGGTTCGTGCCTTCGTTTTTACAAAGGTAAAGCCAAACGCCCTGCATACCAAATCCAGGACTGTTTCCGCATCCATTGATTTGGAAAAGAAACCAGTATAGCGATGGCTGTTGACAGTATATTCAATTGTAATATTGTATTGACGCATGATTTCTTCCCACACCTCGCTGAGTTCGGTGCCTGTGAATGTGAACATATAGTTTCGCCATCCACTAATTTCCCTGACCGGAGTTTCAGCCTGTAGTTGAAATGTTCCGCTGGGTTGCAAAACGGCCTGTTCACCGGGGTTAATTACAACTTGCTGGTTTGTTACGGAAGCTTCAGCACGTACTTTTCCTGTAAAACAGGTTACCTTGTATTGTTCTTCCCTGGCGTAAATATTAAAGGATGTTCCAAGCACTGTAGTGGAGCCTTTTTCTGAAACCACGGTAAAGGAACTGCCCTTTTTGACCATGAAAAAGCCTTCACCTTCGAAGTCAGCATCCCTGTTGATCCTCCACCAGTAAGGATGCCATGAAATGGATGACCCTGCATTTAATTCCACTTCTGATCCATCCGGGAGACTGACAAGGAGGTGCTCTCCGTTATCCGTAAATGCCGATTGAGTGTAAAGGCGCATAAATAATGTAATCCCTGCCAGCAGTAATATTGCAGCGGCAATCGAAGTTGTGAAATATATTCTTCTTTTACTTGTTCGTTTTTTTGCTGCTTTACTCTGAAGATCGTTCCAAACCTCCCCGCGGCTTTTACTCCATGCTACACTGGCGCTACCCAGGTGGTTATCCATTATCTCCTGAAGCCTGTTGTCGTTATGTGGTTTATCCTGTGTCATGGCTGTAATACTTTACGGAGGGTGTTAAGGGCACCGCTCATTCTTTTTTCAACGGCTTTTGTGCTTATGTCTAGTCTTGATGCTATTTCTGAATATTTTAGCGATTCTATCCTCGACATCAAAAAAACAGTGCGCTGGTTCTCCGGTAATTGTGTTAATGCTGCTTCATATTTTTTTGTCAGTTCCTGAAATGTGACCTGTTCTTCCGGCGTCAATGAAGATGAATGGGGTTGAAGGGATAACCTGTATTTAGCCTCTGATTGTTTTTTTCGGTATGAGCTGACAATCATGTCGGCAGCAATTTTATAGATCAATGCCGGAATGGCTTCTTTTTTCAGGTAGAATTTCTTTTCCCAGAGTTTTAAAAATACTTCCTGAGCTATATCTGTTGCCAATTCCTGATCCCCGCAACGATACAAAATGTACGACCTGACCGGGTCGAACCATGTATTGAAAACCAATTTGAAGGTATCTTCACTCAATGTTCCGGATTTTATGGGTTAAAGATATTAAAAACAGGGCAATGTTAATGTGTCTTGCCCTGTTTTCTGTCAATCTTTATCCACGGTGCTTCCATTTCCTTCCACCAATGGTTATCTCATACTCTTCGCCTTCATAAACAACGGTTGCAATATCGTCGCACTCTCCGTTACCATAGTCAATGGTTAGAATCAAAACCCCGTTGTTGCTGAATTCAATTATACCCTGAACAATCCACCGACAGTCACCTTTTTTCATTAGTGGGTCTGTTATCTCCTTGAGGTAGACGTCTGTTTCATTATGTGTAATCGTTATATCTCCTGTAATAACCATTACATCGTCAAGAGGATTGAATGTAGTCTCCAGGCCACTGACCCACTCTGTGACCAGATTCTCCTGGCGTGTCATTGTGGATTCATCCGGGAAGGTGAAGGCCATATTACTGGTAACAGTATACATTCGTGAGTTTACAAAATCCCCTGTAAATACATTCGAACGTGTGCCATTAATGCCAATGGTATCAAAAACAAAGTTTGAGAATGTTACGGTTCGCTCTGCACCATCAAAAATAAGGGGTGAAGACATATAGATTTCAACAACACCGGCAACAATAAACCCACCGTTGAGCATCGTGCTGTCGCCATAATTGAAGGTAATGGTTTTCGGGAATCCACCCGGTTCGGAAACAATCGAGATGTCCGGGCATTGATGCAGGATATTTCGTCCATATCCTTTGTCCAAATACTGGGCAGGGATTTCATTGTTATTGTCTTCAATGGCCTGAACCATTTTATCATCCCCTGTAAAGAGGTCTACTTCATAGCCTAATTCCTCAACGGCTGCTTCAACTGTTGCGTCAGCTGTTGTTATTTTTTCAAGAGATTCCATTTCAGTTTGTGACGTGGCGGAATCTTCCTCTTTTTCACAGGCAAAGAATAATGTGGTTACTGCAATGAGTCCGAATACTAAAAATAATTTTTTCATGATAGAATTTTTTTATGGATGAATATCATTTTACTGTACACCGCACAGTTATCCATTTACCCTACCATGTTTGTGAATTTTTTTTAAAAAATATGGATAATAAAATTTGGTCCTGCTTAATCTTTTGATTTACAGGTTTTTATTCCCATTAGCCAGTACAGCGGGCAAAAGCGTACAAAGCTTGTAATGGCAAAAATAACAGCAATAATTCCCAGAATCAGTGCCAGTCTGCCTTCTATAGCTTCAGTAAAATAAAGTATTGCGATAACAATTACGATAACAATTCTGATAATTCTGTCAATAGCACCCATATTTGATTTCATACGACCTCCGTTTTAAATATAACAGTTGTCTTGATGTTTTGTTGGTGTTCAAATAAAAAAGGCCTGCCTAAAAGACAGACCCTTCCAAATCAAAACGATTCAGACTATGAACAGTATTACATTTTTGTTGCAGCATTCTCAGCAGCTTTGATCAGGGGATAGCCTGCCGGAGATGCAGTAAGTAATGGATGGGTTCCTATTTGGGCCGTAAGCAGTGAGTTAATGCTCATGCGGTTTTGAATCATGATACCAATGGTGTTGGTGAGTTCACCGATAGATAATCCACCTGCAACCTCTCCACCAAGGATAACACCGGATTCTTTTCCAATGATAAGCTTCACATACTGCTTATGAGTGTCTTCCAGTGTTCCGGGATGACGGTCAATGCCTTCAAACTGTCCGGTAATAATATCAAAACCTTCTGCACGGGCTACTGATTCAGTAAGACCGGCAACGCCAAAGCCTGTATCGCCAAGTGCAGTGGCAAAGATAGAAATGGTACCGCTGAATGTTTTGATAGCTGATAATTTGTAAAGGTTCATCCCTGCAATACGTGCTTCAGCACATGCAGTTGATGCAAGCATAACCTTGCTTGTTTTACGGGTTACGAAGTCGCGTTTCTCAGCACAGTCACCAACAGCAAAGATGTCAGGTCTCTCTGTACGCATATATTCATCCACAATTATAGAGCCATGCTCGTTCAATGGAATGTTACACTGTTTTGCCAACTCTACATTAGGGCGATATCCCATAGCGAGAACAACAGCATCAGCGTCCAGTGTCTCACCATTTTCAAGTTTTACACCTTCTACTTTTTCCGTACCAACAATTTCTGTTACACCCGTACCGGTAATGATGTTAACACCTCTTTCAGAAAGAATTTTTTCTGCACGAAGGCAGATGTCTTCGTCAAAAGCAAGGCCAAGGATATGAGGAAGTTTCTCAACGAGAGTAACCTCTTTACCTGCTTTTCTGAGTTCGTCAGAGAGTTCAACACCAATGAAACCAGCCCCAATGGCAATAATTTTTTTCATACCTTCGAGTTGCTTCTGCATCTCATCAAGATAAACTTTATCTTTTGGTACAGCGAAAACGTTTTTCAGGTCAGAACCTTTGAGCCATGTTGGGTGGTAAGGGGTAGAACCAGTACCCAGAACAAGTTTGTCATAGCTTACTGTTCCGGCATTTTTTACTTCAACAGTTTTCTCTTTGCAGTTAATAGAAAGAACTTCATCATGAAGGATATCTACTCCAGCAGCTTCAAATGCTTTTTCTGCAGGAAGAATATCTTTATCACTGCTGTGAACCGTTCCAAAGATGTAAGGGATACCACAAGGGATAAGGGTTTTTGGTTGTTTTGTGATTACCGTTACTGATTTGTCTTTGTTAACGCGTTTTGCTGTAGTAGCCGCTACAAGTCCGGCAGCGCTACTACCGATTACTAATACATCTGTTTTCATAGTGTGAATATTAAAAATGAGTTAATGAGTTGCCGATATATTTTTGTAAGGCTTGTTCTGCAGTTAACCCGGCGGCACCCACATACACTTCAATTCCTTTGCTCTGCAGCACTGTCGCTGCATTCCCTCCGGGGCCATTACCGGTTATTAGTACCTCTGCACCGGTTTCCAGCATGCGTTGAGCTGTTTTGGGGCCGGCGCCATGGTTGTCATTTGCAGTATCTCTGTTATCTACTACATCTGCAGTTTTTGCCTCTGTGTCGTATACAAGAATATACATTGTTCTTCCAAAACGCGGATCCATTTCCGCATTCATATCTGTACCTTTTGTTGTAAATGCAATTTTCATGGTTAGTTATTTATATGTTCAATGATTTTCTCCCAGGCCTCTGCGATGGGGTGGGTAATTGATTCATTTGAGAGTGTTGTGACAGGAACACCTTGTTTTATCGCTTTCGTGAAATCTGAGTCATATGGTATAGCGCCAAGATAGGCTACCCCCCTCTCATTGAGCGTTTTTATAATGTCATTGGAAATCTTTTCGTTGAGGTCGTATTTATTGATCAGACACCCGGAAGGTAAATGAAACTTATTGATTAGCTCCAAAACCCTGTCCAGGTCATGAAATCCTGAAACGCTGGGCTCTGTTACTACAACAACATAAGCAGCTCCTGACAATGAGGATACTACGGGGCATCCTATTCCCGGGGAACCATCCACAAGTACAATATCTTTTTTTCTCTCTTCAGCCATTGTACCGGCTTCCTGTTTAACCCTGGCAACGAGTTTACCTGAATTTTCAGCACCAATCCCTAAATGGGCATATACCATTCCTCCCGCCAATGCTGTATTGCCATAATAAACATCACCGGATTTCTGTGGTTCCATGGTAATAGCTTCTACAGGGCAGATTTTTTCACAGTATCCGCAGCCTTCACAGTTGATTTTGTCAATGGCATATTTATTATTCAGTGGTTTTACAGCATTAAACCGACACACGTCCATGCATCTGCCACAGCCAATGCACTCATTGGCGTTTATACTGGCAATTACCCCGCTGAAAAAGGCCTCTTTTTTTATGATTTCCGGATGTGTAACAAGATGCATGTTTGAGGCATCAACATCACAATCAGCCAGTATCGCCTTTTCACCTGCAAGATGGGCAAATGCTGCTGTAACCGAAGTTTTCCCGGTTCCGCCTTTTCCTGATATTACAACAATTTCTTTCATCTGCAGACCGTTTTTTCCAGGTGATCAGCCAATTTATTTAATGATTCCCGAAAGCCTTTTACTTTATTATAAATTAACCCTCCGCCGGCATAAGTTTCTGCAACATCTCTGTCGTGACTAATTATGGTCAGCAGATGGATGCTTTCTTCTTCGCAGTAGTCTGTAATCAGGTCATTGTTTTCATCGCCTCTGTTAATAACTACGCCAAAAGGTAATCCAAGCTGCCGGGTGGTTTCTACGGCCAGACGCAGGTCGTGAAGACCAAAAGGTGTTGGCTCTGTAACCAGAATAGCATAGTCGCACTCCTTAACGGCATGAATCATGGGGCATGAGGTACCGGGAGGAGAGTCAATGATCGCAATTTCGGTATCCGTGCCGAATTGCCCGATGTATTCATGGGCCTGTTCTATAAGAGGAACTGCCTGTTCAACACCAACATTCAGTCTTGCTTCAACCGTTTTCAGGTTGTTGTATTTTCCGGTTGTAATCTTTCCCATTGCCGATTGAACCATTGGCAAAGCGCCTTCAGGGCATAGTTCCGAACAGGCATAACAGCTGTGGCATAGCTCCGGGAAAACCATTATTTGATCTGCCAGTCGTATAATTGCGTTAAAATTACAGTTCTGCTGACACTTTCCGCAAAGGGTGCATTTTTCCTCATCCCACTGTGGGGTGTGTCGGTAAGTGATTTTTTCTTCCGCAATTACAGGGTTCAGAAATAGCGAGGCATCCGGTTCTTCAACATCCATGTCGCACAGTAAAATACTATGGTTTTCTGATAACATGGCCGCGAGGTTTACTGACACAGTTGTCTTTCCTGTTCCCCCTTTTCCGCTTGCAATAGCGATTTTTTTCATAAACCTAATGTGTACACTGGTTTTCTCCTGTCTTGAGTTCCTGGCTCAGGTATTGTTGAACCAAATTCTCAGGGTCATCAGTGTTAACCCCCATATATACTTTAATGTTATTGGCAGCAAAGAGATCCTGTGCTTTTTGCCCCATGCCACCGGCAATAATAACCTCTACACCCTGGTCGGCAAGAAAACGCGGGTATACTCCCGGCTGGTGTACCGGAGGGTTTATGTATTCAGTTTTTGTAACTGTACTGCCATCAGTATAAACAATAGCGAACAATTCGCAATGCCCGAAATGAGCCGTAAGCTTTTTATTTGCTGTAGGTACTGCAATTTTCATGATCTATAATTATTTTTCGTTTGTATTATCTTTTATGCAACATTTCCCGTGTCCAAACCCTCCTGCCAGATTGAGCAGGTTTGTACTATGGCACATCGGACACTGTTCAATTTCTGAACCTATGTTGGTTTTGAACATATGTCCGCAATCTGTACATTTAATGATGTTTGTCCGAAAATGAATATTTCCACCCTCAATGGTGAGAAATGTACCGGAAGTGATAAAAGTAGCCATCTTCTTACGGGCTGTTTCAACAAGCCTGCTGAATGTGGATCTGCTGATTTCCATTTCACTGGCAGCGTCAGCATGTGAGTATCCCTCAAGGTCGGCAAGGCGTATAGCCTCATATTCATCCAGTGATAAGGTTGTATTCCTGAGCATATCAGGCCTTACACCAATGGGTTTAAACTGGTCAAAAAGAGGTGGTTTTACCACATATCGATTATTCTTTGGACGAGGCATACTTTATCCTTTTTCCTTTAAGGATGCAAAAGTAATGAACATATGTGCAATATAAAAATTAAATATGAAAATTAATGTGAAAAAAGTACACCTATATAAATACGGGGTCCTGAGGCGATTACGGTTTTATCCTTATCAGAAGGTGAAAATATGTAATCCACCTTACATGCAAGCCTGATTTTTTCACTTAGCAGGTATTCAATGCTTGTTGATGGGGTTAATAAAAGCACAGACTGCTTCTCATAGATAACTGTATCCTCATTTCTATCGGTTGTATGCCCTTGAGTAAGATACAAATCCTGAACTCTTCCTCCTCCGGTGGTTAACCCAACACTAAATGCAGTGTTGTTTTTCCGGTAGTAGTATTCTGTAACAATACCACCCCAGCCGAGCTTATAGAATCCTTTACCATCTTCATAATTGTATGTGGAAGAATATCCCTCAGAGCCAATCCGGAAGTGATGCCCTGTATAAAAGGCCAGCTTCCCGCCCAAACCTGTTGTGATACCATTTATATTTGCTGTTGCCCGCCCGTTTGTAATATATCCCATATGAATAAACATCCCGCCTGTAAAAAGCTTTGTGTTTTCTGACTGGCTATAGGCATATTTTATAAATATAAGAGGAATAGAAAGCAGCAGCACTATATGGATATGAATATTTGTTTTCATATGCAGTAAACTCAGTATTTGCAAAATTGTTGCATTTGATTTTTTGCTGTATGTGGTTTGCGAAAGGTTTTTCTCTCGATAAGTGTGGTGAAGTTTATTTTAATTGATGAACTAATTTTGTATCTTGTGAGCCTTAAAAAGCATCATGGTTGACTTATTTTCTTCCTTCAATATCTGTACGCTGGAGCAGGCACGATCAGTGGTTTTTAAAAACCGTACTGATCTGAAATACCTGATGCATCACAATGATATTCACGACCTTATTGATGATATCAGGAATGATTATTTCGTTGTTTCCATTAATAATACAATTGTAAATCATTACCATACCTTTTATTATGATTTTAATGATGATAGTTGTTATCTGAAACATCATAATAAAAATTACCCACGTTTTAAAGTCCGTAAGCGCTTCTATTCGGCAAGTGGAGATCAGTTTTTGGAAGTTAAAAGAAAAAGCAACAAGCTTATTACCTCAAAGCAGCGTATTAAAATTGAGCAATCTGTTTCAGGTATAACGGATAGTGATTTATATTTTCTTAATGAGAATCTGGATCGAAATGCGCAGGAACTTGATGTTGTTATGGAAAGTGACTTTGACCGGATTACACTTGTCAGGAAAGACTTTAAAGAGCGAATAACAATTGATAGGAGCCTTTCTGTTTCAAATAGGTCAGAGAAGTTTGCTTTTGAGAATGTTGTGATTCTTGAAGTTAAGAACGAGTTTTCCGATCACCATTCTCCTGTTGAAAAAGCACTGAAAAATATTCATATATATCCTACAGGTTTTAGTAAATACTGTATTGGAAGAGCCATTTTAAACCCTGATTTGAAACGAAACCGTTTTAAGATGCGTATTTTAAAATTAAATAAACTTATGTCCCGATTATGATAGCAACAATTTTCAACATTATTCCGGATTTTTTGCTTACTAAAATATTTGATATCAAACTGATTGATACAAAAGATTTTTTTGAGCTGTTGATACGACTCGTGCTCAACCTTGTGGTGGTAGTTTTTTTAGTGCGCTATGTGTATCGTAATTCACGCCGTGGAAAAAGTTATTCCTTTTCATTTCTGGCATTAAGTATGATCGTCTTTCTTATCTGCTTTATGCTAAACAATGTTAAGCTTGAACTGGGATTTGCTTTAGGCCTTTTTGCTGTTTTTGGTATTTTACGCTACCGGACAGAGACAATTCCCATAAAGGAGATGACCTACCTTTTTGTGGTTATTGGTATTTCAGTGGTAAATGCTTTGGCAAATAAGAAAGTGAGCTATGTGGAACTTTTGTTTGCTAATGCGTTTATTGTCGGGTTACTTTATTTCCTGGAGGTTAGTTCAGTTTTCAACAAGGAGCAGCGCATGCGGATTACCTATGAACGTATTGAAATGATCGTTCCTGAGCGCTATGATGAAATGCTTGAGGATTTGCGCACACGTACCGGGCTGCCGATAACCCGTTTTGTGATTAAAAATGTTAATTTCCTGCGTGACAGTGCAGATGTTTACATTTTTTATGAAAATAAAGACAGGGAAGCTAAATGAGAATTCTGAGGACGATTTTTATCGCAATCCTTATATTCATGGGTGCTGCCGGATATAGTCAGGGTTGGTACGCACGGTATTCAGCAGGAGTAAAGTGGGATTTTGCCCGTAACTGGCAAATGGAGCTGAAACCGGAGATCCATCTGCGGAGTATGCAGGAACCCGCTGAGTGGCTTCTGGATTATAGTCTGGAATATGATGTTTGGAAATTTCTGGAGCTTGGCGCCAATTTCCGTTTAAATAGTGATATAACCAAAGAACCGGACCGTTACACCTTGAGATATTCTGCAGATATAACTTTTAAGCAGGATATAAAGCGGTTTGATGTGCAGTTGCGTTCACGCTATAGTAATTATACTGAATATGAAGAGATCCCTGATTATCGCAGGGCTTTAAGGCTCAAGGGAAAGATATCCTATAATATCCGGAACTGGAAGGCGGATCCTGAGCTCTTTCTGGAATGTTATTTTGCTGCCCCGGAATTTTCTGTATCAAAAGTTAAGTATGGCGGCGCAATCGACTGGAACCTGCCATCAGGGAATAGCGTTTTCTTTGGATATTTTTATCAGGACTATCCTCAAAAGGAGAAATATATTCATGTATTTGAGGCTGGTTGGGAGCTAAGGATTAAATAAAAAAATGTCCCTACCCGGGGAAGGGCAGGGATCAAAAACCACCAAAACTAAGGAGAAAACCTGTAAGAAACTCTTCAGGTTTCTGTATATGGGCGGTTACAGAAGCACCGCCCGGGATGTATTACATTTCCTTGTATTCCTTAATGATCTCTTTAACATCATCAGGGGCAACACGTCCATAAGTCTTTTCTCCGATTAATACCACGGGAGCAAGACCACATGCACCTACACAACGCAGGCATGAGAGAGAGAATTTGCCATCAGCAGTTGTTTCACCAACTTCAATTTGAAGTTCTTTTTTGAATTCTGCGAGGACTTTCTCCGCACCACGTACGTAACATGCTGTACCTGTACAGATAGAGATAGGGAATTTGCCTTTTGGAGTCATGGTGAAGAATGAATAGAATGTTACCACACCATAAACTTTCGCAACAGACATATTTAGTTCGTGAGCGATCACTTCCTGCACCTCTGACGGGAGGTAGCCGAAGATCTCCTGTGCTTTATGAAGCACATTGATAAGCTCACCGGGATCGTTATTGAATGATTTACAAACTTCTGCGAGTTTGTCTATATCAGCTTTTTTGAGTTTTACTTTTACGCTTGACATAATTTTGTCTCCTTTACTTTGTTAAACTTAACAATGGCTTCTTAGTCAATGAAGATATCATTTTTACTCTTGTCGAAATAGTGAGTATGCAACAGGTGATGTGCTTTTTCACTAAGTGGTTCACCGAGGAACTCTTCGTAGAGCGATTTGATATATGGATTCTCATGTGACTTACGCAGCGTCTTCATTTCGTCTTCGGTATAGATTGCTTCCATACGTTTTTTGAGGATGCTGGAGTCGCCATGGTGCAAAGGTTGGCCTCCCCCGCCGATGCAGCCGCCAGGGCAGGCCATGATTTCAATTGCGTGGAATTTATTGGAGCCGTCTTTAATTCCCTCCAGCAGCTTGCGGGCATTACCAAGTCCATGGGCAATACCGATATTGATAGGTGTACCATCAAAATCAATAGTTGCTGAACGAATGCCTTCAAAACCACGAAGTTCCTTAAAGTCAACATTCTCTAAAGTTTTCCCTGTCTGTACTTCATAGGCAGTACGTGTAGCCGCTTCGATAACACCACCGGTAGTACCAAAGATTACTGCAGCACCTGTTGACTCTCCAAGAGGATTGTCGAAGTCTTCGTCAGGAAGATTATTAAAGTCCATATTTGATTGCTTGATCAGATGTGCAAGCTCTCTTGTAGTAATCGAATAGTTTACATCCGGATCACCGTCAGTAGAGAATTCTTCTCTCTGACACTCATATTTTTTAGCCAGACAAGGCATGATAGAAACAACAACAAGCTCTTTGCGATCTACGCCAATCTTATCAGCGAAGTATGTTTTGGCAATAGCGCCAAACATCTGCTGGGGAGAACGGGCTGTTGAAGGAATATCACGCATCTCCGGGAAATTGTGCTCGAAGAAGTTAACCCATGCAGGGCAGCATGAAGTGAGAATTGGCAATGGTACGTCTTTGTCGCCGGCCAGGAATTTATTCAGACGGCCAAGAAGCTCGGTGCCTTCTTCCATAATGGTAAGGTCAGCAGCAAAGTCTGTGTCAAATACATGATCAAAACCTAAACGACGAAGAGCAGCAGCCATTTTACCTGTTACGAGCGTTCCGGGTTCGTTGCCAAACTCTTCCCCAAGAGCAGCACGTACTGCAGGTGCAGTTTGTACAACAACAGTTTTCTTGGGATCTGCCAGATCACGGATGAGCTGGTGTGTATGATCTACCTCTGTAAGAGCACCTGTAGGACAAACAGCTACACACTGACCACAGTATGTACATGTTGATTTCTCAAGGTTCTGTTCAAATGCAGTAGCAACCACAGCCTCGAAACCTCTGTTGATTGCAGATAACGCACCAACAGTCTGTACTTCATTACACATTGTCTCACAACGACGGCACATGATACATTTGTCAACGTCGCGGATGATAGAAGGAGAGGTATCTTCGCGGTATGTAGACTGCTCACCGGGGTAAGTAATCTTACGGATACCGAGTTCCTGAGCTAAAGTCTGGAGCTCACAGTTACCGTTTTTCGCACATACCAGACAGTCAGCCGGGTGATCGGAGAGGATCAGTTCAACGACTGTTGCACGTGCATTAAGAACACGGACAGTGTTGGTTCTGACAACCATGCCTTCAGCAACTTTTGTTGCACATGAAGGAGCGAGGTTTTTTCTTCCTTCTACTTCAACAACACACACACGGCATCCACCGGGTTTGTTTTCGATGTTCATATCACCCAGGCTCATATAACAGAGTGTCGGGATATGAATATTATTTTGCCTTGCGGCCTCAAGAATGGTAATTCCCGCAGGAACTTCCATTACTTTATTATCTATTGTTAATTTGATATTTGCCATTTGTTAAGCCCCCCAATTAGATTAATTCAATTGCGTTAAACTTACATTTTTCCATACAGGTACCACACTT